>NZ_JANIFL010000013.1:0-241516 GCF_024518695.1 Mesorhizobium sp. LMG17149
TTGCTGTTGCTTGGTGATGATGAACTCGGCCAGCAGCTCGGCATCCGAATGGCCTTCCCATAAGCCGAAGGAATCCTGAGTACGAATGAGCCGCAGGAGGCATTTGACGAACGGGGAAGCAAGGGCCTCGTCGTCCTTGTGGACAGCAGGGCCAACCGGTTCATGAGGAATCTCGCTTTTCCCCAATTTCAGTACTCCTCTTGAAGGACGATCTCTTTTTCTGCGATGTGTGGTTCGGGCGCTTGCGTGGGCGGGGAATGGCTTGGGCGAGCCGATCCCACGCAACAGTGTCCCGTGGCCGACCTCGAGCACGTCCACCAATGCGAGACCTTTCACCGCGGCGCGAACGCCTGCGCCGCGGTTCGACCCGTAAACGCAATGGAAATTCCACCTGCCGCAAGCCGCGCACTTTTGCGGCATCGACGTTATTGCTGCGAAGTGCGCCTGGGCGGGCGGATTTGCCGGTGTTCAATTCCAATTGTCATGCCCTTCGCGATCCTTGCTCAGGAAGTGACAGCGTTTTGAGTTTCGGAAGTCTTGTTTTGCGGAGCCACACAGAGACCCGCGTGACAGGCAGGCTCACCCGTGTAGTTGGCCAGGGCTTGGAGCAACGAGGTGAGGTAGCGCTGTTTGGTTTGGTCCGGCACTGGCTCCGAATGGTCCAGCGATTTGATTGCCACCTCGATCAACTCGATCGCCCGGTCCTTGTTGCCGCTCTCGTAATAATACTGAGCGACCGGAAAGTAACACCCGAATTTAAAGTCTCCATCGCCTTGCGGAGGATTAAGTTCCAGGATCTGTTCGGAGAGCTCCTTGCCCATCGCAAAGCGATCATCATGCGGAAGATGGGAGTTGTCGATCGTGGGATGGAAGAGTTGGTTCAGCGCCATCACCACCCAAGACATCGCTTCGAACTTTTTGTTGATCGCGTCCTCGACCAATTCGCGCATAAGCGGCAAGCCGGTTTTGATGTCGCGCAGCTTGTGAAGCAGAATATCCGCATGAACCCGCCGAAAATCAAAAGAGTCTGGCATCACGGCGAGGCCTTCTTCGATGGCCAATAGCGCCGCTGCCCAATCCTCGTCCTGCATCGCCGGCCCAAGTTTGGCGTATATCGGCTGACTCAGCGACGATTCGCGCACACGCGAGATTCGCTTTGCATCGACGGCTTTCGCTTCATAGCTGCTGCGCCAGCTGCCGTTAAGGACTTTCGGCAAAACGTCATCGAGAGGTGCCGGGTGGCCGATATAAGCGATGTGGCCGTCGCGGTCGACCACGAACGAGGTGGGAATCCCGAACGAAGAGCTGGGTTCCAGCCAGAGCTTTTTCATTTCGCCAGTGCAATCGAACGCTGTCCGATAATTCAGATTCGGGAACTTCTCGGTCAGCCAGGCATCCACGTTGGTCCGCGCTTCGTCCGCGGTTGCAGCCTTTTCGCAAGCTGCGACTCCGATAATCTCAAATCCGCTGTCTTTATATTTCTCCTGCAGTTCGATCAAATGGGGCATGGCGTGGACACATGGTCGGCACCAAGTCGCCCAAAATTCAACGAGGTAGACCTTGCCGGGCCGAAGGCTCGTGAGGGGCTCGCCACGCAGCCAGTTCTCCACTTTCAGCGCAGGAGCCGGGGACCCCATACGCAGTTCCATCTTGGTGTCCAAAGTCATTCCACACCTTTCGTCTCTTTTGTCGCGGAATATTTTCCAGTCAAAATCGGACACGGTCTCGAGGGCATTGCTCCCTCTCGCTTGCTTCAGCGGAGCTCTCACCGTGTTGCCGCACATCAAGCACGGCAAAGGGCATGCCAACCCTTCTTAGCTTCGGCAAGCGCCGGTACCGCCTTGAATAAGCGAGCCCTAACACGGCCAGCTGACGTTAACCTGAATGTCGGCTTTCGACGGCTCACCTTAGCGGCTGCCGTTTAGGAAGGTGAGAGTTTGGCTGGCCCGCTGGCGATAAGACCGGCTTCGGCGTCCTGGAGTAGTCGCACTTCGGCGATGGGGTCGAAAGTGCGGGAGAGGCTCGGTACCCTTGCAGCCACCGCCGCATGTGGCCCGGCGTCATAATTCGCGTCGCGGTTGCCAACGGCGGCGTTGGGCTCGATCCACGTGGCGTTGAGCCCGACAGCACGTAAAGCTGCATCGTGATTGAATGCCCTTTGCTGTTTCACGCCAAGCAGGAGTCGCGCGACGCTACCTTGCTCAAGCGCGAGCAGAGCGATCTGACGCCGTAGGAATATTGCTCGTCCCGCTTTTGCCGCCAGAGGCGGCAATCTTTCCTGAATGCCACCGCCGATCATCAATATCGACGAATCATATCCCGCTGCCCATTTGTTCGACTCCGAGGTCGGGCCAGCACTCCGTCAAGGGACGGTTGATGAACCCTAGATGCTCGGGATTGGCGCATGGCGCGCGCCGCAGAAGGCTGTCAAGGATGCGGCGCGCTCGCCAGGCCAGCAGCCCAAAGTTCGGATCAGCCAGCCCGCGCTGTCCAAGGCAGGCGTTCTGAACGAAAAGGCGTCGGTCTCGCGGTCCGTCCCAGTACACCGAAAAATCCTCGCCGATGGCGAGCTCATTGCCGATCTGTTCGAGGCGATCTGCGATCGGTTCTAGGAAACCCGGCAGCGGTTTCTCGTACCCGGTGGCCAGGATGACGATATCGGCGGTTACTTCTCCGATGTTGTCCAAGCCGCGTTGCAGCGTGAGCCTGTGCCCTGCTCCGGCATTGATGCAGCGCGACACGTTGCAACTTGGCCGCAATGTGATCTCGCATTGGTGTGGCTCGAGAAAGGCGTGGTGGTAGAGCGCCTGATAGACCGCGCGCAACTTGCTTTCTGAAATGCCCTCGGAGGCAAGCGCGAAACGCCGCAGGAACAGCTGTCGATGCACCTCGCTCATCGCAGCAAAACGATCCGAGAAGCATGGCGTGAACAGCCCGTTTGTGAACGCGTGGTCGTCGAAAGGCATCTCGCGCGTCAAGACCCATGTGATCGCCGCGGGCCGCCGTTCTTTCGGCCGGCCGACAAGGTGCAGTAGCAGCTCGGCTCCCGACTGTCCGCCGCCAACAACGCAGACATGCTTTTTTTGCACCTCAGGATTGATGTGGGCCAACTCAGATGAGTGGAACAGGTTGGGTCCAGTCCAGCCATGAAACTGAGGCGGAATTTGCGCCTGCTTGCCTATGTCGATGACGAGGTTTCTTGCATCAAGGACCGCGTTGTCCGTCCGCACGCGAAACTCGCCGTCAAAGCGGATTTCGCGAACGGCCTCGCCGCCACGGACAAGCGGATTCTTCTGGAACGCCCAGTTGAGATATTGGGCGAACTCGGCTCTAAGCACCCCGTGAAATTGCGCATTGAGGAAATTGTAAAGACGCCCGTTCTCGTGGAGGTAGTTTACGAATGTGTAGGCTGATCGCGGATTGACCAGAGTAACCAGATCCTGGAAGTGGCCGACCTGGAGCTCCGCGCAATCGAAAGCGCTGCCTGGATGTCCTCGGAAATCAACCTGCCGATCCAGGAACAGTGCCCCTTGCGCAATCTCTTCCTGTATCTGACACGCAAGGCTCAAATTAGATGGTCCAGCACCCACACCAATACAAAAGAGGTCCACTTATCCTTACTCCTCTAGGAGTGTTTTCCAACTCAGCGGCATGTTGACGTCGATCGCCGGGCATTGAGCAATGCGAACCTCACAGGCATGCTTGAGCCGCGGTCCCGACTGAGAGGACAGCAAAAGCGTGTGCCGCCTTCCAGGTCTTGGGCTCAATGTCGGCGGCATCGACAGCGGCGCGGCGTGATCCGAACCCAAGAGCAGAAGGAAAGTGTGTGATGCTGTCGCGCGGCTCTTCCGGATCTTACGGCGGCTTCTAGCGCCGGCCTCCACCCCAGGAGTGGCTGTTTCCCTGCCACGACGGAAGCGGCTCTTTCTTTCGAGGGGCGTAACCATGGATAACGGCTCTTAATGCTTTCGGAGACTCCCATGCATGCGACGTGCCGGATAAAGACCTGTCAAACCAACGAGTTCGCGCAGTTCCAGCTCGTCTGGAATCCGACATTGTCGCACGCCCGACGATCGGGCAGGGGAAGCTCCGCGGCAGCGGCCCTTGCACACCGCAGGCTGACAGGGACAGCCGCCGATTTGACGCGCGTCCGGGTACTGATAAGGGGCCTTCCAACAGGGTTCGCGCACGAGGCGGGGTCTCCTGGTACACCCCGCCCTGTGGCTTGGCTGCGGTCTGCTGCAGCCGTTCGTCTTTACTGCCCGTTGCGGCGATCTCGCACGAGTTGGTTCACGAGAGCGTCGTGAAGCAGTCGAGGCGTCCGGTTTGGCTCTGACAAGCGTCGCAAGATGTTCGCGGATCCAGCCATGTCTCCGCAATCCGACCGGTAACCGACGACGACTTCGGACTGGTTGGCGGTCCTACGACCTGATCGGTGTTCCTACGGAGCTGATCAGCGAGCCAAAAACAGCGGCAATGTGGTCTTCCCAAAGCTCCAGCTCGGCGGACCGCCGAAAATCCGCTCACGCAGCCCACGGCTGCCATAAGCACCCATGACCATCATGTCAGCACAGATGTCGTTCGCGTGCTGGGTCAGCACTGTGCCCGCCGATTTGCCGGCGCTCTTAAGCAGGTCAACGGAGACCCGAGCACCGTGCCGAGTAAGATAGGCAGCGATGTCAGCTCCAGACTGCGCGCCTTTCCCGTTGTTTTGCGCCTTTGGATCGACCATAGCGACACAGACTTCCCTGGCAGCGGATAGGATACTAAGAGCTTCCCGAACCGCACGCGAGGCCTCTACACGCGAATCCCAGCCGACCAGCACGCGTCGAGGCGACAGCGTCGCCTTAACGCCCTTCGGCACGATGAGCACCGGCTTTCCGCTATCGAACAAGCAGCCGTTGACAACAGGAGGTCCGAGAGTCTCATCGTTGAGGAGGTCTCCTCCAACGATCGTCAGGTCAGCGCAGAGCGCCCGCTGTCGTGCCACTTCACCGAGGCTAGCCGGATCGCAATAGTCGGTGTCAACGTCACAGGAAAGCGACATAGCTTTCAGCCTTTTGAGGATATCCGCGGACCGTCTTTCCATTCTGGTCACGTCCTGTGAAAATTTCTCGATTTGCTGAAATCGATAGTTCGGTACTGCAATTGCCTGTGCACGTCCTGTATCCCATTCGGGGGGCGGAGACGACATCAAGAGCAATGGAGGCGGTATAATGAGTACCGATAGGTGCGCGCCGACCTCGGCACACAGTCCGGCAGCTGTTGTGAGGTCCTCATCAGAATGATCAGCACCCGTCACACTGAATATGCTTTTAAATTCCATTTGCCTGCTTCTCCTGGTCTTCGTTAGGAGCGCCTCAAAGCGGCAACACCGCTCTCAGGAGGAAGAGAGAGCGGCACCACGTTCGATCACCGATTTCAGTCGTCCGGCTTCTCGAGCGAGTAGCCGGCCGACCTGACGGTGCGAATGACGCTGCCGGGCAAGGCCGTTTTCAGCGCCCTCCTGATTCGGCTGATATGGACATCGACGGTGCGTGCACCGACATGAATGTTGGGCAGCCAGGCCGCCCCGATAAGCTCGTCCCGGCTGAAGACCTTGCCGGGGGCCTCAATCATAAGCCGCAGCACGTTGAAATCGATCCGTCCGAGATGGATGTCGTGGCCATTACCGCGAACCCGATGGGCATCGAGCTTCATCTCCAGGCCTCCACAACAAATCCAACTGTCGTTTTCAACCCCGTTCGGACCACGCTTGGTCAGCCCGAGCCTCGCCCGCAGGCAGTCGAGCAGCTTGGCCGGAGCCACCGGCCGCACAAAGCTCTCAACGCCTGCCTTCAAGAGATCGAGGTGCTGGTGCTCGGCGCCAGGCGCGATCAGGGCGATGATAGGCAGGTCGGTGGTGCGCGGTTCCCGCTTGAGGTGGGCGCAAATTGCGGACCCGTTTATGCTGGCTGGGTCGCAATCCAGCACTACGGCCTGAAGCTCCCGTTGTTCGGCCAAGGCCAGCGCAGCCTTCGCGCCGTCTGCCGTCTCACTGCTGAAACCGTCAACCTCCAGTATGTGGCTGTAGAGCAGATAGAACTCGGCATCTTGCGAGCAGATCAGGACCAGCGGCTTTTTCATCGGCGATACCCCAACAACCTGGTCGGCCTCGAGTCCCTGGATCGAGGGGACTGGCCAACATAGTTTCTCGGGTCCGTCATGATGGCCTTTCTCGAAAATCGCGCCCATCATGCCAGCGCCACGTGGGGAAAGGTTTCGATGACTGAAATCGCATCGTCGACCAGCTTCGTACCGGCCGTGGCGAGCTTCAGGAGCGTCTCGAAGCCAAACCGGTGGACATCGCGCAGCGTTTTGGACAAAACGACCAGCCGTCCGGTCGTGAAAAGCACCCGACCAAAACCCTCATGGCTCACCTGGATCATCGGCGATGCCATAAGGCCGCAGCGCTCCTCGATCGCAAGCCCGATGGCGGCGTAGTACTTGTCGAGCCTCCACAGCACGTCGGGATCGGGATCTCCGATGATTGGGATCCCTCGGCGCTGTTCCTTGGTAATGATGAAGTCGCCCAGCAGCTCAGCGTCCGCTTTGCGTTCCCACGAGCCATAGGAATCCTGAGAACGGATCAGCCGCACGAGGCATTTGACGAACGGGGTGCAAAGAGCCGCCTCGTCTTCGGCGACAGCTGGGGGGATTGCGGGGTCAGGCATTGGCGTCCTCCTCTTTTCAGTCCTCGTCCTCGAAGGACGGTTTCTTTTCGGCAATGCCCGCTCGCGCCAGCACCTTGCGCAGCCAAGGCGGAGGACACGTCCTGAGCATCATCTGCGTGCGCAAGAGCACCTGTGGGATCGATTGGGGCTCCGCCACTTTGATCGGGTGGATTTTTGCCGCGACAAGCTTGGCTGCCGAAGGGCCGCCAATTGCCAGACAAAACAGGATCTGACAGCCCTTGAGCGCATCCACCTTTGGCGTGATGCGATCATCGCGCTCGGCCCGATGCTCCCCGCTTTCATCGGACACGTCATCGAAGGCCACGGCTTCTACGAGATTCCATTCCTCGCGCGTCACGTCGTAGACAGCAAAGCGCCTGGCCGACCCGAAATGGGCATTGAGGTCCTGCATGTCCTGAGTGGCGATCGCAACGCGCAATGCGCCCTTACGTCGTTCAGGCATCGGGGCGAAAACCTCATTACTGACCAGCGAGAGGCGGCGAACAGCGTTCATCGTGATATTTCTCGATTACGGAGTGGATCAAGCGCCTCAGGAGTGGGCGCGTGTTGGTTGGCCTGGAAGATGCTGGCGACCTCGAAGATCATGTCGCGGGTGCCCTGATAGAGAATTGCGAGCTTGTGCTGGCTGCCTAGTCGATCGAAGACCGGGAACCCGATGCGCATGAGCGGAATTCCGAGCCGCTCCGATGCTTGGCGCCCGTGCGAATGCGTGACAAGCAGGTCAGCACCGACGGCAAGACTTTCCAGATCGCCGAGATCGCCGATCTGAACCGAAACCGCCGGGACTTTCTTGAGAATTTTAGACCTGTCGGTCGTTGTGACGGCCGCGGCTATCTCGGAGCCGAGACCAGCAAAGAAGGTTGCAAGTTGGAACAGCTGGTCTGGTTCGGCAGCGATGGCAATTTTCTTGCCGCCGAAATGGAAATGTCCGTCGAGCATCGCGTCCTGCAATTGCGCCCGGCGCCGGCGCACGCGGGCCGGTACCGCCGCGCCCGAAATCGAAGACAGCAGCGACACGAAGCGGTCCGTGTCCTGCAGCCCAGTCAGTGACTGGAACAACACGTAAGGCACGCCGGTCAACCCGAGCAGCGCTGTCGCCGGGCGGCGCATGTGCTCACCGATGGCGATGCATCGCATGGCCGTACCCAACTCGCGAATGTCTTCGACGCTGGTGCCGCCGTATGTGGTCGCTACCCAGCGGTCAGGAACCGTACCGTCGAGCGAGCCTGAAATGTCGGGCAGAATAACCGGCTTGAGCCCAAAGCTTTCAACCATGTCCCGCATATGCTCGATGTCGGCGACAGAGAGGTTGCATCCGGGCAGGATTGCGATCTTCTTCGGGTGCCGCGCCCGTTCGCCCGAGCGCGTAATCCCTTCGATCATTGCGGTGACTGCCTTGGCCCAGCCCTCTTCGATCGCGCCGTCAAAATCCGGCGTGTTGGCCAGCACGACCTCCGTACCCGCAAGCTGTTGCGTGTGCTTCCGCATGATGTTGGCAATATCACCCGCGCAATCTTCGCCACGCGTCTCCACCAGCGCGGTCGTGCACACCCCGATCAGCGTTGGCTTCGTGCGGTTCTTGAGGTTGAGGATCGCCTCTTCCAGATGGTCGGCTGCGCCGAGGATGGTCGCCACCTCATCCATCGCCGTAGTCTGCAAGGGAATCGCTTCTTTGAAGTGCCGCACGAAGAGAACGAGCGCAAAGCTTGTGCAGCCTTGGCTGCCGTGGAACAGCGGCATCGCACCGTCGACGCCAAGAAAGGCAAAGGCGGCACCCAGCGGCTGCGACGACTTCAGCGGGTTGACTGCCGCCGATTTGCTCTGGGGAAGGATGCGGGCCATCGGTCGCCTCAACACTCGTGTGCCGTCGCGCAGGCGAATTCATCAAACAGGTACGCGGTCTCGTTCCTCGTGCACGGCAATTCGCCTATCAGCTCAGGCTGGCAATCCCACGGGGCCGGCTGGCGCACCTGAGACCAGATCGGATTGTGAATGGCGAGGTCGATCTGGCGTACGAGTTCCACCATGCCGTCATAGCCGGCATAAGGATGCTGGCGCTCCTGGTTGATATCGAGCCAGGGCGTCTTGGCCTTGAGCGCAATGAATTGCGTGCGACCGCCCGACAGCATGATATCGGCCCTGTGTTCAGAGAGCATGGCGTACAGCTCGCTCGCAGCCATGGATTCGAACAGGTGCTTGTCGTGCTTGAGAACTTGTTTGATGCGCTCCTTGTCCTGCACCGTAGATTTCTTGATCGAGGTGCCGACGATCTCGATTCCGATCTCCATCAGCGCATGGACAACCGACCAGGACTTCACACCGCCTGTGTTGAGCAGCACGCGCTTGCCTTGGAGCCTTTGCCGGTAGGATTCGAGTTTCTTCCACGCGATCGCCTCCTGCTGCGCGATCAGCGTCTCTGTGCGCTCGAGGATCTCCGGATCGGCGCCCTTCCTCACCAGCAGCCTGACAAGGTTTCGAAGAGCTTGCGATGTGTCGGAGATGCCATAGAAGGAGCCCTCGAAGAACGGGATGTCCCAGCGCTCCTCCATCTTGCGGGCAAGACTGATCAGCGCGGTCGAGCACACCATCATTGCCGCCCGGGCGCGGTGCGCGGAAGCAATGTCGCGGTAACGCGCATCGCCGGGAATGCAGGCGCGCACCCGAATCCCGAGCCGATCGAGGAGCGGCTTTACAAGCCAGAATTCGCCCGAGAGGTTGAATTCGCCAAGGATGTTGATGTCGTAGGGTCCGGGGTCGTCGGGTTCGACCGTGCCGATGACATGATCGAGCAACGCCTCGGCGGCGAGCTTATTGCCGAGGTTCTTGGAGCCTGCCAGGCCAGGCGCATTGATCGGCACCACGGCCAAACCGAACTTTTCCGTGGCGCGTTTGCACACGGCCTCGATGTCGTCACCGATCAGCGCCGTTACGCAAGTCGAGTAGACGAAGATCGCCGGCGGCGCGTATGTGTGCTTGATCTCGCGGATCGCCTTGAAGAGTTTCCGCTCGCCCTGCCCCATCACAAGGTCGAGTTCGGTGAGGTCGGTCGTGAAGCTTGTCCGCCACAAGGTCGGCCCTGACGAAACCGCACCACGGTTGTCCCAAGAATTGCCCTCGCAGGCGAGCGGCGCATGGACCAGATGCGCAACGTCGGTGATCGGCTGCAGGACGATCTTGGCTCCGTCAAAGGCGCAGCCGCCGGCTGCCGCCCCTGGTGTCAGCGACTTCGAGCAGCCCTCCTTGCGCGCCTTGGCATCTTTGCCACGGTTCTTATCGCAGGCGGGCTCATCGAAGGCGTCCTTGATTTTGGCGCTGAGGGAGGACATTGCTCAGCCTCCCCAGTCCATTGGGCAAGGAATGGCCTCGGCGAAAAGCCGGCCACGGCTCTTAGCGCGTGAGGTCATAGGAATAATCCGTCACACCCGTCTCGCTCGTCTCGCGATCGAGTTTGTCGAAGATCTTGTCGAGGATCGTCGTCAGCACGCGCAACGCTCCCTGGTAGCCAAAGAGCGCAAAGCGGTGATGATGGTGCCGATCGAAGATCGGAAACATCAGCCGGATCAGCGGTGTTCCGGTGTCGCGCTCCAGGTACTTGCCGTAGGAATTGCCGATCAAAAGGTCCACCGGCTCGGTAAAGAGCAGTGAGCGCAGCGCCCACAGGTCCTTGCCCGCCCAAACCTGGGCAGCCTTGCCGAAAGGCGAGGATGCTAGCAGCTTCTTCAAATCGGCTTCCCATGCCGAGGTGCCATTGGTGGCGAGGCAATGGGTTGGCTCGCCGCCGGTCTCCATGACAAAGCGGGCCATTGCGTGAACGAAGTCGGGATCACCGTAGATGGCGTATTTCTTACCATGCAACCAGGATTGGCTGTCCGCCATGGCGTCTACCAGTCGGCCGCGCTCGAGGCGAATTGCCTCGGGAATCTCCTTGCCGGAAATCGCCGCGACCTCCATCAGGAATTCGTCCGTCGCCTGAACGCCGAGCGGATAGTGGAACGAGGCCGTCGCCTGCCCGACCTCCTCGCAATAGCCCAGTGTCTTTCGGGTGTTGTGATGCTGCAGCGAAAGCGTTGCCTCGGCGTTGAGGGCCTTCTTCACCTCGTTGATCTTCGTGCCCCCGTCATACATGCGGTATTCACCGTCCGAAGGCGTATCGAACTGGTCAGAGGCATCCTGGATCAATGTATAGGACACGCCCATTACATCGAGCAGGCGCTTGAGCTCCCGGTTGTTGCCGACGCAGAAGCCGTCGAAGCCCGGAATGATGTTGATGGTTCCTTCGATTTGCGTACGCTCCTGACCTTTCCAGAAGTGCTCCAAAATGCCTTTGACCATGTTGTCATAGCCGTCGACATGACTGCCAACGAAGGCCGGGGTGTGGGCAAAGGGCACGTCGAAGTCGCGCGGGACTGAATCTTCGTCCTTGGCGTTCTGGATGAAGCTGTGCAGGTCGTCGCCAATGACCTCTGCCATACAGGTCGTCGACACGGCAATCATCTTGGGGTCGTAGAGCTGGTAGGTGTTGGCGAGCCCGTCGACCATGTTCTTCAGGCCGCCAAACACCGCCGCATCCTCGGTCATTGAGGAGGAGACCGCCGCGGCAGGCTCCTTGAAATGGCGCGACAGGTGCGAGCGGTAATAGGCGACGCAACCTTGGCTGCCGTGGACGAAGGACATGGTTCGCTCGAAGCCGGCGGCAGCGAATACCGCACCCAGCGGCTGGCAGGCCTTGGCCGGGTTCACGACAAGCGCTTTGCGGGCGAGGTTCTTTTCGCGGTATTCCCACGTCTGGGTGAAATCGCGCTGATCGGAAACGATTTCATCGGGGTGCGGACATTCGAAGTTTAGCTTCTTCTCAGCGAGCATCTTTCTGTATTCCGGCTCGCGGAACAGGGGAGCGTGATCGAGAATTTTTTCAGCCGACTGCGGCATGATGATTACCTCTTTTGCATCTGGCTGCGCGGGACGGCAGCTCAGGACGTCAAGACGTTCCAGGCTCCGGCGGATCAGAGGCCGCGGGAGTTCACCGTCTCAGTGGGAGACTGGGGCTGAAGCAAATGTTTATTCGGCAGCCATCGCCCGCTCATCGCCCCGGCTTCTTTTCCAAGGCGCGTGGAATAGGTCCCAGACCGGGTTGTTGATGGCGAGATCCACATCACGTGCGAAAATGGCAAAGCCATCGTAGCCGTGATACGGGCCTGAATAATCCCAGGAATGCATCTGGCGGAACGGTATGCCCATCTTCTGCACCGGGTATTTTTCTTTGATTCCCGAGCCGACCAGATTTGGGCGAATCCCTTCGATGAATTTCTCCAACTCATAGCCGGTCACGTCATCGTAGATCAGCGTGCCGTTCTTCACGTAGTGGCCGGTGCGCTGATAGTCGTCGCTGTGGGCGAATTCATAGCCGGTGCCCACGATGACCATGCCGAGGTCCTCGTAGGCCGTGACGACGTGGCGGGGGCGCAGGCCGCCGACATAGAGCATCACGGTATTTCCTTCCAGGCGCGACAGGTACTTGGCGATGACCGCATCAACAAGCGGCCTGTACTTGGCAATGACCTTTTCCGTCTTCTCCTCGATTTCCGGCCCAAAATGCTTGGCTATGTTGCGCAGAGAGGCTTCGATCTGGGAGGGACCGAAGAAATTGTACTCCATCCAGGCGACGCCATACTTTTCCTCCATATGCCGACAGATGTAATTCATCGACCGGTAGCAGTGGATAAGATTGAGCTTAGCCTTCGGGGCGCGCTCGATCTCTGCGAGTGTGGCGTCACCCGACCAGTTGCCAACCACGCGCAGCCCTATCTCCTCAAGCAGTATGCGCGAGGCCCAGGCATCGCCGCCGATATTGTAGTCGCCGATGACGTTGACGTCGTAGGGGCCGGCCTCGAACTTGACATCCTTTTTGTCGAAGACCCAATCCCGGATTGCATCATTGGCGATGTGGTGGCCAAGCGACTGCGAGACGCCGCGGAAGCCCTCGCAGCGTACCGGCACGATCGTCTTGTCATACTCCTTGGTCTTTTTGCGAGAAACGGCCTCGGTGTCATCGCCAATCAGGCCGATAGGGCATTCGGACTGCACGGTGATGCCGTTGTTGAGCGGAAACAAGACTTCAATCTCGTCAATGATCTGTTCCAGCTTCTTGTCGCCGCCGAAGACGATGTCCTTCTCCTGGAAATCGGAGGTGAACTGCATTGTCCCGAACGTGTCGACGCCCGTCGTACCGACGTAGTAGTTGCGGCGCTGCGACCAAGAATATTGGCCGCAGCCGACCGGGCCGTGCGAGATATGGACCATATCCTTGACTGGCCCCCACACCACGCCTTTCGAACCAGCATATGCACAGCCGCGAATCGTCATCACCCCGGGAATGGACTTGATGTTCGATTTGACGTCGCATTCGGAAAGGACCTCGCTTTCCCCGCCAGCCTCGTTGCCGCTCTTTGCGACGTTGAGGTGCTTCTTGCGGCGCTTCGCCGCCTTGTCGGGATAATGCGACAGCACCTCTTCGATAAGCTTCGCATGAAGAGCACCGTCATTCTCGTATTCCCGGCTCATGAGTCCCCCTTTCAAGGTTGGGTGACGCCTCAAAGAATAGGCGCCGTTCTCTGCAAGGCGCGCCGATTCATGGCAGCGCTAATGTCACTACTGGGCCGCCGCCTTCGCCGCTTCCTTGGAGTGAAGCTCGGCAAGCATCTGCTCGTCGGTCTTCATGATGCCGAAGTCGAGCAGCATCTCCTCCAGCTCCTCCATGGTGATCGGCGTCGGGATCGTACCCTGGCCCGAATTGGCGTGGATCTTCTCGGCCAGAGCGCGGTATTCCCCTGCCTGCTTTGAGTCCGGCGCGTACTGGATCACCGACATCTTCCTGAGTTCGGCATGTTGGACGATGTTGTCGCGGGGCACGAAGTGGATGAGCTTGGAATTCAATCGGCCAGCCAGTGCTTCGGCCAGATCGAGTTCGCGGTCGGTTTGACGTTCATTGCAGATCAGCCCGCCCAGCCGCACACCGCCCGAATGGGCATATTTGAGGATGCCCTTGGCGATGTTGTTGGCGGCATAGAGCGCCATCATCTCGCCGGACATGACGATATAGATCTCCTGGGCCTTGCCTTCGCGGATCGGCATGGCGAAGCCGCCGCATACCACGTCGCCGAGGACGTCATAGGAGACATAATCGACATCGTCATAAGCGCCATTCTCCTCGAGGAAATTGATCGAGGTGATGACGCCGCGGCCGGCGCAACCGACACCCGGCTCGGGGCCGCCGGACTCCACGCACTTGATGCCTCTGTAGCCCACCTTGAGCACGTCCTGGAGTTCGAGGTCTTCCACCGAACCTTCCTGTGCGGCGAGATCCAGGACGGTATCCTGAGCTTTCGAATTCAGGATCAAGCGTGTGGAATCGGCTTTGGGGTCGCATCCTACGATGAGGATTCTCTGCCCGAGGTCGACAAGGGCAGCGAGCGTATTTTGGGACGTGGTGGACTTGCCGATGCCGCCTTTTCCGTAAAAGGCGATCTGACGCAGACCTGACATAATAGCTTTCCTTCCTTCGTTCTAATCATCGCGACTGCCCGCGACACAAGTGCCGATAGGCAGCTCGTGCCGCCTCACACCAAGCATCGCAAAAAGCGTACCAGCGTGATCGGCCGATCCCAGAAGAAACTTTGTCATTAAATTCCAGCCGCTTAGACGGCAGCAAAACGCGCGAACGGGCCTTTCAGGCGTCTGTCACGGACACGACAAAGCCGACACAGATTGTCGTGCGCCATCCAAACCGCCGTGTGTCGAGCTCGAAGCGGGAGAATGGGGAAGTTAGCCCAAAGCTGATGGCGAGACCATCGGAAGACATCGGCTCTTGTCTTTCCAGCCTGCCATTGATCGGGCGGTCGCTGGATGAGCAGGAGCCTGGGGCTTGACCGCGGCGCGGGTAGTTCAGGCAGGCTTACAGAGCGGGAACGCCGGCGGCCGATAGACATCGGCGCTTAACCTTTCATAGCCCGTCTACAAGTTGGTTCCGCCGACGCGCTATATGGAAGCCAAATAATTCAGTAGCTTAGCCGAGAGCATTGATTTTTTCAGAAAGATACGTGTTATACGCGTATGAACCGCCGAACCCATGGTCGGCGCCCTCATGCGCGTGAGACCCCGTTGTGGGCGAGGCTCGCGACTGGCTGCACGATCCTAGCCGGCCTGCTTGCCATTGAGTTTGGTCCCGCCGCGGTAGGCTGCGGCATCAAGGGCAACATCAGCTACAACACTGGCAAGAAGATTATCACGTTCTTGGACAGGAATCTTACTGGGAGACACGCATCAACCTATTGAAGGGCGAGCGGTGGTTTTGTTCAGAGGAAGCTGCACGAAAGGCGGGCGGGCGGGCTTCGAGAGGTTAGTGTCGCGGCAGCTTGCAGATCTGCCCACGGGGCCGCCACGATCGCAAAGTGTGTACAAAAGCGCCCTCTCTGCCGAACTGAACAGTGCTCACGGCCATAGCCTCGGATGAGCCCGACTGGCTTGACCTCTGCATGATGAGAGCAGCTTTTACACCAGGTGCGCAGCACATGTCTTTAACGAACGCATCGTCTTCAAGAATATAGAGAGCAATTCGGAAAACCGAGCAGTTGGCGGCGAAGCTAGGAGAAGGTATACACCACCCTCTTGTTACCCCAGAGTAGAACGTGCAGCTGCGGCAAGACGCGGGCTTCGAACCACCTGTCGCTGGTCACCTTTTCTACCAGCGGTTCCATGCGCATCATATTCCGTCGGACTCGACAGAGACGTCTTCATTACCACGGCGGGGCGGCGTGTGATTGCCGGGTTGCAGACAAACCTCGCCGCGACGTCTTTGGGACGAGTGGTGTCGGCACCGAATCCCTATCATTTAGACTAGCCAGCTTGGGGAGCGCCGTCAGACCGCCAGACCGGAAGAGGAGGCTTCGCGCCAACTTGTGCCAAGAATGTTGGACCGTGCGGAACCGCTGGGGCGGCGCTCAACTCTGGCGCAGGATGAAGCGTCGATTGGGTGAATGAATAGGGCGCGCGTTCGACGGGTAGAGTGAGGCAAATCGCTGGATGTCTGCCGGATCAACGTCAACCGGTTCCATCGCCACCATCCACTCGACGTTTTCGGTGCACGGCGGCGTCGTCAGTGAGCCCTCATAAGTCCAATAGCCAAGCGAGGCTGGCAGAAGCCAGTTGGGATTCACCTCGTCGATCGTCACCTCCCCATTCGGCAGTTCGGGAAAGGCCGCAGCAAGGGCAGCAAAGCTGGCATTTGTCGCGCCGGGCGTTAAAAAGACGCCCAGCACGCCCAGAGTACCACTTTGCGTGTCCTTGTGAACGAAATGCACCTCCATCGGGAAGCTCTTGCCCGCCACGTGATGTTCGCTTGGCGCATGGAAATGGAACTGTACCAGTTCGTAGACACGATCGCCGCGGGTCAGCGTGCTGCCTTGTGGCATATTGATTTGAATGGTGTGGCCGTTGTTCACCATATTGCCGCCGCCCTTGTGCCAGCCGATGGCGATATGCGGGATATCCGCCTTGACCGCGCTGTTGATATTGATCGGCGATTGCTGCGTGCCGGCAGAGCATACGAAATTTTCCTTATCCAGATCAGCCCAGTGCTCCGGCCCGACCGGACCGGTGTACCCCCAATGGGCACTGGTCGCTTGGGCGGCTTGAACGCAAATCCGGCATGCGCCGAGCGCAACCAACCCTTTGATCAGGTGACGACGATACATATTACTTTTGCTCCTCTTGCGAACTGATGTTGGTGGCTGCCCTAATGGACGCGTGATGGCCAATCGGCGCGGCCAGTATTGTCCTTTGCAACTGATAGATGCCCGCATGCCTTGGCGTGCTTTCATAAGTGCGGCTGCCGTTTCTCGGCTGGCCGGCTTCTGCAGCCCGCAACGGGGGCAGTTTCAACCAGCTAAACGATAAAAAATTTGAGCAGACCAGCGCTTGACCCCCGCCGCAAAGGCACAGGCGAAGGTGATCACTGCGCGGCTGCCGTTCGCGCCGGAGGCCGCATCGCTATACTTTACACTCGCTGCCCAAGGAGACGCAGGCGACCCCAATACGTTTTCATCGCTACTCCCGACGCAGCCGACCCACGCCACGAAAACGTTGCTATATTTCACGTTGGGCCAATGAGGAAATCGATCTTCTTTATGGAAGGCATTTGCGCAATGGATGCATTCCCATGCTGACAGTCGTGCGTCAGGCCGGACAATGAGATACATCGATAAGAGCTGGACAAGGATGAGGGGATGACGTGCTTGCGACGGAGCAGGTGGGGCGAGAAGGCCAGTTCTTGCGGATTTCAACTTTGCGTGACGACAGCTCATCGGAGTCAAGGTGACACACGCCGGCAGCGGGGTGTCCGGGCGGTTTCCAGCCGCACAATCGCGAGACCGCTGACGCGAACAAAGCTCGGCTGTACTCGGCACGCGAAGAGAGCCTGCCAAGCCGTTGGAGCCCGGCCTTCCGGTGCGACGCAAGCCACAGACTAGACCGCCCTCTTGTTACCCCAAAGCAGAACGTGCAGCTGCGGCAACACGCGGGCTTCGAACCACCTGTCGCTAGTCACCCTTTCGACAAGCCATTCCATTCGCATCATTATTCCGTCCAAGTCGACAGAGGCGTCTTCACTGCCAGGGAGCGGCGGCGTGTGATTGCCGGGTTGCAGATAGATCGGAAGGTGCGGATATCTCGCCGCGACTTCTTTGGCGTAGGCATAGTCACTCTCGTCGAAAACGACGAGCTTGAGCACGATTTGCGGCTTCTCTTGCGCCGCTTCGAGGCATGCATCAAACGCAGCCCAACGGGTCGTCATCTCGCTGGACGGCGGCTTTGGGCTAAGGGTCAGCACGTCAAGATCCGCAAACCACTCCCTCACCACGGAACCCTGCGTTTCCAGTGCAAAACGATAGCCCTCGCGATGGCCTCGTTCTATGAGGGGACCGAACGGCTGAATGGCCGGGTTGCCGCCTGACAAGGAGACCATAACCGGCCTGCCGCCGGAAAGCGCATGGACGGTTTGCCACACGGCATCGATCGGCATCGGTAGCCATTCATGGCGATACTGATTGTCCACCGCGTGAAGGCTGTCGCACCATGAACAGCGATAATCACATCCGCCGGTTCTGATGAACACCGTCGGCAAGCCGATGAGCACGCCCTCGCCCTGGATAGTCGGCCCGAATATCTCGCTCACACGGATTGCGGGATGCATGTCGGTCACGGACGGTATTCCGCCCAAGTTTTCGGTGTTTCGCTAACGCGCACGGCCGCGGTCTGCGGCAGACGTGCCTTGCACCATTCATAGAAATGTCTGGCCAGGCATTCCGCCGTGACCTTCTCATGTCCCAGCACGTCGTTGAGGTGCCGATGGTCGAAGCTCTCGTCAATGTAGCGTTTGAGCGGCGCCAGATCGTGATAGTCGCGCACGAAGCCGTGGGCGTCCAGTTCCTTGGCCGACAGCTCCACTACGACGACATAGTTATGCCCGTGCAGGCGCGCGCATTGATGGTTGGGAGGCAAGGAGGTGAGCTGATGCGAGGCCGAGAAGTGGAATTCCTTGCTGATGTGGAACATTACGCGCGCCTCCTGCGCAGCGCCTCAAGCCAGAAATCGGCGTCCTCGTAGTCGGTGGGATCAGCGTGCCCGGCGAGATGGAACGCTTCGCGCCGCTCGACGCAGGTCCCGCATCGTCCGCAGTGACGCA
Source organism: Mesorhizobium sp. LMG17149 (assembly GCF_024518695.1). Taxonomy (NCBI): domain Bacteria; kingdom Pseudomonadati; phylum Pseudomonadota; class Alphaproteobacteria; order Hyphomicrobiales; family Phyllobacteriaceae; genus Mesorhizobium; species Mesorhizobium sp. LMG17149. Next base: position 18,472 of record NZ_JANIFL010000013.1, read on the forward strand.
CGCCGCCCTTGTAACAGGACCAGGTCTCAGCAAACGGGGTGCCGTATCTTGCGCCATCCGCAACAATGTCAGCTTTTCCGAGATTCACATACGGTGCATAGAGGCGTATCTGCGCATAGCCGTCGAGCGCGCGGTCTTGCATTGTCTGGAAAGCTTCAATGAAGGCCGGACGGCAATCGGGATAGATGAAATGGTCCCCACCATGCACGGCCGCCGCCACCGCTTCGGCGCTGTGGGCGGCGGCGAGACCGAAGGCGATTGCCAACATGATGGCATTGCGGTTCGGCACCACCGTAATCTTCATCGTGTCTTCGGCGTAGTGGCCGTCCGGCACGTCGATACTGCTAGTCAGCGCTGAGCCGGAAAGGCCACGGCCAATTTCGCCGATGTCGATGATCTGGTGCGGGACCTTCAGTCGCTGCGCGCAAAGAGCGGCGAAGCCCAATTCCTTCCTGTGCCGTTGGCCATAGTCGAAAGATAGAAGGCCGGTGAGTTCGTGCTCCGCTGCCACCATGTGAGCAAGGGAAACGGAGTCCAATCCGCCAGAGCAGACGGCGAGAGTCTTCATCATTGGTATCCTTGTTTTGACCGGGTAAGGCTGCGACCGGAGATTTCTCTGCGCCCCCACTACTCCAGCGACTCAGTTTTGTGAACCGGGAGAATTTGCGCTCAGCCCGATTGGAACGGGAGTGCGTCGCGTCCAACACGCGTGATCAATAAAAGTTGAGCGCTTCAGCAGTTTGTTTCGCATCGCGCCAACTTTCGCAACCTGCTGTCCGATCGTCGACTTCGAGACAAGGTGATGTTCGGCCGACATCGGCTGACTCTTAATTAAGCCGCAGAACACATGTTGGCTTTCTGGCCTTCGCTTGTGCGGTTGGCGAGGGCGACATGGATGCCAGCAAATTTGACATTGGCGACATCCACCTGGAGAACCCTGCGCGGCGCGATTGAGGCCGCAGGCGAGCCTGCTCTACCTGCCGCCCTACAGTCCCGACTTCAATCCGATTGAGAACGCCTTCGCCCAACCTAAGGCGCTGCCGCGAGCAAAGGCCGAGATAACCATCAAGGCTCTATGGGACTGACGTTGCCCCAGCAGTTTTGAGTTCGTTTCCGGCGTGGGTTGTGCCCTGCTGGGCGGGTGAAGCGACGGGCGCTGGCGCGGAGCCTTTGGCATAGCGCAGCGCGAGCGACCGTCGCGGATTGAAGGTGCTGGCGAACTTGGCCGGGGTCTGCCAGGGGGGAGTGCGGCCGCGCGGTGTTGTAGTCGGCGTGCCACAGGGCGATGGCTACGCGCGCCTGAGCCAGCGAGGTGAACAGCGTCTCGTTGAGCAGTTCATCGCGCAGTCGGCCGTTGAAGCTCTCGATGAAGCCATTCTGCATCGGCTTGGCGGGCGCAATGTAATGCCATTCGACGCGGTTCTGATCCGCCCAGGAGAGGATGGCGTTCGAGGTGAACTCGCTGCCATTGTCGCTGACGATCATCCTGGGCCGGCCGCGCTGGTGATGAGCCGGTCCAATTCGCGGGCAACCCGCATGCCCGAGAGAGACGTATCAACGATGAGTGCCAGGCACTGTCTCGTGCAGTCGTCGACGACGGCCAGGATGCGGAAGCGGCGCCCGTCGGTGAGCTGGTCCGATACGAAGTCGAGCGACCAGCGCTCGTCGGGCCTCAGCGGCACCAGCATCGGCGCCCTGGTCCCGATCGCCCGTTTGCGGCCGCCACGGCGGCGAACGGCGAGCTTCTCCTCCCGATAGAGCCGGAACAGCTTCTTGTGGTTCACGACCAGGCCCTCCCGCCTCAGCATCACGAGAAGACGCCGGTAGCCGAACCGGCGACGCTCCTGCGCGATCGCCTTCATCCGCTCGCGAACCTCCCGGTCGTCCGGCCTGCTGGTCTGGTAGCGAACCGTCATGCGGCAACAGCCGATGGCTTTACACGCCCGCCGTTCGCTCATCCCGAAGCCTTCCTTCAGGCGAGCGACAGCTTTCCGCTTGGCGGCGGGCGTCACCATTTCTTTCCCACAAGGTCCTTCAACGCGGCATTGTCGAGCATGGCGTCGGCCAAAAGCCGCCTCAGGCGCGTGTTCTCGTCCTCCAGCGCCTTCAGGTCGCCGAGCCTCGGTGACATCCATCCCGCCGAAGCGGGCCTTCCAATTGTAGATCGAGGCGTCGCTGACCCCGTGCTTGCGGCACAGATCGCCAACCGATACCCCGGCCTCGTGTTTCTTCAAAATTCCGATGATCTGCTCTTCAGAGAAGCGGCTGCGTTTCATGTCCTGGTCCTCTGGATGGGCCAGAACGAACTTCAAACCGGATTAGATCAGAGGGGCAAGGTCAGGACGCCTCGGCGCGGTCGTCGACCTCTTCACCCCAGCCGAATGTGCCAACTACTTCAAAGCCGCAGGATATGACCTGGATCAGATAGGACGTGCTCCAATGGTTTACACCTGACACAGGAGTCCGGCCCCCACAACCGTTTCGCAATGAGGAGCAGCGCTGCCGCTGCTCCTCCAATCACACGACGGATTCACGATGCGGCAACTCGAGCCATGATTTCGGATCGAATGGCCGATGCGGTGTATAGTGAGGCATCCAGCGGCAAATCCCCAAATGCCAGTTGACACAGAAGATAATTAGCACCTGCCTCTTCCAGCTGATCAAGGAGAGCTTTTCGGACAGAATCTGCCGTTCCCACGACGCACAATTCACTTTCAATTGCTGCATCGAAGTTCAAAGGCAAGTTTGGTGGAGTGGAAATGGCATTTAGTTCGTATAGAAATTTGAAGCTATTGAGCCATCGTTCATAGGCAGGTGCTGCGAGCAAATACGCATCTGTTTCAGAACGCCCTATCACCACCATTCGGAGCAATCCAAGAAATGGCGCTTGCTGGCCAATGTCAGCATCGTGAATTCGGGCGGCGCGGAACGCGTCGGTAACGCTGCGAACAGAAGTGGAAGGTCCGACGCAGGCGATGTTTGCCCCATTCGCAGCGGCCCAGCTAGCCGGCTCGGGTCGATTGGTGGCGATCCATGTCGGCGGATGGGGATATTGGTGAGGTCTCAACGTCAGCGGAACATCTTTCAACTCAAAGTGGCGGCCCTGATAAGAAAGCGTCCCGCCTTTCATCGCATTGATGAGAATCTCACTGGCCTCCGCATACTGTTCTGGTGCTGCTTCTACAGCAACCCCGAAGTATCCCAATTCAGTGGGAGCAGAGCCGCGCCCTATGCCGAGTTCAAGCCTGCCGCCGCTCAACTGATCAAGCATGCAGATCTCCTCGAAGGCACGCAGCGGATGATAGAGCGCAAGTAGCATTACCATGGGACCAACACGAAGACTGCGGGTTCGCTGGGCGACGCTCGCTAAGAACAAATTCGGTGATGGACCTCTGCCATGCGGCGTACAGTGGTGCTCGGCGAGATGATACGCATAAAAGCCATAGCCATCGCACGCTTCTGCTAGGCTCAGCCGATCTGCATATTGTTGTGCGATGTCATCGCCGTTTTCGTCCAGATGATCGAAGATGCCGAAGGTCAGGCCCGAAGCGGAAATTTTCTTCAATTAATTGTTCTCCAAATTACCTATATTTATTCGCTAATCATCATAGCTCACGACATATCATTACTTGATGCTTAATGTGAATCGACTTCATGCTTGTGAGCACCGCGATTCTTCTTAAAGTTCATACAGACGCGTTCGGCGGCAGCAAGGAATTTGTCCATCTGCTCTGTGGTGCCAATGCTGACGCGAATACAGTTCTTCAAATCTACGTCAGGAAAGCTGGCGATGAGGATCGCCTGCTCTTTCAACGCGGCTTGCCAGCATGAGCCCTCCTGTCCCGCCGGCACACGGGCCAGCAAAAAGTTTGCGTGGGAGGGTGTTACGGAAAAGCCAAGTTGCAACAGCGCCAGGGTCACTCGCTGTCGTTCATGCTTGATGTGCCTGTGGTTCTCTTCGTAGGCGTGGCGATGCGCAAGAATGCTTTTCCCGACCGCCTGCCCGATCACGTTCATGTTGAAGACATTCTGGATGTTGCGCAGCCTGCCAATGATTTCTGGGTGACCGAAACCGAAGCCGACTCGCACGCCAGCGGCAGCATAGCTCTTTGAAAAAGTCCTCAAGATCAAAAGATTCGGATGTCTATTGACGAGGCGCAGGGCATGGTCGGGTGCGAAGTCAACGTAGGCCTCATCCAAGACGATCAAGCGATCTGCTTGCTCCACAAGGCGTTCGATTTCGGCCACCGGCACGAATGTTCCGGTCGGATTGTTCGGATTAGCCAACAGAATGAACTTCGCGTCTTTTGCGGGGCCGGACAGCAGTTTTTCTATCGGCAGGGGATGAGCTTCGCTCGATGCGATTTCGAGAAACTCGGCACCCTGCAACATGGCAAGTTTACGGTTGAACGAAAATCCGGGCGACAGCATTGCCACTCTATCTCCTGGGGCGAGGAAAGCTCTGTAGATGAGTCCGAGCAGCTCCGACGAACCGTTGCCGGCAATCACCTGATCTTTGGAAAATCCGTAAGCATCGGAGGCAGCTGCCCTTAAGCTGAGATTGTCGTCTTCCGGATAAAGATACTGGTGTTCGATCGCAGCAATTGCACTTTGCATTACGCTCTTCGGCAACGGAAACGGGTTCTCGTTCGTATTTAGCTTAACGCAATTTGCATCCGTCGCTGGTCCGTTGGACGAGAGAGCATCTAATTTGCTGGCCACCGGCGAAAAAAGCGAAAGCACGGTCTTCAGTTTTGCATCGCACATGTTCTTCTCCGTTTTTCAGTCCCGCAGGGCATGTGACATGAGGCAATCGTTGATCGTGACTTGATCGACGTTCGGCTATATCAGCGCTGCCTTCCCACCCTGGTGGGGATCGCCGACCACGGTTTGGATTTGACACCGGGAAGCTGTCGAGAACCTGATGACGACCCAACGTTTGGCCGACGGCCGATTCGGCGCAACAGACGGTGTTTCAACATCGCATCGTCCTCAAAGCCGCATGCAGGGCCTGCACGACAGCCCGTCTCCAGCGCCCGCAGATAGGTGGAAGCCGAAGTCTTGCCGAACCTCAGTTGCTCTGCCACCTTGGCCCACCGGACTGCCCTGTTTATGGGTCAGGCGCAGGATATCTCTGACGCTCGTTCGTCTTGCTTGCTTCCGTCTTGGCATGGGCTCTCTCGGTTTGCTGATGAGAGAGCCAAATACCGGCTCATCTGAGCATGAGACGCAGGCCTGACGATATGGAGCGTCGCTGGTGGCGCGCGTAGCCAAGAGGGTTCGCCTCGCTGGCGGGGCATGCAAGACGGCGCACCTCCTTAGCCATCCTGTCCCATCGTCTCAGATCGTGAGGCGCACCTTATAGTCGGTGAGGAGATCTTGCAGGGTCAGGTTACGCCCTAGCGCTTAAGGTTGTTGGTCGCACCGAGCAAGCGCGGGACCTGTCGACGGACAACAGCGGTGCCACTGCCGGCACTAGGTCGTCCAGCATCACAGTGAACCGCGTACGTAGTATTTTGTCGTAGGCAGCATTCTGGATAGCCGGATACGGGCTCTTCACCCGCTGCACCACCGATTGCGGGATGATGTCGCGAGAAACATTCACGGATTTCGTGAAAAAAGTGTACCCGCCGAAGAGCCCTACTCGCGGGGGCGGTGCAGCACCACCTCGGTGTCACTGCTCGTGTTCATGCGATGGACTAGGCCGGCCAGCTGTTGACGCAGCTCGCGGTAGTTGTAAGTCTCACCCGAGTAGACGAGCACCAAGTCAGGTCGGCCATCCTCCTGGAGCATCCTCGGCTGGCGGCCGCCCTGATATCGATGATTGCCAGGCGGTGGTGTCCCAGCGCCGCAGGCCCGCCGATCCAAGTCCCCTCGTCGTCCGGACCGTGGTTCGCTATGGTGGCCGTCATATCGGCAAGCTCCCTTCGCGCATCGGGACCTCCGAGGTCTGGATTGAAGTCGATCCATTCACAGATGCCGCACAGGTTATGTCGCCGCATTTGGGCGAAGCAGATATAAGGCCAGTGGGAAACCATCGAGGCAAAGTGACGGATCTAGCCCAGCTACGATCCGCATCCGACATTGTCGGACATCGGACAGCACCGCGATTCGCTGCATAGGAAGCCTGGAGTCGCGATTTCCCCTGGGGGAATCAGCGCATGAAAGGAGAGCTGGGTCGTGTCTGCCGAAATGAGAAATTGCTCCCCCTTATTGCATCACCGAGGAATGTTACCCAGCGCGATAGACGGACATGCCCTATCTCCCCCCGTTGCAGCTGAGGGAGATAGGGGCCAGCTCTTCATTCAACCCTCATGGAGGATGATCAGCCCAGCCATTTCCATGCGCCGGCCTTCACAAGCCGTGCACCATTCAGGTTCTTTTCCTTGAAGCGCGACGATCCTTGTCAGACGTCGCAACACTTGCTGCCGAGAGCACGAGCTCTTCCTCGAGCATGCCTTGATCTGCGCCTCGAACGGCTCGCACATGCTGGGTTTCAACGACTTCGCAGAGGTTGATATTCTGCAGTGACTTCGTCTCGCTGCTGCACGGCATTGACGCTGGGAGCCATGCTCGCGTGGCGCAATTGTGCTGAAGCCGGTGCCCACGGCAACGTTTCTTAACCCGCCCCAGATCCTGGCGTTTGGCTATTTCCGACATTCGTGTCCGGCTTCGGACAAAGGCCGGGTTTGCCGAACGGAGTCGCACCCAATTTCCAGTGCTGCTTGAGCAATAATATCGACCGGCATTACTGCACAACACGAAAGTTGCTGCAAAAACCGAAGTGAACCCAAGGCATCGGGTCAATTGGCATGGCGCTTGCGACTCGGTCGATAGAACGCAGTCAAAATCACGGTTGCAGACCATGCCTACCTCTCAAAGCTCGATAAAGCACGCGAGCAAAATTCCCCGTCTCCGCGGAAGCTCGTCGCCGTTAAACGTGCCTGCTCGGGGGCGGTCTTGCACAAGACCGGTCCGAGGCAACCACGCCAAGGCGCGAGGCTGCCGGAACTGTCGACCGAAGTCGATGCCGCTTCAGTTTAACCGAAAAATGCACCGTACCACTTTGGCCTGGAAGCAAATCAATGACCTATAGAAAGAACGTTCCTCTCGTGACCTTTCGCACGCGTGTTCGCGATGAGTCGATCGGGGGGCCAAATCCTTATCGGTGGGAGAACAAGACCTCCGACGATTATTTCGGGGGCAAGCGCATCATCCTGTTCTCGCTGCCTGGCGCCTTCACCCCGACCTGCTCGACCTTCCAACTGCCCGATTTCGAAAAACTCTATGATCAATTTCTGGAACTGCGAATTGACGCGATCTACTGCGTCTCGGTCAACGATGCTTTCGTCATGAATGCGTGGGGAAAGTCCTTGGGGCTGCAGAAGATCGAGCTGATCCCAGACGGGTCGGGCGAGTTCACGCGCAAAATGGGCATGCTGGTCGCGAAGGACAATCTGGGCTTTGGCATGCGCTCCTGGCGATACGCCGCTCTGATCGACGATGGCGTGGTGGAGCAGTGGTTCGAGGAGGAAGGCTTCTGTGACAACTGCGAGACGGACCCCTATGGCGTTTCATCCCCGCAAAACGTTCTCGACAAATTGAAGGCGGCGGCATGACCCAGAAGTGGAAAGTCTCACACAACCCAAGCACACACTAGAGCCTCCTCGGCAGATCACGGTTCAACATGCATCTCTCAGCAAGCCTGCTTCAACGCCAGAAGCAACGTATGGTCTTATCGCCTCAAGCCATTGAAGCTATTCGCTTGCTGCGATTGACGCATACTGAACTCCATCAGCTCGTGCAGCAGGCACTCGAGAAGAACCCCGTTTTGAAGCCTGACCCGTTTGACGACGATTCGCCGCTGCCAGGGGTGGATCAGCGGAGCAGTCAAAGCAGAAGCGAAATCGGCGAATCGCCCATTGGCGGGCCGTCTGGCGGGCGCGGGCAATGGAAGTCGCAACGCAGTAGCGGCAACGATCGACCTGCCGTCGAGGAGTTTACCGCCCACACCGAAACATTGCACGACCATGTCGCCCGCCAGGTCGCCCTCACCCCGTTCACCCCCCAGGAGCGGCTGATTGCCGGACAGCTCGCCGCTCATCTGGAGGACACTGGCTATCTTCAGGTAAACCTTTTCGATCTGGCCAGGAGGTTAAACGTTCGGCAAGCTGATGTGGAACGGGTCATCGGAATCTTGCAGCAATTTGATCCGCCGGGCATTTTTGCGCGAACTCTCAGCGAATGCCTGGAGATTCAGCTGCGCCAGCAAGACCGGTTCGACCCGGCTATGGCAGCTTTGGTCGCCAATCTCGAGATGCTTGCACGGGGGGATTTTCAGGGATTGAAGCAGCGTTGCGGAGTCGACGAGGAGGATCTCCTCGACATGAGGAACGAAATCCGCGCGCTCGATCCCAAGCCTGGAGACCGGTTCCAGTCCGGGACGCCGGAAACCATCGTACCGGACGTCTGGGTAATGCCCTCGTCCGAAGGTGGATGGCGGGTGGAGCTTGATCCGGCCACGCTGCCCAAAGTGTTGATTAACCAAACCTATGTCGCCGAAATCTCGCAGCTGACCAAGCAAAATCCGGAAGGCAAAGCGTTTCTCGACCATTGCCAGGAAAAAGGGAACTCGCTGATCAGCAGTCTCAAGCAGCGCGCTAAGACGATCCTTAAGGTTGCGACCGAAATCGTGCGCCAGCAGGATGCCTTTTTTACACACGGCGCCGCCCATCTGCGGCCTCTCTGTCTCAAAAATGTCGCTGACGAGATCGGCATGCACCAGTCGACGGTAAGCCGGGTGGCTTCGAACAGGTACATGTTAACTCCGCGCGGGGTGTTCGAGCTGAAGTATTTTTTCGCTGCGCCAATCGCATCCTGCGAGGGCGGCGATGCGCACTCCGCCAAAGCTGTCCGCCATCGGATCAAGGCAATCATAGCCGAAGAATCGCTCGACAAGGTACATTCCGACGAAGACATCGTTGCTCAACTCAAGGAGACCGGCATCGATGTCGCTCGCCGTACCGTCACCAAATATCGCGAGGCGATGAACATCCCTTCCTCCATACGACGGCGCCGCGATAAGCGTTTGTCCGCAGCTGCGATCAAGCGAAGTGACTAACCGACATTCGTGGTCGGCGAGAGGCAACTCTCAACTTCCTCCGGGCCGAAGCAGCTTTCGAAGTCATGGCATTCCCCGCAACTGGGTGCTGTGCATGACGAAAAGCCTTCGGCCTCACACAGCTTGCGGTAAAAGTACTTTTTCCATTTCATGTTTTCTGTGTTGCCTGCCGCCAGCGCGGGAAAATGTCTGGCAAGCAGGCGGCTGAGCTCAGCGCGATTTGAGAGGCCAAGATCCCGCCAAAGATGGTCCATGCGCATCGCACGCCGGGCGATGATCTTGGCCAAGCGGGCGCTCGCCGGGTCGGCCGGCGCAGCATGCGCTAGCAGCAGCCGGCGTAGCAGTTCCTCTTCCAGTTCCGGCTCGGGCTCGCTCAACTCCTCCAAAGCGAATACGCTGCTGGAGGTAGACGGGAAAGTTGCGGCCAAGACATCACGCAATTCGACAGACGAAAGGCCTGTCCCCTCCGTCGCCAACACCTCGCCCGCCTGGACCTCCTCAAGCGAACGTGAATGTACGCAGGGCAGCACATGCTGATCGAAGCTCCTCCCTAGCTCGGACCCACGCCATTGCGCGCTGGATAGGCAGCCATCATCGTAACGGCCGGCTTCAGCTTCCGGCATGACAAAGCGCCTTGTTGACCGCAGGGATGATCTTGTCGCCCCAGAGCTCGATCTGGCGCAGCATCGTCTTTTGGTCGAAGTCGCCCAATTGAGTCTGAACTGCGATCTGGTCCGGTTTCAAGATATCGATCTCTTCCAGCAGGCGATCAATCACGCGATTTACGCTGCCAATCGGCAAATTTTTGCGCATGGTCTCGAAGGACAGATCCTGCTGGGTCGGTGTCTCCTGCAGCAGGTAGCCATCGTGGCTCTGTTGGCGGCGCTGATGCAGGGCTTCAGAAAGCCGGCGCTGGAAGCGGGCATTGTCGAGATAGCTGTTGATCTCCAACTCGTCGTGGCTGGCATAGCAGCAGCGCAGCAGCGATATCTTGACGTCGGTGACGTTCTTTTCCTCGGATGCCGCCGCCCTCTCGACTGATTCACGCAGTGTGGTCAAAGTCTCTAAGCCGTCGTGGAAGGCTGTGACAAAAAAATTGTGCCCCTCGCGGTAGGCCCGAGCCATCCGTGCGGCTCCGCCAGCGATCCAGATAGGCGGCGTCGGCTGCTGGACTGTGCGGACCGAAATCGCTGTTGGGGGGATCTTCTCATACTGGCCGTCGTGTTCGAAGACGTTTTGGTTGAGGCCCTTGAGAATGATGTCCAGGTATTCCGAAAAGACGACCGGCGCCTCATCGATGTCCACGCCGAACCGTTCGAACTCGAACTGCTGGTATCCCAAGCCTACGCCCAGCTCGAGACGGCCGTTTGCAACGATGTCGGCGAAGCCGATCTCGGACAGCAGGCGCTGCGGTTGGTAAAGCGGCAGCACGCAGACGGCAGTGCCCAGGCGAATCGTGCTTGTCAAGCCGGCGCAGTGCGCCACCATCATCAGCGGGGATGGTATGAGGCTGTAATTGTTGAAGTGGTGCTCAGCAAACCACGCGGTGTTGAACCCAGCCTGCTCCGAAGCGACGGCCTGTTCGATGGAGTTGCGGATGACGCTTTCTGAGGATTGGTGATAGCCACGCTGGGCGGCCAGAATGAAAGTGGCAAATTCCATGATTTCTCCTCGTTATAGACACGTCAGCCGACCGGGAATGTGCTCGGCATGCGCATGCTTGGATCTCAAGCACCTCAGGTGCGTCGTGGAGCCGAGGCTCATAATGCTCGGCCGGTCGCCCTGCGAAGGCCTGGCAATTAACCTGCGGCCTCCGCAAAACATTCGTCATAGAGCTCGCTGGCGTTTCCCGCATCACCGAACGAGGTCCAGCCGCCGTCCACGTAGAGGATCGAGCCGTTGATGTATGAGGCGTCAGACGAAGCAAGGAAGAACGATGCATCTGCGACGTCTTCTGGCCGTCCCATCCTGCCCATGGGGATGCGTCGTCCGATTGCTGCCAGGTCGATGCGGCCGGCTTTGGCCAACTGAGCAAGTGCGGGCGTGCGGATGTGGCCAGGAGCGACGGTGGCTGTCCGAATTCCGACCGGCCCGAGTTCGGCCGCCATGCAACGGGTCAGCATATCCATCCCCGCCTTGGAGGCGCCGTAGGCATGGCGCGGCGCGAACGGCAGAAAGCTGTCGATCGACCCGAGATTGAGGATCACGCCGCCCGGGCGCATAGCCTTGATCGCTTCGCGCGCGCAGGTGAAGGCGCCGGTAAGGTTGACATCCAGGACGTGTTCGAGCTGTTTCGACAGTTGCTCGATCGCAGGCACAATCCTGTCGGCGGTATCAGCACTATTGACCAGAATATCGATATACCCGAAGCGTCCCCTCAGTTCTTCGAACATCGACACCACATCGCTCTCGACGGCCACGTCCAGCGATTTCGCCAGATGCTTGCCGGGGAGCGATGTAGCCAGCTCTGCCGCTGCAGTGCCATCTTTATCAGCAATCACGACGGTGTCGCCGTTCGCGGCAAAGCGGCGAGCGACGGCCGCGCCAATGCTTTTTGCGCCACCGGTGACGAGCACGATTCGCGCATCTGTGCATTCGGCCGGACAGGAGAGCTCGGCTTGGAGCGCACCATCCACCGGCGGGTGAGCATCCCCCGGCTGGTTGAATGACATCCAGCCTCCGTCGACTGCCAGCACCGAGCCGGTGATGTAGCGCGCCTGCGTGCTGCTCAGAAAACGCACGACCCTGGCGATCTCGTCGGGGCGAGCCAAGCGCCCCATCGGCACGCGGCGGCGTATCGCCGCGAGGTCCATTTTGCCAGCGCGTGCCAGTTCTGTGACCATTGGGGTGCGGACGGAGCCCGGCGCCACCGCCGTGACGCGGATTCCTCGCATAGCCCACTCGCATGCAAGGGACTTTGTCAACGAGATCACGCCAGCTTTCGAGGCTGCGTAGGCGTTGCGCCTGGGATTGCCGACCACGCCCGCCATCGAAGCCACATTGACGATCGCACCGCCCGGCTTCATGCGCCGCGCCGCTTCCCGGGCCATAACGAATGGCCCAATAAGGTTCACTGTCACGCCGCTTCGGAAGGTATCGACAGCGGTGTCGATGATCCTATCCATCGTGGGTCCAACCGCCGCATTGTTGATGAGGACATCGATTTGCGCGAACCGTGCTTCGACCTGGCCGAAAAGTGAGAGCATGTCCTTCTCTCGCGACACATCGCACTCCAGACCGACGTGCGGCGACCCGAGATCCCGAGCCAGTTCAACCACACCACTGCCCGGAAGGTCCACCGCAACTACAGTGTCTCCGTCCGCGGCAAGGATATCGACCAGGGCACGGCCGATCCCGCCCGCAGCGCCTGTGATGATTACGGTGCGTGCTGCCAGTTTCACGAGAGCTTCTCCACGATGACCGCTTGTGATCTCAGCCCATCAACCTTGGGCGGAATGAAGGGCCGAGCCAAATCGTTGCAGTGACCGCCAGTTGCGGCCCCACACAGATGTCGTTCCCGTAGGGCGCTCATCCTCCATTTCTACCCACTTATGCAGCTCCCAGTTGGGGACCCTCGACGCCATCTTGGTCGGTGGGGATGTGACCCTTGAGCAACTGGTAGATGGGATCGTCTGGATGTGGTGCTCCAATCGGCTGTCGCTGGCCGAACCTATCTGCCTCAAGAATCGCTGGCGGGATTTGCTCCTCAACCCAATCGTAGACGACTGTCCGTTCCGCAATTCGCCACTCGTCCTGCCTCTTCTGAAACAGATCGCAGTAACGGCCGCAAAGCAGCGTCTGACGTATTTCTTGGTCTGTATCCGGTCCGCGTTGCAGCGCGGTGAAATAGCTCTCGACCGCGGCCTCTGCTGAACTGATGAAGTCGATCAGGCTGTTCGTGATTTGATGGATGTTACGGTGCCCCGGCAGACCGAGAGCAAATTGGATGAAGTCCTCTGCCGGTCCGCAATAGGGACCGTGCCTGTCATACGCTTCGGGCCAGTATGCGCTACGCAGCGCCGCCTCATCGGCGCGGTCTATCCCGCGGCAGTACCGATACAGGCAGTTGCGGATCGCCTCTCGGTCACGCAGTTCGGTAATTTTCGCGTGGTCGACAGGGTCTGTCGCGAATTGTATGATTGTTTTGTCCTTCCCGATGCCAGTCTGCACTTTGCGTGTGTCTCTCTCTACAACTGAGTTAGCGGGGGGCTCGTCAACTTCCAGAGCTTGTTCGGGGCAGGCTCGTACCCCTTTTGAGGCAAGCAGTTGCTCCCCATCGGCAACATCAATATCACCGGGCAAGATGTAGCCGGCGTCATCAAGCTTGAAGACTCTCGGCGCCCGCGCCCAGCAGCGCGCATGACCCTGGCATCTGGCTTTATGTACGACGACACGCATAGCGAACTCCAATGTCGTGGGCTGAAACTTCAGGACCAGTCCAGGATCAGATTCTCGATCCCGAACACATGGCCGCCGAAGGTGATAGGTTCAGTCCCTGTCTTGATCCGAAAGGCTGGGATGCGCGCCAGCCACTCCTCCAGGCCAATGACAATCTCCCGCCGGGCAAGGTGTGAGCCAAGACAACGATGGGGACCATAGCCAAAGGCAGCGTGCCGGTTGTCCTCGCGCGCCAGATCGATCTCATTCGGGCATTCGAATTCCGCCGGGTCACGATTGGCAATCATCGTGGCACAGGAAACATAATCTCCCTTGCGGATCGGCGCGCCTTTGAAGTCGACATCCTTCGTTGCCACTCGGATCATCTGAATGGTCGAATAGGCGCGCAGCAATTCTTCCGCAGCGACGGCAATCCGGTCAGGTTCGCTTCGTAGCAATTCCTGATCTTTGGGGTTGCGCGCGAGATGGGCCAAGTCGAAGCATATGGCTGCTGAGACCGTGTCGAGTCCCGCGACGAACACAAGCACGCCGATGCCACGGACTTCTTCGTCACTGAGCAGACGACCCTCGACCTTTGCCTTCACGATGAAGGTCATGAAATCATCGACCGGCTCCTTGCGGCGCTCGGTGGCAAGTTCGTCGATGAAGGCCACGATCGCCCGGGCTGCGGGTGGTCGTTGCTCCTTATCGCCGTGGAGCAGATCTCTAGCCCAGCCGACAAATGTTTCTAGTCCGTCGTCCGAAAGCCCAATAAAGCGAAGGAAGATATTGACCGCGAACGGAACTGCAAAATCCTTCATGATGTCGCAGCTCGTGCCTGATGCGGCGATCCTGTCGATCAGCTTGATCGCTCGTTCCCGGACAGCCGGCTCCAATGCCATTACCCGCTTTGGCGAAAGCAGCGGATTGAGCAGTGAGCGAAAAACACCGTGGAATGGCGGATCGAGCTCAAGCGGGATCATCGGCCAGCTCTCGCCGAGCACAGAGGCGAAGATGCTGCGATGGCTGGAAAACGTTTCGGTGTCCTGCAGCACCCGGCGCTGGTCGCTCGCGCGAGTGATGACCCAGGTACCCCGACCGTCGCGCGTGTTGCTGGTTGAATAAAAGATCGGAGGCCCGGCATGAACGCAAGCAACCGCTGCATGCGGATCCCCGTTAGCCGTCGGCAACATGCCGGGCGACGCAAACAGGTTGAAGTCCCTCACCATTTCGGGCGGGACATGATCTGGAACCGGCCGCGATTTAACCGCGCCAGAATCGAGAGACCGTTCATGAGATGCTGTCGGCATTTGCATGCAATCGTTGGTGCAAGCTCCGTGCCGAATTCGTCTTTCGATAATCCTTGCCGTTTTGCTGGGCAACAGGTGGCGCCTGTGCTGACTTACTGGTCGGGATTGCAACATTCTTGTCCAGCGTCGGACACAGAATGTAGAAAGCTAGACACCGACTTGGAGCAACTCAACTGGTGGGATCGCTAGCCGATCATGTGCCCGGGGAGCATCCAGTTCGAAAGCTTGCGCTAAGCGGCTTGGTGACTTGGCCGAGGTCACCAGGTGGAAACGACCAACACTTGGGGTGAGCCTAGTGGCGCTCCCCTCGATGATGTCTGGCGGGGTGGTTAGCCGCCTCCGTGGGACAAGATCAGCCTACACGAATGGACTATAGCCTCTCCTCGCCTGCCTCATTGGCCGTCCTTCAGAGCCGGCCACACGAGCTTTTGTCTTTCAGCAGGGCGTTTTTCTCGCCAGCTACAGAGCCACACCGACGCCATTAATGAGCGTCCAGTCGACGGGTTGGATGGCCCTGTCCATCTTGCCCAGCACCTTGGCTTCGCATTTGCCGGTGCGGCGGAAGCCTTCAAGACGCAGTTCTTGACCTTCTCCAGATCAGCCTCGGACGGATATCGGCAAGGGTTCAGCTCGTCCTTTTGAACTTGCGCATCTTCGTGTTGGCCAACCCCAGGCCGCCCGACATATTTGCGGTCTATCCGGCACCTCAACTTCGAACAACCTTGCGGCAAGCTCTTGGGATAGCCCACGCTCGTGCCTCCACCACCCGCTCAGCAGAGCCAGATTTGTCGTTGATGGCACGGAACTTGCGCAGTCATTCGCAGATGCGTCACGGACCGAGAGTGTCGTCCCATGAATTCGACCACCAAAAAGGCCGCCCGACGTTGCTGGGACCGCCTGCAATTACCTTATCCCAGAATTGGGAGCAACGGCTTCAAAAGGGATAACTCATCACCTCAATTTTGTCGATCGCGCGGCCATCGAACCGCAGCCATCCATCAGACTTCCGCCTCGTTGCACTCATTGCGACCGCCTTGGTGCTTGCGACAACCGCTCAATTCTGGCTGCCAGGATAACCACATATGGCGACGGAACTTCCTGCTTCAAAGCAATATAGAGATCGTCGATCATCCCCCCATCAAGGCCTCGATCGAGGACACCGCGTTCGGCTTGCTTGGTTCGCAGTGAACAGACCGCACTTCACGAATGCGATCGATGCGACCGCGCCGAGAACTCTCCCGCATTGTCGACGGTTGGGTCCGTCGGCCCTCCGATGAGGCCTCGGATGCGTCGGGCGCCGAGGCCTCGACTGATGCCGACTGGCCGCCGCCGGAAGGTCTCGCGGCTTTGATCCCCGGCGATGTAGCCACCCCTGCTGCAACAGCTCCTAGCCGGAGAACTCATTCATGACCGAATCGGCGACAGATTTAGTGGACGCGGCTTTGTTCGACCGAGATCGGCTTGACCCAGAAAGTCCATATCAACGTTCTGGCCCTGCATGGGGTGCCATCATTTCGCTTTCCTTCGGCACCTTCGGGCTTGTGACGGCAGAGTTTCTGCCCGCCAGCGTTCTGACACCGCTCGCGCATGATCTCCGTATCACCACGGGCACGGCTGGACAGGCGCTAACAGCGACCGCAATCGTCGCGGCGATCTCGGCACCGATAATCGCCATGGTGACAAAGCGTCTGGACCGCAGGGTCGTCATCTGGGCGATGACGCTCCTGCTGATCCTGTCGAACGTTCTGGCAGAGGTTGCGGGGTCGCTGCCGGTTTTGCTGGCGGCACGCGTCGTCCTTGGCATATCGCTTGGTGGTTTTTGGTCAATTTCGGCAGCGTTGGCGATGCGGCTGGTTCCAAGTCACCTCATGCCGCGCGCCATGTCGATCATCCTCACCGGCGTTTCTGTCGCCTCCGTCTGCGCGGCTCCAATCGGCGCTTATGTCGGTGACATTTGGGGATGGCGAGCCTCGTTCAAGGTCGCCGCAATCGTGAGTGCCGTTGCGCTGCTCGTGCAACTCGTAACCATTCCGCCACTGCCTCCGATCGAAGTGCGCAGATTCCGCAGTCCGCTGGATGTCGCGAAGAATCCGGCGATGAAGGTTGCGGTGCTAGTCGTGCTATTGGTCGCTTCCGGCCATTTTGCCAGCTTCGCCTACATCCGCGCCTTTCTCGAGAGCGTTCCTGCGCTCGAAAAGAAGTCAATCCCGCTCGTGTTCCTTGCTTTTGGCACGGCCGGCGTCTTCGGCAATTTAGCCGGCGCATTCCTCACCAAACACAGTCTCAAGGCGGTCGCGGCCCTGCCGCCCCTGCTCATTGCCGTAGCCGCTGTCTCGCTCCTGACCATGGGAGCATCGGCCTTGACCTCGGCAATTGCAGTTGCCGTATGGGGCTTTGCTTTTGGCGCGGTCCCGGTCGGATTGCAGACATGGATGGTGCTACGCGCCGCTCCGAAACAGGCCGAGAGCGCTGGTGTACTGATGGTCATAACCTTCCAAGTGGCCATCGCAGCCGGCACAACTTTCGGTGGCCTATTGGTGGATCACACGGGTATTGCCAGTGTCTTTGTCTACAGCGCGGTTGCCACGTTCCTCGCTGTCTTGACAGTATTTTTGCTCGGCCCGAACCGCAAAACCTGACCGCCTGGTGGGGAGTGACGGTCGGCGGCGTTCACGCTATTGTCACCTCTGAGCTCGGCCCAAAGGCCGCGGCTTCGTCGTAACCATGCGGTCGATGGGGCAGCGCCAAATTGCTTCCTGCTCATCGCGTTGCGATAATACAGCGCGCTTATTGCGTCATCGTGTCCCCGGTCTCGGCTTCAATGCCCGGCTACTGGCTGCGGAGGCAGATGGGCGCCGGCGTCCCACCGACGACGATCGGTCTTTTCTCATGTAGCTGTCGGGGAAACGAGGCAGGTTTTCCGCCAGAACCCGCCAGTCGTCGCGCTCGCGTTCGCCTTCCTTGCGCGCACCGAACAACTGGATGATGATCTTGCCGTCGGACCCATATGCTTCGAGCGAGGTGACGTGACTGTCATTGGTCGGCTTGCGCACGGCCCAAACCTCACGGATTTGGTGGGTCCTGAGATGCAGCCGGAACGTTTCGTCCAGCACATGGATGCACGGCCCGATCTGCTTGACCGACTTGATTAAGCCGGAATGGGTCTGGATAGAACCTCGGTTGCCGACGAAGCACATGATCGGCAATTCGTCTTCGGCCGCACGCTGGAGCACGGCGCCAACTGCGGCATTGTCGAGCAGCCAAGCGTAATCCTGGCCGACCATGCGCAAAGCCTGGCAGCGGCTGAGCTTGAGCGTCTTTAGAAGGTTGACGTCAGTCAGCCGGCTCCAGGACTCGCGTAGGTCGTCCACCGTGCCGGCCCAGTCCGCAGTCCTCGCCCCCAGGTCGGCTACTCTCGCCTTAAGCGACATGGTCGGCTCCTGGTTGGCGGATACGAGCTCGGCCACCAGCTTTCGATAGGCATGAAGGTTGGAGACCGGCCTGAGATGCACCTTATGCACTGCTGCGCCGGCGGCGTCGAAGAATTGCAAACTGCGCTGGATTCCGCCGCGATGGCGCCTTTCAACAGCGAAACCATACCTCCAAGCCTGCGGGAAGACGCGAAGGTCGAATTCGTCACCAAGGACCATGGCGTGATTGTTGCCGGTTATCACTCTGTTGAAGACGCTAATCTTTTCGTGCACGGCACCTTGATTGCGGGTCAGCGCCGTCACTTCGCCCACGAATTCGAGGCCCGTCAGAAGGTGATTGATGCGCGGGTCGATGCGTGCCGCGCCGAAACCGCAATGGGCCGCGACCAGTTCCGCTTCCGAAATGGCCAATTGGGCGGCGAAATCACGCGCGGGAATGTTCGGACAGACTTCCCACGCACGCCGGATTTCGTTGGGCGACCGCTTCTTGCGCTGATCCATGTTTTTACCCCTGCCCCGTTCTTCTTTTGACGATCGATCGAAAAACGGGCCTCAGGGGTGTGCACGGCGGACGCGATCGATCGTCAGGCACATGCCAGTCGAATCCTGTCTCCGGGCGGTCAGCGGCCAATCGCCGGTAGAGAGCGATTGTTGGGTGGTCGGCGCCAATCGGCCGATCGAGCATTCGGGTACCACCGGCGGTGCTGCTTTCCCACTTAAGGCGGGTCTGATGGATCATATTGCTTCCCTTCGTTCTTCGATTGCGAGGGCAACCCAAAGGTGAATCGGCCGGCAATTTTGCCGCCGCAACGAAGGCTTCACAAAAATCGTGCCAGTTGCTCCGCGGCAAGCTCTGAACATCTTTGGCTCTGTTCATTGCTTTACGCGTGAGTGCATCGCGAACTCAGGCGCCCTTCCTGTGACGCGGACGCGACAAACCCGACAGTAAGTGTCGGTTGTCGGACGTCTCCCCAGCAATCGAGCATAAGAGACGTCGGGATGTCCTACGGTTTTTGACACGTCTTCCCTTTGGCACGGTCCATGCGAGATGATCCGCGAAAACGCCGGACCGAGGAGAAATCGAGCCATGATTACGCTCACCGACAACGCTGTTGCCGCCATCAAGGCCGCTCTTTACCGCGCCAGCGAGCCGGCGGAAGGATTTCGCATCATGGTCCATGCCGGCGGCTGCACCGGCTTCCAATACTCAATGGGCCTGGAGAGCGTCTCACGTGAGGGCGATGCGATCATCGAGCGAGATGGGCTCAAGGTGTTCATGGATAGAGGCTCCCAACCCCATGCCGCCGGCATGACCGTGGACTTCGTCAATGGGCTCGAAACATCCGGCTTTGTTTTCGATAACCCCAATGCGCGTGAGACGTGCGGCTGCGGCAAGTCCTGCAAATGATTGCGAGGGAACAGGCTATGTTCGACAATAGCGACGCCAAGGAATACTGCGTCGAACCGGTAACCGCCGGCGCTCTGGAACCGGCCGACACGCACTGTCGGCCCGGAACAATTGCGTTCGGTGATGCGCCAAATCGCGATCATCGATCGTTGCCGTGGGCAAGCAAACAAAATTGCCCGAAACAGCTGAATTCCCGGCGGATGCCGCCACCAAAGGGCAATGTCGACAGCGACCGGTCAGCCAAGCCATCGCTCGCCCGGCCGCCCACCTTACCAGATACGATATGCGCCAGAGGTTCAATGGCCGCCCGCCTACCCTTGAATCATTTCAGCAGTTGAAGGATCACTCCCATGAACCCTGTCTATCTCGACAACAACGCAACGACGCGGGTTGATCCTGCAGTCGTTGGAGCGATGTTGCCTTTCTTTACGGAGCAATTTGGCAATCATTCGTCCATGCACGCCTATGGCGCATCGGTTGCTGAAGCCGTGAGAAAGGCGAGGCAACAGTTGCAAGCCCTCATCGGCGCGGGATTCGAGGACGAGATCATCTTCACCTCGGGCGGGACTGAAAGCGACAGTACAGCCATCCTTTCGGCGCTGGAGGTGATGCCCGACCGAACGGAAATAGTGACTTCCGCGGTTGAACATCCGGCCGTTCTGAAGTTGTGCGCGCACCTTGAAAAGACGCGCGGCGTCAAGGTGCACATTATCCCAGTCGATCACCACGGCCGGCTCGACCTGGACGCCTACAGAACCGCTCTCACTCCACAAGTGGCAATCGTCTCGATAATGTGGGCGAACAATGAGACCGGTACGATCTTTCCCGTGGTTAAGCTTGCCGATCTAGCCAGGGAAGTCGGCGCGCTTTTCCACACTGATGCAGTGCAGGCGGTCGGAAGGCTTCCGATTGAGCTGAAATCGACCGCGATCGACATGCTGTCGCTCTCCGCCCACAAGCTGCATGGTCCAAAGGGGATAGGCGCGCTTTATGTAAGACGTGGCGTGCGCTTCTCCTCCATGATCAAGGGTGGGCACCAAGAGCGCGACCGGCGTGCAGGCACTGAAAACACACCCGGCATAGTCGGACTGGGCATGGCGGCCGA
This sequence comes from Mesorhizobium sp. LMG17149, assembly GCF_024518695.1. NCBI lineage: Bacteria > Pseudomonadati > Pseudomonadota > Alphaproteobacteria > Hyphomicrobiales > Phyllobacteriaceae > Mesorhizobium > Mesorhizobium sp. LMG17149. The sequence goes on from NZ_JANIFL010000013.1 coordinate 39,224, forward strand.
ACTCGCCTTGAAATTCATGGACGAGACAAAACGAATAAAATGGTTGCGCGACCGCCTTGAGAACGGGATCATCCAGCGCATCCCAAACACATCCATCAACGGCGATCCGCAAGAGCGATTGCCAAACACTGCAAACATTGGATTCGAAGGTATCGAAGGCGATGCAATTCCAATTGTCCTGAGCCGGCTGGGAATCGCCTGTTCCGCCGGGTCCGCCTGTGCCTCTGGCTCACTGGAACCGAGCCATGTTCTGATCGCTATGAACGCGGCATGTGGGGCAGTCCGCTTCTCCTTGTCGCGTGACAACGGCGAAGATGACGTAGACCGCGTGCTTGAGGTCCTGCCTGCGATCACCGAGAAGCTACGGGCCGTTCCCAGTGCTGGACTGTGCGGGCGAGGTGCAGAACAGCTTCATTCCGGCCCGGGTCCGAGCGGCACAATAGCCGACAAGCCGTGAGGTCTTCCTCAACGTGACGACCCTGCGCAATGGAGAGCAGTCAAACTCGGGGTCGCCTTCACCACTTCAGAAAAGCTTGAGATCGCCAAGTCTCTTGCCCAGCCGCCGTGCCAGAGGTCGGCACGCCGTCAGCAATGTCACCAATGCATCGACACCACAATTACGCGCCGGGAGAATACAATGAACTGCTCCGCTGATAGCCGCCCGATCGATCGCACCGATATCCTAGCGCGACTGAAGGGCCTGTCGGCCGCGGAGGACTTCTTCGCCTGCCTTGGCGTCTCCTATGACCCGAAAGTGATGAATGTCTCGCGGCTCCATATCATGAAGCGCGTGGGCCAATACCTTGCCGAAGAAGATTTCTCCGGTCTGCCTAACCAGGTAATCGCCGCGCGGGTGCGCGCCAAGCTGGAACGCGCCTACGAAGATTTCGCGACTTCCTCGCCGCTCACGCAACGTGTGTTCAAGGTGCTAAGGGACCACGATCCAAACATATGTCCCGCACCTGGCCGCGCCTTCGTCCCGCTCGACTCTGCACTGAAGCGGTTCGGAAAGTAATGAGCCCGACACGGCTGCGACGCGACAATGTCGAGAAGTCGACAAATCCAGTCCTCATGACGCCTCCTCGGAAGCAAACGAAGCCACCTTCTGGAATAGAGGCAGGAAGACGACTTGGCATGAACGATGCAGGCAATGAGGTGAACCGCCAAGCACGAATCCGGACTGGGAGCTTAGAGAAACCGCCAATGCATATCGTAGTCTGCATCAAGCAGGTGCCGGATTCGGCACAGATCCGCGTGCACCCGGTGACGAACACGATCATGCGTCAGGGTGTTCCGACCATCATCAATCCTTACGACCTGTTCGCCCTGGAAGAAGCGCTCAAACTGCGCGACGTTCATGGTGGCGAGGTTACTGTGCTCACAATGGGTCCGCCCATGGCGGAGGACTCGCTGCGAAAGGCGCTCGGTTACGGTGCTGACCGAGCAGTTCTCTTGACGGACCGCTATTTTGCCGGATCCGATACGCTGGCGACTTCCTTTGCTCTTTCGCAAGCAATCGCAAAAATTGGGGAGACTTTCGGCAGGCCGGACATCGTCTTCACCGGCAAGCAGACGATTGACGGCGATACCGCCCAGGTCGGACCGGGCATAGCCAAGCGCCTAGATTTATCGCAACTTACCTATGTCGCGAAGATTGCCTCCATCGACCGCGATACGCGAGAGATCGAAGTCGCGCGTCGCGCCGAAGGCGGCACCCAGTTGCTGAAGAGCAGACTCCCTTGCCTCATTACAATGCTGGAAGACACCAACGAAATCCGCCGGGGCTCGCTCCAGCAGGCTCTGTGCGCGGCGCGCAGCCAAGTCGTGAAGTGGACTGCAGCCGACGCCGGCATTGACGATCTCACCCGGTGCGGTCTGCGTGGCTCGCCTACAGTCGTCAAGCGTGTTTTCGCCCCCACCGCACGGGCAGAAAGGGCGGCGCAGATCGACACCGCGGAAAGGGGCTTGCAGGACATAGCCGATGAACTCATCGCCGATATCTTAACCCGCCGGCCGGCGCTGGAACATGAGCTGGCCTTCAACAGCGGCACGTGACGGCCAGGAGCAGAAAATGTCGACCGCAAGCCAAACTACCCCTCGCATTGCCCCCGGCCGTGCCGGTGTAAAGAAAGAACTTCCCGACCGTTTCAAAGACTACCGGCACGTGTGGGTCTTCCTCGAGCTCGAACGCGGCAATGTGCATCCTGTATCATTCGAACTGCTGGGCGAAGGCCGCAAATTAGCCGACAAGCTTGAAGTCCAGCTCGCGGGCGTCGTGCTGGGACCGCCGGGCGAGATGGTCGAGGACGCTGTTGCCGAGGCCTTCGCTTACGGGGCGGATCTTGTCTACATCGTCGATGCGCCGCCGCTCGCCGACTACCGGAACGAGCCGTTCGCCAAGGCGCTCACGGATCTGGTCAATACCCATAAACCCGAAATCCTCCTTCTCGGCGCGACCACACTGGGCAGGGATCTTGCAGGCTCGGTAGCGACGACCCTGCAGACGGGGCTCACGGCCGACTGCACCGAACTTGATGTAGATTCCGACGGTTCACTCGCCGCGACCCGTCCGACTTTTGGTGGCTCATTGTTGTGTACGATCTATACACTAAATTACCGGCCGCAAATGGCGACGGTGCGACCAAGGGTCATGCCTATGCCGCAACGGGTGGATAAGCCGGTCGGGCGTGTCATGCGGCACAAGCTGTCGCTCGTTGAGGACGATATCGTCACCAAAGTCCTCGGCTTCCTACCGGATAACCAGTCGGCAATGGCAAATCTTGCCTATGCGGATGTCGTGGTTGCGGGAGGCCTCGGTCTCGGAGCGGCGGAGAACCTTCAGCTTGTGAAGAATCTTGCCCGAGCGATCGGCGCCGAGCATGGCTGTTCGCGCCCCTTGGTCCAGAAGGGCTGGATGCCGGCTGATCGACAGATTGGACAAACTGGCAAGACCATTCGACCGAAGCTTTACATCGCGGCCGGAATTTCCGGCGCCATCCAGCACCGAGTTGGGGTCGAGGGGGCCGATCTCATCGTCGCGATCAACACCGATCCGAACGCGCCGATTTTCGAGTTCGCCCACCTCGGGATCGTCACGGATGCAATCCGCTTCCTGCCCGCACTGACGGAAGCCTTCACCCGGCGGCTGTCGCCGCACAGTCGAGACAAGCTTGCGAGTTGAGGGAGAGGACATGATTGAACAATTCGATGCCATTGTGGTCGGAGCTGGCATGTCTGGAAACGCAGCTGCTTACACTTTGGCAAGCCAGGGGCTGAAGGTACTGCAGTTGGAGCGCGGGGAATATCCGGGCTCCAAGAACGTCCAGGGTGCCATAATGTACGCGAACATGCTGGAGAAGATCATCCCGGACTTCCGCGATGATGCGCCCCTCGAGCGGCACCTGGTCGAACAGCGACTTTGGGTGATGGACGACACGTCTCACACCGGAATTCATTACCGGTCGGACGACTTCAATGAGGCGAAACCCAACCGCTACACGATCATCCGCGCCCAGTTCGACAAATGGTTTTCCCGCAAGGTGCGCGAGGCTGGCGCGACGGTCCTGTGTGAGACGACCGCGACGGAACTCGTCCGTGATGGCAATGGCAAGGTGATCGGCGTCCGCACAGACCGGGCTGGCGGAGTGGTCTTCGCGAATGTGGTCGTTCTCGCAGAAGGGGTGTCGGGATTGCTTGGCACTCGCGCAGGCCTGCGCGAGATGCCGAAGCCGGAGACCGTGGCGCTTGCCGTCAAGGAAATGCATTTCTTGCCCGAAGAGGTCATTGGCCAGCGGTTCGGTGTCAAGGGCGATGAAGGCTGCGTAATCGAGGCCGTGGGCACGATCTCTCGCAGCATGGCCGGGCTCGGCTTCCTTTACACCAATAAGGAGTCGATTTCACTCGGCATCGGCTGCCTGGTCTCGGATTTCGCCGCGACGATGGAGAGCCCGTCCGCCCTCCTGGATGCGATGAAAAACCATCCTTCGATCCGGCCGCTGATCGCTGGCTCGGAGGTGAAAGAATATGCCGCCCATCTTATCCCCGAAGGTGGTTACAGGGCCATTCCGCAGCTCTTCGGCGACGGTTGGGTCATCGTCGGCGACGCAGCGCAACTGAACAATGCCATTCACCGTGAGGGTTCGAACCTTGCCATGACCTCGGGTCGCGTCGCGGCTGAGGCGATCATCAAAGTCAAAAGCCGCAACGGTCCTATGACCAAAGCGAACCTTGCGCTCTACAAGACGATGCTGGATGACTCCTTTGTGATCAAGGATCTTAAGAAATACAAGGACATGCCAGCCTTACTCCACACCAATTCCAGCAACTTTTTTGACAGCTATCCGCGGTTGATGTCGCATGCCGCTCAGAACTTCATGCGTGTCGACGGCACGCCGAAGATCGAGAAGGAAAAGAACACCACGGCCGCCTTCATCAACGCGCGCTCGCGCTGGGGGTTGGTCAGCGACGCGGTCCGCCTGGCATTGGCATGGCGCTGAAGAGGGTACAAGATGACGATCGCAGTGACGAAGGTTCGTGTCGAGGACAAACTTTACCAGAACCGCTATCTGGTCGATTCCGGCCGCCCCCATATCATAGTGCGACCGCACGACAAGCCAAGCGCGAACTTGCTTGCCTTGACCTACGTCTGTCCGGCGAAATGCTATGAGTTGAATGACAAGGGTCAAGTCGAGATCACCGCCGACGGCTGCATGGAATGCGGCACCTGCCGGATATTGTGCGAGAAAGGCGGCGACATCGAGTGGAACTATCCGCGCGGCGGCTTTGGTGTCCTGTTCAAGTTCGGATGATCAGCCGGTGCCAAGAGCATGCCGGCAGCGAGCAACTGCGGCACACCATGAGCCTCTCCATCCACTTGCAAAGAGCTAGTGAATATTGGCCTTTCGCAATTCAAATTTCCTTGACTCGTTAGCGGTGTCCTCAGGCCACGGCGCTGCCCTGTGCGCCGGACTTATCACCGGTCACGTGGTCGAGCCCCTTTGGGACAACGCCCGGCCATCGTGCCGGATGGCAGCCACAACGGCCGGTGAGCAAGTGGAACGGCACAACCCATGGCAAAGACGTATGTGCTAGTGCATGGTGCCTGGCATGGCGGATGGTGTTGGCGGGACGTGGCTGCCAATCTTCGCAAGATGGGATGCCACGTGACCACGCCGACCAGGTGTCGGCGAACGCGCACATTTGCTGTGCAAGGACATCACGCCCGACACATTCGTGACCGACATCGTCAACCACATTGTGACGGAAGAGCTGAGCGATGTGATCCTTGTCGGTCACAGTCTAGGCGGCATCAGCATCACCGGCGCCGCCGACCGGATACCCGACCATATCAGCCATCTCGTTTATCTCGACGGCGCCATCGTCGAGAGCGGTCAAAGTGTATTCAGCACCATGCCCCCCGACATCGTCGCCGCCCGTCGAAAATTGGTTGCGGAGGAAGGACGGGGTATCTTCATGCCTGGAACGTACTCGGTTCGAAAGCCTGCTTTCAGCATGAGGATCGTAAGATGACGGTCTTCACCGAAGTCGCTTGGTTTCCCCCTGAACAGCTGCGTCTCGTATTGATCCAGCAGAGAAAGGAGACAAGACCGGCGGTACATTGCACATGGGCCGCAGCAGCACATGACCGCACCAAAGCGACCTTGCGCCGCGCGCTCCTCATTGCAAGCCAGCCAGTATTCCATATCGATCAATCGGGTCAACCAAGTGTCGCTGCGGTTGTATGCCGTCAGCTGGCCCATGGCCGCTCCGACCATGGAATCCCGCATTTTTACTGCAAGCTTTGTGATGACGTCGGACGCAAGTGTCGTGTCAGAGTCGACGCTGAGCACGAAATCTCCAGATGAGCGGCGGATGGCGGCGATCTGCGCCTTGCGTTTGCCAACATTCTCGCGGAGCAGAATGAAATTGAATCTCGGGTCGCCCTCGTAGGCGTGATGTACCGGGATGACGGCATTACGATTTCCAGAACCGTCGTCAACCAGATAGACCTGAAATGTTCCGGCGTAATCTTGATTTGCAATGGAAGCTAAACACGCCGCGAGTGTGCGCGGGTCCTCATTGTAGCAGGGGATAATGACATCCACGCTCGGCCAACGGTCGGATCCGAACAAGCTTTCCGACGGCGGCGTAACATTTTCCGGTTGGGAGTAGACCGCTTGCATGCCTCTGTAAACAGTCGAGAGCACCGCATAAGACGAAACGGCAACAGTACTGGCTGTGGTGAGAAGGTCCATAGGATCTCTGTTTGTTCAGGGGTGTTGAGGAAGTGATCGGATTACAAATCCGCGGCCGTGCAATTCTGGAATTAGGCGTGACAACGCTGTCACCGTCTGGTCGCGCAGACTGGCTTGATTGCCTGGTTGCAATTCGTCGGGAGCGCACCCGTCGTGCAACAGCACGATTGCGCCCGGCCGGATATCGGCGAGCACTCTGTCGACGATGGCGTCAACGCCGGGGCGAGACCAGTCGCGTGGATCAATGGACCAATGGACGGGCGTCAATGCCGCACCCGCTGATGCAGCGATTACTTCTTCGGTCCAGATGCCATACGGTGCACGAAAGTACCGAACCATGGCCTGCGGGCAAGCCATCCCTATGACTCTGTTTGCCTCAACTATCTGGCAGTCGACTTCGACGGACCCGCATTTGGCCAGGTCCGGATGAGTCATCGTGTGGTTGGCTATACCGTGCCCGTCTGTAATAATTCGGCGAACGAGTTCCGGCTCGTCGGCCGCGTAGGCCCCAACAACGAAGAAGGTCGCCGTCACCTGATGTTGCGCCAGCACATTGAGTATCTGCGGTGTGAAAAATGAATTGGGACCATCGTCAAACGTCAGATAGACGCTGCGCTCTGCAGTGCCATCGGCATTGTCACTCTGCCCTTCGCATATGTAGTCCAGAGGCTTCATAGTTCCGGACCGTTCCGGTCGATCAGGGTACCGGACGGCCACTCGTCCATCGAGCGTCCGATCGGCGAAACCAACACGAGTACGTCTTCCAGGCGCGTGGGCGGCAGGTCGGGATGCACATCTGGACGGGTCGATCGTACGCGAACGCCCGACACAATGTTCGCGAGGCCGGCTCTGCAGAATCTTTCGACATGGTTTCGCAGCGCGTGCCGAACCGTGCCGAAACCGAATGGAACACCCAACTGATGGAGCACTGGGTACGCCACGCGCATCGAAAAACCGATTCCGAGCCCTTCAAGATCCGGACGAACCGCGTACAGGCCCAATTCAGCGACGATCAAGTCGACCTCGCCAACTTTGATGAAGCGCCGCAGCATGCCGATGTGAGCCGCTACCCCATGCGCGTCGTAGCCGATTGCGCGGAATTCCGGCCTCGCGCCGGCCCAACTGCGGCCGCCTTCGAATGGCTCCGCGTTGAAGGCGCCAGTCCGTCCATAGGTCTTTCGAAAAAAGTCGGAGAGTTCGACATGGTCGGCCAGTTGCAGCTCATTTTCCCAGCACAACTTCCAATCGACATTCGGGCGCATGGAAGACCTCACCTTGGAGCTGTCTGGTTGAGATAAATGTTCAAGCATTGGTTAAATAATTGGCATCGCACCAACGGGGCGTAACTTGTGGAGACCGCCGAAAGACCAAGCCGTAATGCAGATGCGACTGACTTTGTGCGCCCCGCACACCAGATGATGCTCATCGGATCCAACGCAACCATGGGAACTACCTATCTTTCCAACTTGAAGCGCCTCTATGGGACCTGCAGCAAAAACGGTAAAATCCTTTGTTTAGATGAAAGGTATCCACGCTTTGGATAACTGGGCGAATGCGTTCCATATGGCTGGTCAATTATCGTCGTCACGCTCGAGGCACTTCTGACGAAGCGCAAAGCTCACGCCCGCGGCACGCGCGGCCGTTGCCGGGCCGCGCGATTATCTCCGTAAGAGCCGAGCGGAGCTCAGACACGACGATTGATCAGAATCTGATTCGCGGGTTCAGTATCTCTTTCGTGTATCCAGCTCTGGGCTGTCCTTTGGCGGGAGTTAGGTTCGCCCAGGTTCTGAGCCTGGGGCGTCGGCCCGTTCGCCGCACAGGCTCCTTCGCACATCGTCGAGGCCGAGAAAGAGGGGGCCACACAGCTCCCCCTGTACTTTCCACCACCCGACACCAGCGCTCACCCAGGGCGCCGGCCTTGCTCACCTCAACGGATAGCGCACTCGCGCCGCTTCACGATTAAAAGAATTCTACAAGCAGATGCCTGTTTGATCGTGAGACGTCCGCTGCCAATTCCCGCATCGCAGAGGCAGCCAATAGCGCTCGCTTCACATAGTGGTCCGGCAAGCAGCTAGATACGACAGGTGACCTCAAATGAGGCGTCTTGCATGGCTTCTACACCTGCCTGAATGCCAGAACTGCGTTCGTACCGCCCATGGCGAAGGCGTTGCTCATGGCGACGCGCACCTTGCGCTCGCGCGGCACATTGGGTGTGATGTCGAGGTCGCAAGCGGGATCTGGCTCGCGATAGTTGGCGGTCGGCGGCACGACGTCCTCTTGGATTGCCATCACGCAGGCGATCATTTCAAGCGCGCTCGCTGCGCCGAGGCAATGCGCGTGCGTGGACTTGGTGGAAGAGATGGACATCAAATAAGCGTGGTTTCCAAACACACGCTTGATCGCCGCCGTTTCAGTCTGATCATTGCTTTTGGTACCGGTGCCGTGCGCGTTGAGGTAGTCGACGTCCTCGGCATTCAGCCCGGCATCGGCAAGGCAGGCGCGCATCGCCGACGCTGGCCCCTCGACAGATGGCGCGGCAATGTGGAAGGCATCGGCGGAAAGGCCGACGCCGGCGATCTCGGCAAGAATTGTGGCACCACGCCTCGTGGCATGCTCGTAGCTTTCCAGCACGGCCATGCCCGCACCCTCGCCCAGCACCAGGCCCTTCCTATCGGCGGAGAAGGGCCGGCAGGTATCGGGTGAAAGCACGCGCATTGCTTCCCATGCTTTCAGCACGCCCCATGCGAAGGGTGCGTCGCTGCCTCCGGAAACCATTACGTCGGCCCGGCCCAGCTTGATCTGGTCCACCGCCGAGGCGATCGCATGGTTGGCCGAGGCACATGCGGAGGTCACCCCGAAGACCGGCCCGCGCAAGCCGAGGCTCAAGCTAAGATGGACGGAAGCGGCGCTGGGCATCACCTTTACTCCAGTGAAGAGTTCAGCACGGATTGCGCTACCCAAAAGCAGTGAGCGGTAAGTTTGTTCTGTTGCGTATGAACCGGTAAATCCGACGCCCACTGTCGCGCCGAAGCGATGGGCATTCCCCTCGTCCCAGGAAAGTCCGGCCTGCCGCATGGCTTCGCGCGCTGCAAGCACGGCGAGCAAGCTGAAGCGGTCCATGGAGATGAGATGCCCCCGGTTGATGTCGTGCTGGGGCAGCGCCTTGATCTCAGCGCCGGTCATGCCCTCCAGGTCATGAAGCTCGGAATTGGCGATCGGGCCGATGGCGGAGCGGCCTTCGCGCATCTCTTTCCACATAGAGGCGGCGTCGGTGCCCAGTCCGCACAGGCCGCCCACTCCGGTGATAACGACGCGCCTGTCCATTCAAGCCTCCTTCGCAAGCAAGCCGCGGACGGCTTCCACGACGTCGCCGACATTCTTGAGATTGGACCAGGCATCGGCCGTGTTCATGTCGATCTTGATGCCGTAGGCCTGCTCCACATCCCAGAGGACGTCCGCCAAACCCAGCGAATCAAACCCGAGCGCGTCCAGTTCCGTGGCGATTGTTATCTCGCCGACGAATGACGCAGGCATTCCCTCACCGCTCTCCGACTCGGCGCGTTTCTTGATCAGGGCAATGACGTCCGTTGCGAATTGATCGGCCATTCTGTTTCCTGTCTTTCTTTCCCGCGTTTCGACCTGGACGCGGCTCAGTTCCTGAGGCGCGCCGCGTCGCGAAAGCCATCACGCTTGGGCAACTGACAAAGCCCAATGCTCATAAAGCCGGATCAGGTCCGGCCGGTGTGTGGCGTAGGTGCAGTATGACGATGTGAGCCGCTACACCGTGCGCGTCTCCCAGTCTGTCCATAGACTCGGAAGAAGTCGGACCCGGTCAGTTGCAACTCCCTTTCCCAGCACTCCACTGCCCGGTAGAGCGCATGAAAAATCTCCTTTCGGGCGGTTTCTGTTCTGCCCATGCAGGATTCCAGAACATTGATGAAATCGTTTGTTTCGATGAAAGGCATCCACACTTTGGATGGTTGACACGCGTTTCAAAGATCGTGAACTACATCTCGTCGTTGTGCTCGACGCACTCCCGACAGAGCGCAACCTCATGGGCGCGGCATGCAGGATTAACCGAGCCCAGCCGGTCATGAGTGCGGCCGGCCGGGTCGGGCGATAGGCAGTCATGCCCTGCCCTTCCTGCGGGTCAAGCACTCCGAAAAAACATTTCCCCCATAAATGCTAGATCTTCCGTTGCCTTTTCGCGGGCTTCTGCGTGAGGTGAGGCACGCCATCCATGGCATGTGGCACACGCACGCGATGCCAGTGCACGGTCGTTTTCTCGGCAAGGCCGTTCTCTACCTCGACCCGCACGCGCTCGCCCTGACGGACCCGGATTTCCGGGCCTGGAACGGGCCTTCGGCGCGCAATCGAGCCCGGTTCACCCGGCCCAATGGCGTCCACTTTGGGGGCGCATGCACTGCAGACCCGCTGGACCTGATCCGGGAGAGGATGGGCGCGGCGATTGGAATAGCTATGAAAGCGCATCGGACCGTGGAACTGCGCGCGCAGACTTTCGGAGGAAGGCTCGCTTTTAAACGTTATCGTGCAACTCTGACCGTTCTTCGCCTTGGCGGGTGCCGCGGAAGAATCCCGGGTTCTGCGAGCGCTGCGAGAACACCTGCGGTCGATCCTGTACCACAATCTCGCGAAGCTCGATGCTCTCTACAAACGATGTCTTGGATTCTCACGCCCTTATTTCAGCACTTCGCTCGCTTGCCCGACTCGGCCGCGGTCAGCCTTCACCGCCAATTTTATTGGCGCAGCGACGTTCCTATCGGTTCAGGCGAAGCTTCTTGAACCTGCCGCTCTCTCGTTGCCCTGGCACGATTAATCGTCCTCTCAGTCTGTCATTGGCGGAGTCGCTCCTGAGGCGCGCGCCGGCGAGTTCGAGGAGCGCGTGGCTATCTCCTCGGTCCAGCCGGATTCCGCTGCGCGCTCAGCCAATTCCTGGAAGGCCGATTCCAAGGCGAGCTGGCATTGAAGGCCGCGGTCCGGATGGTCGACTAGCTTGGTTCCACGATCGCAATGCTTGATCGCTTCATTGCAGGCCATGGGCTCTCGCCCTCTCCTTTTGCCACACGAGGCGCCAGCTCACGTGTTGTGCGCCCCGGCAACCGCTTTCACCAGCCGCTCCAGCGATCCCGCGCGCTCCAGCTCCGCAAAGAATGATGCGGCGTGACGCTACCCAGCCGGTGCTTCTCGGCCATTTGCACACATAGGGATAGTCGACCATGAAATCGGACCGAGGCGAGGCGTTGGACGTTTCAGTCTTGGTCTGAATGCGCCGCCCACGAGCCGATCGGCCTTCTCGATGATTTGGCGCACCCTCGTTGTCGACAAGCCATGTTCCTGAGCCAGGTCGGCGAAACTCTTGCCCTTCAGAAAGCCGTCGACCAGGGCTATGTTCCTATCGACGGTCGGCTAAATCCCAGCAGGCGCGCGCAGTTTTCCGGCATCATTCCGTTTGTTCATCCGCTTGTCCGCGCCCCCTGCAAATCCTACCGGGCCAAATCGGTGCTTGGAAGACCCACTCATGTCATGGCCTCGGGAAAGTACAAGGCCGACGGTTATGTGAATACGAAAGATGCTGGCGATCACCATGATCGTTGGTGACCGCTGACCTCCCCAATGTCGGCTTCGACGGCACACCGGGAGCTCTCGGCAATGTTGAATAATTCCGTTTGAAGATGGTTGACTTCGTCGTCGAGGCTCGATCCATCAGGATCGGTATCGACGATTCTATATTTGAGAAACCCAAATTCGTTTGACTCGCGCAATTCGCTGTACGGCGTATCATCGCAAGCGCGGGATTCCGACATCCTGCGAAGTGCCCGCGTTGCTGGAATCGATTTTGCGGAAGTAAAAAGGCCCCGGCGCTGGGTCGGCGCGCAGGGCCTTCAGGCATGTACGAGCTACCAGCATGTCCAGTTATGATCGTGCGCTATCATAATGAACAAACGGTGAATGATCGCTATCCGAGGTGCAGGGCGGGCGAGATGGTGGGGCGGTGGGGGACCTGTACCGCTGCAGCGGGGCCACGAGCAGCGACTCGAGCCATGCGCCACGCTGCAGGACCTCGATTTCGGGCCAAGCCTCGAGCCCGCAACTCGCCTTGCTTCTCGGAAATCATAAGGCTTTGTGGGGCGGTTAAGCAGCGCGATATGGCCGCGGCGATACGAAGTTTTCATCTTTACCCTGTTCAGACGGTCAGGCTGCCTTCGCCGCCGGCTTGGCTGCCTTGACATGGGTTATACTGCGGCGACCGTCGACGCCGATCGGAACGTCACCGTCAACCGTAGCGCGACGCACAACCCGGTGCTGGTCGCCATAGTCGTTGACCGCATAATGCTGGTTAGCACGGTTGTCCCAGATAGCGACGTCGCCTACTTGCCAGCGCCACCGCACGGTATTTTCCGGGGCAGTGACGTAGGACTGGAACACCTCGTAGAGTTTGGCGGAATCGCTCTTGGAAAGGCCGACGAGGCGCTGCACGAAATTGCCGAGCAGCAGCGACTTCTCCCCGGTTTCCGGATGGACGCGCACGACCGGATGCTCGGTCTCGTAGATCGTCGATGTGAAAACTTCCTCGAAGTGCTTCTTCTCTTCGGCTGTGGCGCGCGGGCGCACGGCTGCGTAGTCGTAGGCATTGCTATGAATAGCCCACAGATTGTCCGCCAATATTTTGAGCGGCGCCGGCAGATTCTCGTACGCGGCGTGCGTGTTGGACCAGATCGTGTCGCCCCCCGCCGCCGGAATGACGACGCCACGTAGGACCGAGAATTTCGGATAGGCATCGACGAAAGTCACATCGGTATGCCACTGGTCTGCCCTGCCACCGCCACGGCCGGAATCGAGATTGAGGATTGAGGCCGTGCCGGCTGCCGGCCCCTGCGTGGGATGAGGTACAAGGTTACCCAGACGCCGCGCGAACAATTCCTGCTCCGCATCGTCGAGATGCTCCTGGCCGCGGAAGAAGATCACCTTGTGTTTTAGAAGAAGCTGGTTGATGGCTGCTATCGCTGCGTCCGAAAGGTCTCCACCAAGGCGAACTCCTCTGATTTCAGCTCCAACACGGCTGGTCAGCGGTACAACGTCGGAGTCAGGAATTCTCTTCGTCAAGCTCGAAAGCCAAAATCCCGGCGGATCGATCAAGGATCGCATTGCGTTGTCGATGATCGTTAATGCCGAACAGCGTGGCCAGCTCGCGCCGGGCGGTACAATCATCGAAGCGACCGCTGGCAACACAGGGCTCGGCCTGGCCTGGCGGCACGAAGCGCGTGATCGCGTGTCCAAAAGCTGACAGCGTCAGACAAATGTCAGGTTCATTACAACCAACATCTGGGCACTGACGAGGTTTTTCGAAGCAATGGGCGCTAACTGCGCGCTGAGCGCGTTGGCATGGCTTTTGAGACTGAGTGACTGTGACTGCACTTAATGGGGCAAGACGAGCGATGCGCTCCTCCCTGAACCCGTGTGCCGTCTCTGAGAGGAAACCAGCTCGTGCAGAAACCTTTGGAAATAGCTTTGGACCGCAACGTGGTATTGCAGATGGAGTCCCCGGCTCCTTCGATTAGAGTCGAGAACTGGCTGCATGGCGAGCCCCTCACGAGCTTTGAGCCCGGCAAGTGTACATAGTCGAATTTTGGGCAACTTGGTGCGGCCCATGTGTGGACGGGATGCCCCATCTGATCCAGCTGCAGGGCGTCGCCAGGCGCGCCATCTGGACAGCAGGAGCTGGACTATGGGCAAGGTAACAGGCTTTCTCGAAATCGACCGGCAGGTGCACAAGTACCAGCCGGCCTCCGACCGCATCCGGCATTTCCGTGAATTCACGCTGCCGATGTCGGACAAGGAGGTCGAGAAACAGGCCGCGCGCTGCATGGATTGCGGCATTCCGTTCTGCCACGGGCCAACGGGCTGTCCCATCCACAACCAGATCCCGGACTGGAACGACCTCGTCTACAATGGCGACTGGGACAATGCGATCCGCAACCTGCATTCGACCAACAATTTCCCGGAATTCACCGGCCGCATCTGCCCCGCACCTTGCGAGGAAGCCTGCACGCTGAACCTCGAGGACATTCCCGTCGCCATCAAGACGGTCGAGCAGGCGATCGCCGACAAGGCTTACGAGACCGGCCATATCAGGCCCTATCCGCCGGAGAAGAAGACCGGCAAGCGCGTCGCCGTCATCGGCTCCGGCCCGGCCGGCATGTCGGCTGCCCAGCAGCTCGGCCGCGCCGGCCACGACGTCCATGTCTATGAGCGCGAGAGCCGGCCCGGCGGGCTGATGCGTTACGGCATTCCCGACTTCAAGATCGAGAAGCACTATATCGACCGGCGCATCGAGCAGATGCAGGGCGAGGGCGTCACCTTCCATTGCGGCGTCAATGTCGGCGTCGACAAGCCGGTTGCCGAGCTGCTCGCCGAACATGACGCGGTGCTTTATTGCGGCGGTTCCGAAACGCCGCGCGCGGCCGGCATTCCCGGCGACGATCTCGGCGGCGTGCATGACGCGATGCCCTATCTGGTGCAGCAGAACAGGCGTGTCGGCGGCGAACCGATCCAGTCGGTGGCGTGGCCGTCGCATCCGATCCTCGCCGGCGGCCAGCATGTGGTCGTCGTCGGCGGCGGCGATACCGCGTCCGACTGCGTCGGCACCGCCTTCCGCCAGGGCGCGGTCCGCGTCACCCAGCTCGACATCCGTCCGCAGCCGCCGGAAAAGGAAGACAAGCTTTCGGTCTGGCCCTACTGGGCGACCAAGATGCGCACCTCGTCCTCGCAGGCCGAAGGCGCCGAGCGCGAGTTTCAGGTGGCGACGCTCGAGTTCATCGGCGAAGACGGCCAGCTGACCGGGGTCAAATGCTGCGAGGTCGACGAAAAGCGCAAGCCGATCGCCGGCAGCGAATTCGTCATTCGTGCCGATCTCGCGTTCATCGCCATCGGCTTTGCCGGGCCAGCCGCTCGCGGGCCGGTGTCGGAACTGGCCGGCCAGATGAAGATCGCCATTGACAGCCGCCGCTCGAAGAATGTCGAGGCCAATGACCGGGACTACAGGACCAGCGTCGAAAAGCTCTATGCGGCGGGCGACGTGCGGCGCGGCCAGTCGCTGGTCGTCTGGGCGATCCGCGAGGGCCGCCAGGCGGCGCGCGCCATCGATGAGGCGCTGATGGGATCGAGCGTGCTGCCGCGCTGAGTCCGTCTCGAGACCCTACTTGTGCGGCCACCTGAAGGCGCTTTCCGCCCTTCCGCTGCCCCGGGCAGCTTACGGACTGATCGCCGTGGTCGTTTCGGTTGTGGCCCCGGCCGCAGGCTGCCGCCTTGGCGGCCAAGAAAAATCGTCGGCGCGGCCGGGCGAAGCAGCGCTGGGTTTAAGTGCTTGGGGTGACACGGCGTGATCTCCGCCGTTGGCGGGAACAGGGCAGTGCAATAGTACTGCCCTGTTCCTTTTGATCAGAGGCCAGTGCGGATTTCTTCGGCAAGCGCCCTCAACGTCGTCTCGACGTCATCGCCGTTTGCCATCTTCTGCATCGCCACGGCCCATGCGTTCATGGCTTCGCCGAAGCCGACACGCGGTGTGAAAGCCAGCGCGGCTTGATCCTGTATCTTTTTGAAGCTGTCAACGAAGTTGTTGAACTCGGGCTGCGAAGCGTACTTAGTCTAGGTATCGTCCTGCCAGGTCGACGTGCGCGGCGGATTGACGAGCTGGCCAGCAAGGGCACCCTTGAGCGCCACCTGCTTGGAGGTGGCCCACGGGATGAACAGCCAGGCCGTGCCCTTCTTTTCGGAAGCCGCGTTCATGGCGAGAGCCTAGATCCAGATGTCAGAATCCAAGCTCGTGGCGCTCGGTGCGTGCAGCGGCGGAGCGAAGGCGATCTTGCCGGATGCCGGCTTCCCCGCAACATCGTTCCAGAAGCCGAACATTTTTGAGTCGATCGTCATCGCGGTGCGGCCGGACGAGATGCCGTCCACGACCTGGTTCCAGTTATCATTGGCGAAGGAAGGAGCCGCGCACTTCTTGATCATGTCCGAATGTAGTCGTATCCAGCATCGGTAAGCTTCGGATCACTCATGTATTTGTCCAGCAGGCGCCACTCGGAGCGAGGTCCTACGCGGGCTGAATGCCAGTGCCGAACACATCCCATGCTGGCGACTTCGTCGTCAGTTGGATCGTCATCTTGTTCCAGTAAGAATCGTCTGGGTAGAGTTCCGGCGTGACCTTGATGCCGGGTCAGCTTCTCGAACTCCGGAAAGTTGCGCAGCGAGAGCATCCGCATAGGGGTGGATGTCGTAGGCCCAAGTTATGCTGGTCCCTTCGAATTGACGCCAGTTCACGGTGTCGGCAGCGGCCGAATTAGTGAGCGATGCCGAAACGGCAAGAAACGCCAAGTCAAAAGCAAGCTGTTTGCGTAGCGACGCGCACCTGTAACGAGTACGGGGAATGAGCGACCCATGTAATCCTCCCTGGGGCATTTTGCCAATTTTTGGGTCCACTCCTCCATCCCGAGTTTGCTCATAGCCACAATAAGCGGTTTCCAACGACCTCGCTCTGAATGCACCAGGCCAACTGGGTAAAAACGGGTAACCGGCACTTAAAGGCGATGTAGTATCGCCACCAGAAATACTGCTCCGTGGTGCTGGCCTTTGCCTGGGGGCGCAACACGGCAACTACCCGCTCAAAACGGTTGGTCCTCTACCTCTTATTCACCGTCGCTTTCCTCGCGGCCTAACCCGGCCGGAATATCCGTTGCCAGAAAAAGGCCTCGCTGCCGGTTCGAGGCGCATCCCTCCTCCGAAGCAGCACGCTCAAGTATCGTCACAAGCCCCGAGCGCTTCGCGTTCGGCGATGTCCAAATTCCGACAATGTCGGATACAGTCAGATCTACTGGATTGCGTTTGAATGGTTTTCTCATTTGGCACAGTACATGCGGGTCATCCGCAAAACACGTGACCGACCAACAAGAGTTCGCATGATCACCTTACCACAACATACAGCCGCCGCGGAACAATCACTTGGCCCCTGATCGCCCGCCCCGGCACCACAACCGGAGTCATCGATGTTCTGACAGGCTGCCCAAGGATACCTGCTGCAACAGGGCTTGCCCTGGTGACGACCACTCCGGCTCCGCCGGTTACCGACGAGGGCAAAGTGACGGATTTCCTGCTTTTCAACGGCATGGAGGTGGCTGTCATTCCCGACCACCGCGCCGCTCGTCACCGATATGGTCTGGTGCAGGATCGGCAGCGCGGATGAGCCGCCGGGGATATCTGCATGTCTTCGAGCATCTGATGCTCAAGGCGCCTCATGACGAGCACGGCTCCGTCGCCTGGAGAGATTGAACCCAAAGGGAGATTCAGATGTCTGAAGCGAATCAGGAAAAGTTGGACGCATTCTTGGGGAAAATGGTCGGCGATCTCGGTGCGATCGCAACGGGCGCGGGAGTCCTGCTGGGGGACAGACTCGGCCTGTTCAAGGCATTGCGCGAAGGCGGCAAGATGACGGCCGCCGAACTTTCGACACGCACCGGCACCCAGGAACGCCTCGTAAGGGAATGGCTTTCCGGGCAGGCGGCGGCGGGTTACGTCGACTACGATGAAGCGAGCGACAAATTCTATCTCAACGCCGAGCAAGAGCTGGTGTTCGCTGATGAAGACAGCCCGGCCTTCATGGCAGGCGCATTCGAGTTCCTGTCCGCGCTGTGGCTCGATGAAGAAAAGGTGAGGCAGGCATTCCAGTCCGGCAAGGGCGTCGGGTGGCACGATCATAGCGCGTGTCTGTTTCGCGGTACGGAACGGTTCTTCCGTCCAGGCTACAATGCCAATCTGATCGACTCCTGGCTGCCGGCCTTGGAGGGCGTCGTCGAGAAGCTCGAACGCGGCGTGGACGTCGCGGATGTTGGATGCGGTCATGGTGCATCGACCGTGCTCATGGCACAGGCCTTCCCCAATTCGCGCTTCGTCGGCTTCGACTATCATGCCCCCTCGATTGAGCGCGCCCGCAAGGCGGCCGAGGTAGCCGGCGTCGGCGTTAACACGCGGTTCGACGTGGCGGCCGCCAAGAGCTATCCCGGAACGTATGACCTCGTCACATTCTTCGATTGCCTTCACGACATGGGCGACCCGACGGGCGCCGCCACCCATGTCCACGGATCGCTCAAGCCGGACGGCACGTGGATGATCGTCGAGCCGTTCGCGCATGATCATCTGGCGGCGAACCTCAATCCCGTCGGCCGCGTTTACTATGCCGCTTCCACTTTCGTGTGCACGCCCGCATCCGTGTCGCAGGAAGTCGGGCTCGCGCTTGGAGCCCAGGCCGGTGAGGCGAGGCTGCGCAAGGTTGTGACCGGCGGCGGCTTCAAGCGATTGCGTCGCGCCGCGGAGACACCGTTCAACATGGTGCTGGAGGCCCGCCCTTAGCGTGGCCGTCGCCAGAAATTGCAGCTCATCGCATTTGATTGAAGATCACCGCCAAAAATCCGGACGCATCGGGGACATTTTCAAGGCGCCTGGGTTCACGCAGAGGTCGCTGCCGAGTTGTGTGCCAAGAGTCCCATACGTTGCGGCTCAGAAAGGACCCGACGCACGGCTACGAACATGCCCATAGTGATGGCCGCTATAATCACATATGCCCACCATGGCGCGTTCACAAAGCTGGTAAGCCACGTCGCACCGAACGCGCTTACGACAAAAACGAGAGCCTCGATAAAATGACTGAGCCTGTACACATTCAGTCGTCTCATCCTCATACCACCCATCCAAAGACTGAGCTTGTTGCGCTACTGCGACAGAGCCTAACATTTGGAGAGCGCTCACTATTTCTATGCTAAACAGTCTCGCCTGAGTATATGTTTTGAGTCGCTAATTATGGAATTCTGCCAGTCTGCATTTCCCCTGATCTGATGTAGAGCAGCTTCTAAGTGGGAATTAGTCCCCCATCGACCGGATCGGGCGACACGAACATGCGCTGAAGGCTTGGCGGAACGGCTACTGGGACCATGATGCTACTCGAATGCAAGATCGTGTCAGAACGTCCCGGGAAGGCTGCAGGCAGGGGATGTCAGGTCAATCAGCCTATAGATATGATACCGCCCATTCGCTGAGACTTCACGATGGGCATAGGAGGTGGGAATTCGTGCCTTGAGATGGACGCGGCTGTCGGAGCAGGCGAGCACGGCAGCAGCGATGGCCTGAACCTTCGGGCCGCTGACAAAAACGTTCACCACCGCACGCGAGCCGAACCCGTCGAGATACGTCTCGAAAGCATCGAGGTGGGCCATCAGCCCGAAAGCCTGGATGTCGCGAACTTCGCCATCTTCGAGCCGGTGGGTTTCACGTACCTTGGCCACCTGTTGATCGAGCAAAGCATCGATATGCGCATTCTTCTCGCTTCTTGGGACGAGGAGCGAGATCCGTTCCGGACTGACGATATCGATCAATCCGTAGAATACGTCGGCATCTCCTCCGATCCCCACGAGCAGGACTTTCTCTTCGCCCATTCCTCCGCTGCCTTGAAGATGAGGGACGGTGACGTATCGGTCCAAGCCGCTGGAAAAATCCTCTTTGCCGATCGCGTTCCCGTAGATACCTTCGGCGTACCCGAATTCGAGAGACTGAATCGACATTTTCTTGAATGCCACCGCAATCAGCCATTGGATGTAGATTCGCGGCATCGTCGAGCACTCGACGAAAACCTTCCGCAGGCTTCCTTCGTATGAGCCACATGAAGCGGCCATCTGAGTGAGCAGGTGATCGAGGAGATTGATGTTCTTCTGATACTCGATGGAAGGCTCGAGGGTGATCGCAGTCACTTCGACGCCCCATCGGGTACCCATAGCGATGAGCTTTCGCCGGTTTTCTTCGACGGCTGGGACGTTCGCTTCCTTCAGAGCAAAGTCCAGAACCACGATTTTGCCGACCTTCAGGTCAAGATGGTTTTCGAACGCGGCGAAACGCGTTTCCCATCCAAGCGCGACGATCGCGATATCTGCCTCCATCGTTTCGCAGGTACCTGCATCTCTCGCCTTCTCAGTGACGGCCAGATGGCCGAAGACTCGATACTCGACAGTTGAAGCGGTCATTCGAGATCGCTCTCGAAAAGCGAGTGCTGGAATTCGGTCTTGAGTGCGGGCCGCGCGACGAGCTCCTTAAACACCGAGTCGGCCCAGTCTTCTGGGAGCCGATGCCTGGTAAAAAGCAGGTCGACCATCTGCGCCGCAGGGATTGTGTTGATTTCGTACGGGCCGCGATAGGAGAACCCGAAGTAAGGTGCAAATCGCCGATGCAATCTGATCAGCATCTCCTTCGATGCGGGGTCGGCGCGGTCCACCTCAAAGTTGCCGGCGGCGGAGACCTCCCGGATAAACCCATCCCTTTCCGCCCGACGCAGGACCTCGTCCAGTTTTCCGCTGGGTTGCTCCAGTCGGTTCACCAGCGAGCGCATTTCCTTTAGATCAACCCTGAAAATGCCTCTCTCTGTCGTTCCTAGAGCATTTTCTTCGGCAAACTCTGTCTGGAGGCGAGCGGTCAGGTAACCCAACGCCCGCACCATGCGCACGCTCTCTTCTTCGTACGGATGTGAAAGCGCCTGAAGTCCATCAAGCTTCCGTTGAGAGGCGGCGTTCACAGCCTGTCTCTGCTGTTCGAGATGAATCTGTAAATCCGAGTTGATGAATTCCACCAGTTTTCGTGGATCACTGGAACTCGGAACACTGCGGCGGAAGATCTCTCCCATTATATCAAGGAAATCGCGTATACAGACGTCGCTCAATGATGTGATGATCTGGTGCCCTACGTACGGGTAGTCATGCAGACGCAGCATCTGGCACGCTTTCAGAAAAGCCCATCCCTGTTTCCGGGCGATCGACCTCTTCAGATTTGAAGCATCCGCCTTGCTCATGGGCCGGCGCTTGATTTCCGGGTTCATGAGCGCGAGCGCCAGCCCTTCGGCATAAGGGCGCGCTTTTCGATCAAGAAGGAATTGCTGCTGATCCGCCGTCCTCAAATTCACGGAGAGGAATTCACGTGCTGCATCAGCGAGTGCCACAAGCTCTTCTCTGCCCTCGGAATGACCCGATATGATAACCCGCTCGATGATGTCATTGACGGAAAGCCGCCCCAGCCGGTTTTTGAGCGAAAACGCGCTGAGCGCATCGTTGCGCTTGAGATCACTCCGCAGATGGTCAGGAAGCGCATAGTAGAGCCGAAGCGACGACACGTTCTCGCACAGCGTGGCGAACTCCCTCGGATCGACTGAATCAAGATTCTCGACGTCCCGGTCAGCATTCGAGAGCGACTGGCCGGGTATGATCGTCCGGATCGTGTCGTAAAGGCCGCCGATGTAGGCGAGGACCCATTTCACATTGCCGCGCGTCTTCCTCACCAAGGTGTTCAGGAACTGCTGTTGGAGCGGTGTCAGTGCCTCACAGTCGTCAATCAGGATCTTGAAGAAGGGCGCCCTGTCACCGGCGAAAGATGGGCCATTTAAAAGTGGGGTGATCGCGGTCGCGACCTTGTTAATGATCGCGCCAGGGTCTGTCGCTCTGAAGCCGGTCGCTCCCTCATCGGCGGCAAAGAAGAACGCGTTGAAGCATTCGTCGACGTACCGGGTTATCCCACCCCGCAGCTCATCTATGCTGAAGAAGTCGAGACGGGCAGGTTGGGGTATGAAGTGCAGCACTTCGCGATGCAGTGCCAAGGCGACGTCCCTATCTTCAGAGGCCCGGTATTTCAAGTGGCTGTCGCGTCTGAGCTGGCTGATGCTCTCGAGCAGGCGTTCGACTATCTTCAGCTCCAGATAGTGAGAGAAGATTACGAATTGCCGCGGGATCACGGCGGCCGTGTCGAAGCGTATCCGCTCCGGAATGAGGTTCAGAACCGCGTTGTCGATTAGGGGCGAAAATGTCTCATTGAGCTGGAAGAAGACGCCATACCAGCCGAGCTTGCCGACTTGGTCCGCGAGACTTTTGTCTTCGAGGATATGAACTGTGGAAAGCGAGCGAAGAATACTGGTCTTGCCGCTGCCTCTCGTCCCTGCGACGAAGACCGGCTTGGCGGCGGCAGAAATCAAGGCCGACTTCTGACTGAACCACAGTATCGGGCGACTTTCGTACTCGATCCTGTTGGGGCCGAACGGATTCTCCATCTCTATTCGTCCCTTACCTTAATGCGCCAAGCCGAGTTTGCCTTCGTGAGGCCGTCTATCTCGACGAAGCGCGCCGCTTGGAGCATCAGAAGAGAGTCTTCCAAATCTAGCCCGAGCTCGGCGGAGGCGGCAATCTCAGTGATCTCGTCCCAGAAGAGTAACCCATTCCCGCGCCTGGTGGCATGGTCGCGCAGTCGGCGCATCAGGTCAAACGTGTCGTTGTTCAGAAAGGCCTTGCCGTTGGACATAGTCGAGATGAAGCAATGTTCGCCTTCCATGACCGTCCCGTCGGCGACATTGGTGCGGTAGGGTATAAGTCGGATGCCGACGAGCTCTCCCTGATCGGTCGTGAAGAAGACGAGCTCATTGAAACCTGACTGTATCTCTGGTGCTGAGATGCAGATCAATTTGCCGTCCGGAAACCTTGGATCGTTGACGATCTCGACCGGATCGGCATGTATGTGTCCATGCAGGTAGACGATAGGCTTGTTGCCCTGCAGCAGCTGAGTTCTGACAAATCCGCTGTTGAGCATCTCCGCGTATGGCGTAATGCGCGGAGTCTTTTGTGGCAGCAGATTGTGATGGCCGATCATGATGCCGTAACGCATGTCGGGCTGCTGGAGCAATTCCTGTAGGCCTGCAAGCATCTCACGCGAGATGTATGGCGTGTCCATCTGACCGTAATACTCGTCGTCGGACGCCTCCTTGTCTGGATCGCTGGGAGGTGTCGCGGGCGAATGTCCCGAGGTGTCCGGCGAGCCGAGATCTACAGGTTCTGTAGAAGGACCGAGTGCCTCGAGACGATCACGAAGGAACGCGGGAAGGTTCTGAAGCTCCCAACTGCCTATCGCTGTGTTGACGAGGATGAAGTTTGCGCCTGCGGATCCTGTCGGAAGTCTGAAGTGCACGGGTTGGTCCACGGGAACGGTCTGCCAACCCAAGCGGGCGGCTAAACTCGCCATTTCGCTGAATTTCTCAGTCGGTCCAAGTTCGCGCGCGTCATCACGGTTCACATCGTGATTTCCCGGTACGAATATCAACGGAAGCGCCTTTGAACTGCGCCCCTGTGCGCGGCAGAGCAACGTGAAATGCTGGAATGCCGAAGCAATGAAAGTCTTGTCGCCACGGCTCGTGAAATCCCCCATGAAGGCGATCGAATCCAAGGGCTTCGAAGTCGTCAGCCGCCGAAGCTTCGTCAAGACGGCACGCAGCGAAGACGCGCGTAGCTTCTGCGTTATTTTCGGAGCGAACTTGCTATCCTTGGCATCGATGTTGCTAGAGGAAGGATGCCAATCCGGATAGTGAATATCGCCTACTTGAAGGATTCGCACCCGTCGCATAACTCGCCCCCCCGCCGAGAGCCATAGACTAATCCGTTCGCTTTTGCCAAGCGCGAAACGATCATCCGACCGCATCGCCTGGAAAGCGCGTTTATCTTTTTGTTGGTAATGGAGAGGCACGACGCAATTGTGCCCCCGGTTGCTTGTCTGCCCACCAAATGGGCACTCAATCTGGGCGCATGGCTTATGATTTCTCGAGTTTGTCCCATAACGAGTTTGAGGATTTGGCCCGCGACCTCGTAGGTCGCGAGATCGACAAGCGTTTCGAGGCCTTTCCCGAGGGACCGGACGACGCGATGGATGGTCGACATGCCCTTGCCGGCGGCGACATTGTGCAGGCGAAGCACTACCAGCGGTCAGGCTTCTCGGCGCTGAAATCCAAGATGAAGAGCGAGCGCACAGCCATTGATGGCTTGGCGCCCTCGCGATACTTCCTCGTCACGTCGGCTTCGCCCGCGGCAGGCGGACACCGGCATGCGCAGCAGGATGAAGCCAGTGAGGGCCAGTAATACACGACAATAGTCATTAGGCTAGAGTACAGTCGCCTTGGGAGGCTGTTCGAATTCAATCCGGCGCTTTTCGGCATCCTTTTTTCGTTTGGTGGTGTCGATACGATATTGGTCAATTCCATCAAGATCGCTCTTCATATCGTTTGGTGTTGGAACTGGAATGGCCTTGGCGGACGCCATGTCATGTCCAGAACGCTCCGAAACTCGCTTCATGGCCCAATAGATTCGCTTGTGGTCTTCGTCCTCGACCACCACACCCTTCAGGCTCTGTGTCTTGACATCGCTGTTAAATCGCTCGACGACTTTACCGAGCAGGATTTCTTCAACGAGCCTCTCCCAGGTTTCCCGAAGATCGCTGTAGAAATCCTTCGCTGACCTTCGCCAAGCATCGGTGGTGAAATCAGTGGCGCCGTCGAAGCTCTTCAGGCGCGTCTTGAGAGTCTCGATGCGCTTCGTGACAGACTGTGCGATCCACGGCTCGTCAGTTTCGCTAATCAAGCCAAAACCGGCAGATTCGGACTTGTTGATGTAGTTTCGAACAAGGGGAATCGGCGGATTGGCCTGCGCAGCTGCGTCAACCACCTCGTTGAAGAACAGAAGATTATGGGTGAAAATAATAATCTGACGTCCTGTGGCCGCTTCTTTTACGAGCCTTGCCGCGACCCGCCTGATCCGAACATGGTCGAGAGATGACACGGGGTCGTCGATGATCATGCCTTGACGCGATGTGTCTCCTCCGACCTCGGCTAAGAAACAGGCCAGGGCAAGCGCGCGCTGCTCTCCTTCGCTTAAGACCTTGCTGTTTGAGATCGCTTTTGCCGCGTTGAGCCCGACCTCGAAATAGCTCTGCCCATCTTGACTACGATCATTAACTGCGAACGGGATGTGCGTTAACGCCAGAGTCTCAATCTCGGCGACGACGCGCTTTTCGAGATCCTGCATGACGAGGCTTCGTCGAAGCGACGTCATCTGCCGTGACACCGAGCCTGTTTCGACAGCATCGCAGCATGAGAGAAGCTTGCGCCGCTCTTCGAGATTCGCCAAGCGCGCGAGAACGATGGTGAGATCGTCGCCCAGTTTTTTCCGATCCTTGAGTGTATCGCGACGAGCTCGATCGGCAGCGCGGTTCCCGTCGTCGGCCGCTGCCTTGTCGTCCGTCAGCGCTTCGGCCTCTAGCGCCTCCGCCTCCGTTCGGAGTTTCGATGCAACTGGCGCCGCAAGTTGCGGGAACGCAGCGTACTCGGACAGCGCAGCCGCAACGACAATTGCATCACGCCTTTTACCTGCCTCGACATAATATGCCGAGATCAGGGCCACCATCGCCTTGCGTGCGGCGGACAGATCGCCAAACTCTCCGAGAGCCGCCTCAACCGCCTCCCCGGTCGCAATGGTGAGTCCTTTGATTTGGCGCAGGGCCTCTTCATGGGCAATAGATGCGACTTGCGCCGCCTTATTTGCGGCGCCCGTTACGAAGTCATTGAAGGATTGGATCCGCCCCGCGGCGTCCGCCGTCATCGGCTCCTGGCAGAGCATGCAACGATCGCCTTCCTGATCTGGCAAGTGCTGATGATCGATGCCAGTGACGCTCGCTAAATAGGCTCGTGCATGGTCGAACATATACCGCCAGGGAGAAAGCCCAACGCCGCTCAACGGCATAGTCGCGAACGCTCCTGAGGCGGCAAGTTGTGCAGCCTGCGCTGTAGAATCGGCTGTTGCATATAGATTGCGATAAATCTCGAGGGCCGCCGCTGAGAGAGCCGCGTCGATCTGTTCAGATGCAGTCAGCAGTTTTTCCAAGGCCGCCTTGGCACGCCGACGCTTTGTCGCCATCGTTGAAGGGTCGCTTGCCAGAGCCTGTTCGAGGCCAGCGAGATCAGCCATGTCCTGCTCTGAGAGGGCAGCGAGGTTTTTGATTTCGGCTGCGGAAGGCATCACGTCCTTTGACTTGATTTCGAGACGAGCCAGCAGCTTTACGACCGCGCCGGCAGCTGTGTACCCACTCGGCAATGGTGTCTTTAGGTTCTTTTCGATCGCTTTGATTTCTTCCCGGAAGTCGGCTTCGAGCTCGGTGCGGTGACGTCCATGGCTTTCGAGAAGCGCGATGGCTGCGGGCAGAAAACCGATACGGTTTTGCTTATCGACGTAGAGGCGAGCGTTCGCGGAGTCGAAAACGGAGATCCGTGCAATTGACGCGGGGGGCAGCGTTCCGTCCTTCCAGGTTATGGGGGTCGGTTCCGTAGCACCCTCTTCGAGAAACCGGACAAGCACTTCGGCTGGCGGTTTGGTGCCGATCTCGAACACGTTGCCAAGAAGATCATCCGCCGTCAGACTACGGCAAAGCTTCTTCGCGATCCGGCAATAGCCGCTCTTTCCGCTTCCATTGTCGCCGTAGATAATGGTGATGCCATCGGTGGCGAAACGCAGTTGCTGCTCTTCGGCGAGGCGGTTCAAATGCTTGACGGGGCCGAGTGAGCAAAGCACCGCGCGCGGCTCGTTCGAACTGTTGGCCCTCAAATGCTCCGCCGAGAGCGGAGAGCATTCGGGCAGATCAGCGGTAAATCCACCGACGTGGCGGACCCGAGCTGTTACACCGGCCTTATCCTCCTGCTCGAGGTTGAAGCCCGGCCGCGCGGCGTGTCTTCTTAAGGCATCCCTAATCCAGTCGGGCTGCTTATCCGCCCATTCCAAAAGTCCAACCTCGGCCATTCCTGCCCCCCGAATCTTACCATCATTATACTTATTGATCTGTCCAGATTCGATGAATTCGCTTGTCTGGACAAATTTTCCTCGCGATCGCACATAGAGTGCTGGAGATGTACCAAATAAATGACCTCCCCCCGCGCCGCTAGGTCAGCAAACAAATGCTTCAGCGATCAAACGTCTCCACAACGACATCAGCAATCAAAGGCATTGGACCGCGCGCACGAATTTAGGTAGCCGGCAACGCGTACGAGGAGATAGAGCTGGAAGTGCGTGCCTTTCGATAGTCTATGGGCGGAATTCGACCGCCTCACCGATAGGCCGATCGAGGTTCGCCGTCACTGTCGGGCTGGGTCCGAGTCCGCGATAGGCGCCACGACAGCGCTCGCGATAGGCGCGCAACGCTTGGTCCATGGCGCCCGGACCGCCACACATTTGCGGATGACGTCCTGCCCGTCTTGGGTTTCAGCAGCGTGCGCCGGCGCTCCGATTTCCGCGACTTTTGGATCCCCTCCAATCGTGACGACCGATTATCGCCTGTCTCCATTTCGACCGTTATCTGGGCGGTAACACTTTTAGAAATCTATGCTGCTGGACATAAGCGGCGACCATACCGAGAATTTACTTTCAAATTCTGGCGGCAAAGTTCTATCGTAAATGAAAATAGGGGATGGGGTATGGAAACGAGTTCGGAGACTGGCGATGCTGCCGGTATATCAGCCGCGCCCGTAATAGAAGTCGTGGCGGACATCGCCGCCAGCTTTACATATGCGTCCTTCCAAAATGCTATTCCGGTGATCCGGTCTATCGCGCTCAACAACCCGACCCAGCAGGGTTTCGAAAAATGCACTCTCGAGCTGACATCGAACCCCCCTTTTTTGCGCGCCAAAAGCTGGACAATTGATCGGATCGTTGCTGGCGACCGGCTTCCCTTAAGCGATCGAAAAATCGATCTCGACGCCGGCTATCTGGCCGGTCTCAACGAGGCTGAGCGCGGGGAGATAACGTTGCGCCTAACCTCAGGAGGCGCAGTGCTGGCCGAGCAGCGCGTTGCGGTGCGCCTGCTTGCCCGCGACGAATGGGGTGGCGTCGTCGATATGGCGCAATTGCTCGCCGCATTCGTCATGCCGAACGACCCGGCGATCGCAGGACTGCTGCGTTCCGCAGCGGAGCTGCTCGCAGCGCATGGTCATCCTTCCAGCCTCGATGGCTATCAAAGCGGCAATCCGCAACGCGCATTCATGCTGGCGGCCGCAATTTATTCGGCCATTGCTGGCCTATCGCTGCATTATGCAGAGCCACCTGCGAGCTTCGAAAGCCGCGGCCAAAAAATTCGACGTCCCTCAATTATTACGGCAGAAAAGCTGGCAACCTGTCTCGATACCAGTCTGTTATTCGCGTCCGCCCTGGAGGCGACGGGCTTGCATCCCGTCGTTTTGATGTTTCAGGGACACGCGGCCGTCGGCGTCTGGATGACACAAAGGACGCTCGCCAACGCCATTGAACCCGATGCCATGGAGGTCCGCAAGGCGCTGGCATCGCGCGAACTCATCGTGTTTGAGACGACAGGCGTGACGCATCGGCCGGCGATGACGTTGGAGGCTGCCCGACACGCAATCGAACAGCGGCTCGACGAAACGCAGGTAGCCACCTTTGTCGCAGCCATCGATATACGCCGCTCGCGCAGCGGCGGCATCACACCGCTTGCTTCGCACGAACCGACGCGCCGCAGCGTGGATGCAGAGGTGGCAACCGAAATCGCGTTGCCGTTGCCAGCCGCACCGGCCGTGGTAGCCCTGCCGGTCGAGATCGTCGAGGTAAAGCCGACGACAGCGGCCGGACGGATCGACCGCTGGCAGAAAAAGCTCCTCGATTTGACACTGCGGAACCGCCTGCTCAATTTTCCGGACTCCAAGAAGACAATTCCGTTTCTTTGTACTGACGTCGGCTACCTCGAGGACCGTCTGATGGCAGGCGCTTCGATCCGGCTGATTTCGCTCCCCGAACAGAATCCACTGGGCGAGCGGGATGCTGTCCTCTATCGCGAGGTGCACGGACGTGACCTCCAGCGTGGCTTTGCCGCGGAAGCGCTTCTGCGCGACGAGCTCCCGTCGACGCTCGATGGGCGTCAATTGGAATCCCGGCTGATCGATCTTTACCGGCAAGTGCGCAACGATTTTGCCGAGGGCGGCGCGAATACGCTCTTCCTGGCGGTCGGCTTCCTGCGCTGGAAGAAGAAGGCCGAGGACGAGCGCAGCTATCGCGCGCCATTGCTGCTCGTACCGGTCAAAATCGAGCGCCGCAGCGCAACATCGCATTTTACCTTGCGCTTCCATGAAGATGAACCGCGATTCAACGCAACCTTGTTGCAGTTTCTCGAACGCGACTTCGAGCTCAAACTGCCACAGTTTTCCGGTGAGCTGCCCGAGGACGAAAGCGGCGTTGATGTGCCGAGGCTGCTCGGTCTTATGCGCCAGGCAGTGCGCGACGTCCCCGGCATGGAGGTGGTGGACGAGACGGCGCTGTCGACCTTTTCCTTCGCCAAGTTTCTCATGTGGAAGGATCTGGTCGAGCGTACCGATGCGCTGCGCGAAAACCGTGTCGTGCGCCATCTGATCGACACGCCGGAGATAGCTTTCGAGGGCAATGGCGCATCATTCCGCGACGAGCGCGAACTCGACCGGCACTATGCCCCGTCCGACATGGTTTTGCTGCTGCCGGCCGACTCCTCACAGACCGCCGCAAGTCTTGCCGCCGCTGAGGGTCGCGATTTTGTCATCATCGGCCCTCCCGGCACTGGCAAGAGCCAGACCATTGCCAACATGATTGCCAACTGTCTTTCAGTTGGCAAAACCGTGCTGTTTGTGGCCGAGAAGACGGCGGCGCTCGATGTGGTGTATCGCCGCCTGCGCGAACATGGCCTGGGCGCGCATTGTCTCGAACTCCATTCCAGCAAGGCGGACCGACGCAACTTTCTCACCCAGCTCAGGATCAGCTGGGAAAGCGGCGTGCGCGTGGACGCAGCGGAGTGGATTGCGATCAACGAGCGGCTTCGCGTCCGTCGCGACGAACTGAATGCCTATGTCGAAGCGCTGCATCGGCACCATGTCAATGGTCTGACGCCTTATCTGGCGCTCGGCATCGCTCTCAAGAACAAGCGGCAGCACGCTCCGAGATTGTCCTGGCCATCGCGCGATTCCCATGACGAGGCAAACCGGCTGGCGCTGGAGCATATTGCCGCCGAAACAGGTCTCGCATTTCAGTCGGTGGAGATGCGGTCGGTCTTGCGTCTTATAGATGTCACCGAGTGGACGTCAGGCTGGCAGGACAATTTGCTCGAAGGGGCAAAGACCCTCAAGAATGCGTCCGAGGTTCTAGCGACCGCACTCGACGCCTTCCTGGTGAGCATCGGCCTGCGCGCCAAAGGCGACGCGTCAAAAGCGGAGCTCGAAGCGCTGCGAAAACTAGCAGCGGCACTCCAGGACAGTGCCGGCTATGACGTCAGCATTGTCTTTGATCGAGATTTCGCCCAGTTGCGGGGAGCCCTCGCCACTCTCAATGAGGCAATCGGAGACTATCGCAAGTCTCGCAAGGACCTGTCGGCCCGCTATGACGAGGCTGCCGTTGCGCGCATACGGGTGGAGGACATAGAGCAGCAATGGCAGCAGGCCGCTTCTGCATTCTGGCCAAACAGTCAGTTGGGCAAACGCAAAGTCCAGAAGCTGCTTCAAGGCTATGTCACAGAGGGGGTAGCCGATCCTCAGCACGACTTGCTGCTGTTGCGCCTGATGCAGGACCGCCGGGCCACTGTCGAAGCCAACATCCTATCTGGGAAGCCGATCGGATTTGCCGCACTTGATACCGACACCCACCGTATCGATCAGATACTCTCGATGGCCGAAAGGCTTCGACAGACGCTACGCCTGCCCGGCCTCGGCACGGAGGATTTCAAAGCGCTCCTGCAAGCAACCGCCCCGAGCCTGCGAAGCGGTGCAGCAGATAGCACGATGCGCTATGGGGCAGCCCGCTTCCTTGCGGCTTCTGCAGCATTCGAGGCTGCCAAGACCCAATTTGCGATCCCTGCTGGAAAGACGCCTTCTTGGGCAGAACATGATAACCCGCTGACCGAATTGACGACTGCGATGGGAGACTTGCTCGACGCCCGTCATCTTCTCCGGGACTGGACTTCGTGGTGCGGCATTCGTCGCAGGGCTGTCAGTCACAATCTGGGAGCGTTGGTCGACGATATCGAGGCGGGTCTAGTGCGACCAGCTGAAGCTCAATCCGCGTTCCGCCTGGCCTATGTACGCTGGTGGCTGCCGGCCACGCTGGATGCCGATCCGGTGCTGCGGAATTTCCGTCGCTTCCAGCACGAGCACGCCATCGAAGATTTCCGGGAAATCGACGATCTTGTCCGCGCTCAAGCAAGCCTTCGCGTCATCAGTGCCATCGCTCATGGTTTGCCGGCTGTGCAAGGCGTCCCGCGCAATTCCGAGTTGGGCCTGTTGCGCCATCAGATGGAATTGCAGCGGCCCAGCCGGTCAATCCGCGAGATGATTGGCGCGATGCCGACGAGCTTTGCCAAGCTCGCGCCGTGCATGCTGATGTCCCCTCTTTCAATCGCTCAATATCTACCGCCCGACCAAGCCCTGTTCGACGTGGTGATTTTCGACGAAGCATCGCAGATCACCACCTGGGACGCCGTCGGTGCCATCGCGCGAGCCCATCAAACCATAATCGTAGGCGATCCCAAGCAGTTGCCGCCCACCAATTTCTTTGGCCGCAACGAGGAGGACGAGGAAGTCGTCGAACACGAAAAGGATCTTGAGAGCATTCTCGACGAAGTCAAAGCGGCCGGCATCCCGGTACGTGACCTGCGCTGGCATTATCGTAGCCGCAATGAGTCGCTGATCGCCTTTTCCAACCATCACTACTATCAGAACCGGCTCATCACATTCCCTTCGCCAACGGTGGAAGATCGGGCAGTTCAGCTGCGAAAAATCACGACCGGCATCTATGACCGTGGCAAAAGCCGCACCAATCGAATCGAAGCCCAAGCGGTAACCGACGAGGCGGTCAGCAGGATGCGGCGTTGGCTGGCCCTACCGGAAAAGGACCGACCCACGCTCGGAGTCATCACTTTCAACGCGCAACAGCAGTCGCTCATCCTCGACCTTTTCGACAAGGCACGCCAGACAGAGCCGGAGCTTGAATGGTTCTTTGCCGACGAGCGTATTGAGCCCGCCATCGTCAAGAATCTGGAAAATGTCCAAGGGGACGAGCGTGACATAATCCTGTTTTCGATCACCTTTTCGCAAGATAATGCCGGCAAGCGCAGCATGGATTTCGGCGCGCTGAATCGGGACGGCGGCGAACGCCGGCTGAATGTCGCGGTGACGCGTGCGCGGCAGGAACTGATCGTATTTTCAGGTTTTGCCGCCGACCAGATCGACCCCAACCGAACCAAAGCGATCGGCGTACAGCATCTCAAAGCCTTTCTCGATTTTGCCGAACGCGGCGCTGTGGCATTGCCAGCGCAGGAACGCGGATCGGTCGGAGCCCTGGAATCCCCTTTCGAGGAGGCCGTCGCTGCCGAGCTTGAGAAGCGCGGATGGACCATCGTTCCTCAAGTCGGCATTTCGGGCTTTCGAGTGGATATAGGGATCCGGCATCCCGATCTCGCCGGCGCCTATCTGGCTGGGGTCGAATGCGACGGCGCGACCTATCACAGTTCTGCCACGGCGCGAGATCGAGACAAGGTCCGCGAGCAGGTCCTGCGCGGCCTCGGGTGGAACATTGTCCGGGTATGGTCAACCGATTGGTGGTTTGATCTCGAAGGTTGCACCGAGAGGCTTCATGCCAGCCTGGCCGCGCTGCTCGAGGAAAGCCGTCGCAAACAGGCTGAACAACAGGAAAGTGAAGCCGCGATCCATTGGGACATGGGACATAAGGTCGACCCCATGGACCCATTGCCAGCCGAAGACCTAGCATCGGCCGGCGAACCGGAACATCCGTCGATAAAATCAGAGCCAGAACTTGTCGCCGCTCCCCTCGCGACGGGAGAGCGCCCATCGGCATCTGCAGGAATTTTGCCTGTGGCCGCGCATTCGACGCATGATACCGTACCGACGGGCGGCCGTTATCGCCTGACTGATCTAACCGGATTTTCCACCAGCCCGGATCAGTTTTATGACTTCGTCTACCGAGGCACGCTGCGGTCCATGGTCGACGCGGTGATCGAGCAGGAAGGACCTCTGCGAGAAGACGTCCTTGCGCAGCGCATCGCACGGGCGCATGGCTGGCTCAGAACGGGCAACAAGATTCGGGAGCGGATCGACCTGCATCTGCGCGAGTTCGATAGAACTGAAGAATCCAGCGGCAGCTTCCTATGGAAGAGAGGGACGGTGGTCGACCTGCTTGATTATCGCATGCCGTTCGATGCCGATGCCCGCCGGTCCATTGCCGACATTCCAATCGCCGAGCTGGCCGCTGTCGTCGTTGCGAACGAGGACATTCTGGAACAGTCCGACCCCGCTCTCGACCTTGCACGTCTGCTCGGTGTCGAGCGACTTGCGGCGATTTCACGCTCCCGGCTGGATGAAGCCATCGATCGCGCCCAGCGCAACCTGGCATCGACATAGTCTCGGAGACTCCATGTTTCGATTCATCCACAGCTCCGATCTTCATATCGGCAAGCGGTTCGGCAACATGCCAGAGGATCTGCGCGGGCGGCTCCGTGAAGCGCGCCATGGCGCGATCAGCCGGCTGGCAGAGCAGGCACGCGTCCATGGTGCATCCACCATACTTCTGGCCGGCGATACGTTCGATACCGAAACGCCCACTCCAGCGATGTTGCGGCAGGCCATGGCCGAGATGAGCCAGAGCGCGCCTCTGCGCTGGATATTGCTGCCTGGCAACCATGATTCCCTGTTGGCTGATCAATTGTGGAGTGCAGCGGACAGCGTTGTGCCGGACAATGTCCTGCTGGCGACGCGGCCCGAAACCCTGACCATTGGCGCGGACGTGGCGCTGCTGCCTGCACCTTGCACCACCCGCAGACCCGGTCGCGACCTTACCGAGTGGATGAACAGCGCCGCGACGCCGCAAGGCGCCATCCGGCTCGGCCTTGCTCATGGCGCTATTCAGAACTTTTCCGAAGATTCAGCAGCGTCCGATGTCATTGCACCAGATCGCGCGACCAAGGCCGGCCTCGATTATCTGGCACTTGGCGACTGGCACGGACCCGTCACCATCAATGAGCGCAGCCGTTATAGCGGTGCGCCCGAACCTGACCGTTTCAAGCATGATACACCCGGTCAGGCCCTTGTCGTTTCCATTGCCGGGCCTGGCGCCGTGCCCGAGATCGTGGCCGTTGAAACAGCTAGCTTTTCCTGGAAAACCGCTCCCCTGCATCTGCTGTCTGGCGACGACAGCGCCGCGGCATTTGAAGCGTTGCTTCCACCGGCTCATCTGCGGCGTCAGACTTTGCTGCGAATTGCCGCGTCTGGCCGGGTGCGGTTAAGTGGGCGAACGATCCTTCAAGCGGCGATCGCGGTAGCCGCGCCCGACTTCGCCTATCTGGAACTGGACGGGGACGGGCTCGCGACCGACTGCGAAAGTGGCGATTTGGATCGGATCGACCGCTCTGGTGCCCTTCGCGAGGCAGCGCAGGCACTGTTGGATGAAAGCAGCGACGAAACCCGGTCGGCTGTCGAACGCGACATATCGCGAGAAGCACTGGTTCGGTTGTTCAGCTATTGCGAGGCGATGGGATCATGAAACTTACGGCCCTTCGGCTCCACAACGTCAAACGGTTCGCCGGGCAAGGCGTCGCCATCGAAAACATCGGCGACGGCGTCAACGTGCTTTGCGCGGTCAATGAGTTCGGCAAATCAACCTTCTTCGAAGCGCTGCACGCACTCTTTTTCCAGCCTCACACGGGCACACCCGAAGGCGTGCGACTGTTGCGGCCTTATAGTGGGGGCAATCCGGTGGTGGAGGCCGACATCACCACTTCAGAAGGACGCTATCGACTTGCCAAGCAGTTTTATGGCGGCAGGCTGGCCAGCGTTATTGACCTCGACGGCGGGCGACTGTTGGCTCAAGCCGATGAGGCCGAAGCCTTTATCGGCAAACTAATCCATGGCGGAAGCGCAGGACCGGCAGGATTGCTCTGGGTTCGCCAAGGGGTCACCGGCATCGAAAGGCGCAGCAAAAGCGAGGAGGACGGCGAAAAACGCGTGCGCGAAAGCCTACTGTCCTCGGTTCAGGGGGAAGTTGAAGCCCTGACCGGCGGGCGACGCATGGCCGAAATCGCCGCGGCATGTGAAGAAGAACTCTATAGCCTGGTTACGTCAACGCTGCGTCCCAAGAGCGGCGGTCTCTATGCGGCAGCGCTCGACGAGCGTGACAAGCTGGTGAAAGACGAGCAGCGTCTCAGCGCCGAAGTCACCGGTCTGCGCGATTCGCTCGACAAGCGGCGCATGGCGTTGGCGCGTCTGTCTGAGCTTGAAAACCCCGAAGAAGGCGCCACTCGGCGGGAAGCCATCTCGGCCGCGGAAGCCGCAGTCGAGGCCGCCAAATCGCACAGCGAAGCCTTGAAAGCCGCCGAGGCGGAAGCTGCCCTTGCCGCAATTCACCACGACGCGGCGCAGCAGGCCCTCGATAGTTTTCGGACCGCGCTCAAACGAGCCACGGATTTGCGCCAGCAGTCGACGATTGCGCAGCTTCGCCGCAGTGAGGTTCTCGATCGGCGCGCTTCTGCCATTGCCGAAAACGAACAAGCGATGGGCGAAGTTCAAGCAGCCGAACTGGAAGAGCGCGAAGCACGCGAATTGCTCGCGCGGCTGGATGCGACTCTTTTGGCGCGTGACGCTGCCGAACAACTGGCCGGCTCGGACAACCGGTTGAAACAAGCCGAAGTCGCCAGAACCCAGATCGAAGATGGAGAGGCAGCACTGGCGATGCTGGCGGTGCCGGAACAAGCTGTCGAGCAACTCCAGGCGCTCGAAATCGAGATCGCCAGCCTTCGTGCAGCTCACCTGGCAACCCTGCCGACGCTATGCATGGAATACCGGGACGGCGCCGCCGATTTGGTGACCATCGATGCCAAGCCCTTGCCCCATGCAGAAGACCAAAGCTTTGCTGGCACCGTACGCCTGGATATTGCCGGCATCGGAGCCTTGACCCTGCGATCGAATCGGCCGCAGCAGGCCGACCGGACCATCGAAGACGCCGAAGCGAAGCACCGCAGCCTGCTTGCGTCCCTCGGTGTCGATAGCCTCAGGACGGCACGCCAGCGCCTAGTGGAAGCGCGCGACAAAGCTACCGAACTGGGCTTGGCGCGTCAGCGACTTGCCGATCTCGCGCCCAAGGGGATACAGCAATTACACGAGGAGCTTGCTCGTCTGAGTGCCCTCGGGGCCGGGGACCTCGAACTCAAAGTCGATCCAGAACAGATCCGGCAACATCATGCCGCAGCCGAGCAGCGTGTGGCGACAACACGCAACAGCGTGCGCGAGGCCTTGCCTTTGCGCAGCCATGCCGACGAGGCTGTCATGGCTGCGGAGACGGCTTATGTCACCATCCAGGCGGAACTGACCAGCCTCGAGGTCATATTGGGACCCGATGCAGCGCGCGAGGAAAAGGGGCGCTTGCTGCTCACCGAGGCCACCGCACGACAAAAGCTGCGCGAAGCGGCCGAAATGCGCGCTGCTCCCCTGCGCGACGGCGCTCGCGATCTCACCAGCGCTGAAGCCGTTCTGCGCCGCGCCCGTTCGGTTCAGGATGCCGCCACACAGGAAGCAAGTCAGTTGCGTGTAACCCTGGCCGATCTCAATGGCCATATTCGCACTCGGTCCGACGACGCGGTGGAAGAAGCTTTGCGCGAGGCCACAGAAAAATTGGAAATCGCTGGAGAGCGAGCGAGACGCTTCGAATTCGAAAAAGCCGTCCTCGACCGGCTGCGCACGACGCTGGTCGCTGCGCGCTCGACGGCACGCGATCTTTATCTGAAGCCGGTCATGTCCGAGCTGCGACCGCTGCTTGGATTGCTATTCGATGACATCTCCATAGTGTTCGACGAGAACACACTGTTGCCACAGACCGTTCGCCGCAATGGTCAGGATGAGGATGTCGATAGGTTGAGTGGCGGCATGCGAGAACAGCTTTCGGTTCTGACACGTCTGGCCTTCGCCCGTTTGCTTGCCCGCGACGGCCGACCCACACCGGTTATCCTGGATGACGCTTTGGTTTATTCCGATGACGACCGCATCGAGCGCATGTTCGACGCTTTGCATCGTCAATCACACGATCAGCAGATTCTCGTTTTCTCCTGCCGCCAACGCGCGTTTGCAAAACTCGGCGGTAACATTTTGCAGATGAGCGACTGGCAACCGGGTCGGTCATAAGCGGAGATCGCGCAGCCTCAGCTAGGGCGACGGCAGATCGTATCGTGTTACGATTGCAATGCCGTTTTCGATCTCGATTTCGATAACTTCATTAATCAGGAATTCCTCTGGGCCAAGATCCTCGAGGAGAGCATCGAAGAGCTCTCTCTGTTTTTCAGGCCCGACCTGAGGGACGACGATAACCAGGCCGGCGTGAACCGGTTCTTTGGCATAGAGCTTCCTGAAGTCCTTAGCATTGTTGGTGACGAAGGTGAAATCCTCATCGATAATGAGCGGCATGAGGTCCCAGTCGGTTTCGCCGCTTAGCCCAAGCCAGTTGACGTGGTTTGCTTCATGTCCGCGTTCTTGGGCTACCGCAACCAGAGACGTGTGCAGGCACTCATCGATCAGAAACCTCACGAGGTCACACGCGTCTCGACCTGGCCGACGGACCTGGGTCGCCCTTCAAAACCACGCGCTTCGACGACTTTATTTTCACGCCCTGCTCGACCAGCTTCTTAGGCCGCCCACGAACCGGGTGCGCGGCGACCCACATTCTGGCGAGCTCAATCACGCGCGGCGTTAGCTTCGGATATCCCTCCAGAACCTCCGCTTCATCTGCGCCCTGCGCTAGCATCGTCGTGATCATACGAACAGGGATGCGGGTTCCTTTGAAGACAGGCTCTCCGCCCATCACCCCTTTAACGCGGCCGATGGCGGCCTCCGCTTCATCAAGATCCACGATGCGCGCTTTGAGCTGTTTACGTGCCTCGGCGACGTCGACGATCAGCAGGTCGTCGGCCCTTACGGTCTTGGCCCTTGGGGCAGCTTTGATTTCCTCGAACAGGCGGTAGCGACGATCAGCGGGCAATGTCGCACCCACGCCATACCAAAGCTTGAGCCGCAGCAAATCCTCGCCGGTCAATGCCCGTCGGACGACCCCACCGATGCGCCGAGCAGTGCTTGGCACAGTATCGACAATGCGTTTGTCGATCGCATTGTGCACGGCCTTGATTCCTATCCCGCTGACGGCGGCTGCCTCTGCGGGGGTGTAGATGCGAGCAAGTGTGCCCATTATTCTTCTCCTTATAAAGAATAATATAGGCCGTTTGACCCCCTCCGTAAAGGCACGCGTCTTTGGAATCACGGCGGTTAGCAAAGGCGGTGGTGAGCCGAGAGGCCTCACAAACCCTTGGGGCTCGAGATGGCAGACTCGGCGCAGTATAATTGCGCTAACTATCGAATTTGCAGTTGGCGACAAACGACACACGAGTTCGTCGCGGACTTTTAACTCTGCGAAGGCGCGTCTTCGAGCGCTTTGAAACCCTACACCCATCTGCAGGCCATCTGTATCAAGCTTTGGACCAAAACCGTTTCCATCGCTCACGAGCGTTCTCTCTGGGGGTCTCAAGTGGGGCTTGCCCATGGCCACGAATTTTTGGGCGACAGCGGTGCAGAGGCCGCATACCGCTGCCTGCTTGACGTCGCTGACCGTGTCCATGTCCGAAATTTGCCTACAAATTTCGGACGCCCTTGGGCGCGCTAGATTCGCTATGGAAAGCTGGAAGCACTCGCAAGCCCGGTGGCCACAGCGTCTGCAGCGCCAAGCTATTCCTCCGTATCCAAACCCGCATCCTCATGGCCACTAGCCAACTCTGGCATAATTTCACCAGCAAGCAGCTCATCTCTGCTCAGCAGCCCGGCATCCTCGAGCGCCTCGCAGTCCGGGAGATCGCGAAGCGTGTCGAGGCCGAACTCGAGCAGGACGCTTTTGTCGTCACATAGGTGTAGGGAGCGCCGGGCGTCGGACTGCGCGGGTTCGACGCGATCAGGCCGGTGCCGCAGATGGCCGATCAGGTCGCGACTGATTACTTCCCGAAAACCGACGACAATTCGGCGCGGGTAATCGGCTGGAAGTGCCGATGCACATCAGCATCAGCACGTCCGACCACGTCAGGTCGACGGCACGCCCGCTGCTTCCGCAGGCGCGGATGGCATCGGCATAGGCCGGCCGTGTCAGGTGCTTCCAGCCGCCGGCGACAGCGACGAGGTCATAGGGCCGTCCGCGCAGCTCTCGGATGTCGTCGATGAGAAGGTCACGGGCGAGCTCGCGGGAGAGACTGCACCGCAAGCGCGTCCCGCGCGCGCGAACTGCTCGATCAACTGATCTCAGACGACGACGAATCCCGTCCAGATTCCAAAAGCGGTGGCCGCAGCGGCGCTTTGCGGGCTCGCGTTACCACAGATCGCAGAACTGTGATCTCGCCTTGTGCCCGAGACCGCAATCTGGGCTCGCGACGAAGCATATCGCTTGCGATCATCAAAGGACGCGTCGACGCCGTCGGTTGCCTTTTCCACCGCCGCCTCACACATCGTGTTGGGGCTGAAGAGCTACCTGCAAATCCTCGCAACGGGCGCGGCCGCATCCTTGATTTTACAAATTGACACGTCTTGGTTTTTAGAAAATGCCACGTGCGATGATGGCGCCAAAAAAAAATGTCACGCGAGATGATCATGCCTGAGGTAAATGGTCCGCCAAAGTTGGGAAAGGTATACCGGTTGAATGGTGGATAGGTACGCCGGATAAAAAGGGCTTCGGGTTCCGGAAGACGAACTAATCGACGGATAGGCGCTGCTCGTGAGGGAAACTGCATGCGCATTACGGTTATGACCATCCAGGGATGTCGGATATGATCTTGAATAGTGACATTGCAGGCCAAAGAGCGGCCGAGAAGCTAGCAGAGGGCCTGAAATCGCAGGGCAAGCAGCAATACGAAGAAAGGTCGAGGGAACGCGAACGAGATGTGTCTCGTTAGGTCGCACGTTGCACCAGGGGTGCGTCGGAAGGCACTCCGCCGTGTCCTGAAGAGGTAGCCTGCACTTGAGAATAGCCACGGTGGTACCTTATTTTCGGCTGTGAAGCACACGAGACCCGCGACGTGAGACCCAGTTGCTCAATACCCAGTTGCTGGGTGAGCGTGCATGACTGCCAACGGAAGGTCTTGCACGCACCCTCGCGATCTTGAGCAATGGTCGCCATGACTTTCTTCTTGCAGGCTTTTGAGTGGCCCAGCCTGCAATCACCAGACCCCACCGACTCTAAAGAGCGTGGCAGACGGGATAGTCGAGGTTGCCCGGCACAATTACGCTCAAGGCTTGCGCCGCCCAGAGGACACGCTGAAAAGGCAGCATGGGCGCGCAAGCACGCCATTCACGAGAGGTTCGACATGAAGACTATGCAAGAAAAAGACATTCCGGCATTCGTGCAAGCAGTTGTGGAGGCCGGCTGCAACATTTGCGCGATTGGCAACTTGGGATATGTCTTTGGCGATGCTGATTTGACGCCGGCGCAACGGAGGTCCGTCGAGCCACAGCTGCGCAGGATTGCTGAGATCTACGGCGAACGCGATCATCTCATGGACGAGATAGCTGTATATCTGCGGTCGATCGGACGCCATGTCGAGGTTGAGCCGAAGACAGGTGTTTCCTGATGGCCGCGATCGATCGCGTTCCGTAGTCGCCATTTCTATTGGGTAACGAGCAGCCGTCTTCCAACCTCTGAAACAAAAAAGAGGTGACCCCCAAAGGCCGCTCTCGAGACCGCAAGTCTGAGCCGCTAACGCATTGCGATAACCAGGCTGTCCGAACTGGGCGTCGATGCCTTCCTCGACCAGGTCGCGGTAGGCGGCGATCTCATCTACCGCATGCATAGCCAAGCCAGAGAAGTTTTCGGCAGCGGAATTCTCGGTCGCTTCCCCTTTTATGACTAGAGGGTGCGGCCGATCCGGCCGCGACGATCTCGCAGGGATTGCCATATACGGCAACACGAACACCGGCGGATCAATACTCGGATAATGGCGGCCGGCTATGTAGCGATCGATCGCGCACCAACATATCAATGCAATAGCTTAGTTGCTTTCAAAGGCGGGTCTCTACGAACTGCAAGCAAGCTAAACGATTGCGTCAACTCTTCCTCGCAGAGCGAAAACTCCGCGCCCACGCGATTTCTCTGCTGGAACAGCGGCACATCCTCAGCGCCAGGACACGGCCGCCGCCGTCGGGTTTTACGAAGCCGGTGATTGCATAAGTTGCCCGCAAGATATCATTGGTATCGGGAACGCCGCCGATGCCGCATCCTGAATAGAGCGGCCGCTTGCACCTGCCAGCCCGACGACCAGATCATATCTGCAACTCCATCTACCTGGACGTGGTGCAAATCACCTCGCTGAAGCCGCAAATCGTCGCCTTCGACCAGGATAACCACATCCGTGACCGCCTGAGCTACTCGGTCGATCTCGACGCACATGGCCGATACAGTTTTTCCATCCTTCACGAAGCGAATGAG
The DNA here is from genome assembly GCF_024518695.1 of Mesorhizobium sp. LMG17149. Classification (NCBI taxonomy): domain Bacteria; kingdom Pseudomonadati; phylum Pseudomonadota; class Alphaproteobacteria; order Hyphomicrobiales; family Phyllobacteriaceae; genus Mesorhizobium; species Mesorhizobium sp. LMG17149. The sequence continues at coordinate 80,907 of NZ_JANIFL010000013.1, forward strand.
ACTTTGGCCATTCCAGCCCTGGTCTACGGGGCGTGACTTGTCCCCGACGCATGCGCGAGCTTTTCTGCCCGGTCTGATTGGCCGCCGATCAGCGCCGCGGGCCAAATGCGCTTGACAAAATAGCGCCGGCCCGTTCAATTCGGCGCATTCACCAGGGGAGTCCCGGCAAGGGGCTGAGATACTGCTGGCTTTCGCGGCGCAGTGACCCGTTGAACCTGATCCAGTTCATACTGGCGTAGGGACGGTGCAAGCGCTTTTGCGGGAGTTTACGCCCGATATCCTGTTTCGGCAGGTCGACAGAAGCGTCTTTTCATCCTTCCGGCACAGAACTGGGTCTCCAATGCATGAGCAAAGGAGCCTCACGATGAATGCCCTCACCCCCGCCGTATCGACGGGACCGCTGCCCGCCTCACGGAAAATCCACAAGTCCGGCGTCCTTTATCCGCACATCAAAGTGCCGATGCGAGAGATTTCCGTCCATCCGACGGCCGGCGAACCGCCCGTCACCGTCTACGATCCGTCCGGCCCCTACACCGATCCATCAGTCCAAACCAGCATCGAAAAAGGCCTTGCCCGGCTTCGCCACGAATGGGTCACGGCGCGTTGCGATGTCGAAGCCTATGACGGCCGCCACGTCCGGCCGGAAGACAATGGATTCGCCACCGGCGAGCGCCTGACACCGGAATTTCCGATACGCAATCGGCCGCTCAAGGCCAAGCAGGGCAAGGCGGTGACCCAACTTGCCTATGCGCGCGCCGGCATCATCACGCCAGAAATGGAGTTCGTAGCCATCCGCGAGAATCTCGGCCGCGAGGTGATGCGCGGCAAGCTGCAACGCGACGGCGAAGCCTTCGGCGCGGCGATCCCAGATTTCGTCACACCCGAATTCGTGCGCGACGAGGTGGCGCGCGGACGCGCAATCATTCCCGCCAACATCAATCATCCCGAGAGCGAACCGATGATCATCGGGCGAAATTTCCTGGTGAAGATCAACGCCAACATCGGTAACTCGGCTGTCACATCGTCGATGGCCGAAGAGGTCGAAAAGATGGTGTGGGCGATCCGCTGGGGCGCCGATACGGTGATGGACCTGTCGACCGGCCGCAACATCCACAACATCCGCGACTGGATCGTGCGCAATGCACCGGTGCCGATCGGCACGGTGCCGCTCTATCAGGCGCTCGAAAAGGTCGGCGGCATCGCCGAGGACCTCAACTGGGAGGTCTATCGCGACACGCTGATCGAGCAGGCCGAGCAAGGCGTCGACTATTTCACCATCCACGCCGGCGTGCGGCTGCACTACATACCGCTGACCGTCGACCGGGTCACGGGCATCGTCTCGCGCGGCGGCTCGATCATGGCCAAATGGTGCCTGCACCATCACCGGGAGAGCTTCCTCTACGAGCATTTCGAGGAGATCTGCGACATCGCCAGAGCCTATGACGTTTCCTTCTCGCTCGGCGACGGCCTTCGTCCCGGTTCAATCGCCGATGCGAACGACGCGGCGCAATTCGCCGAACTGGAAACACTTGGAGAACTCACCAAGATTGCCTGGGCAAAGGACTGCCAGGTGATGATCGAAGGCCCGGGCCATGTCCCCATGCACAAGATCAGGCAGAACATGGACAAGCAGCTCGCAGTGTGCGGTGAGGCGCCGTTCTACACGTTGGGGCCGCTGACGACCGACATCGCGCCGGGCTATGACCACATCACCTCAGGCATAGGTGCCGCCATGATAGGCTGGTTCGGCACCGCCATGCTTTGCTACGTCACGCCGAAAGAGCATCTCGGCCTTCCCGACCGCAACGACGTCAAGATTGGGGTGATCACTTACAAGATAGCCGCCCATGCAGCCGATCTGGCGAAGGGCCATCCGGCAGCGAAAACCAGGGATGATGCCCTTTCGCGCGCGCGCTTCGAGTTCCGCTGGGAGGACCAGTTCAACCTGTCGCTCGACCCCGAAACCGCACGGTCCTTCCACGACCAGACCTTGCCCAAGGAGGCGCACAAGCTGGCACATTTCTGTTCGATGTGCGGGCCGAAATTCTGCTCCATGCGCATTTCCCACGACATCCGTGCCGAGGCTCAGAAGGAAGGCATGGCGGCAATGGCGGCAAAATACCGGGAGGGCGGCGATCTCTACATGCCAGCTGACGAGACTGGCGTACCGGTCGTGCCAGAGGCTCCCAAACCATCATGAGGGTGCTCGTCAAAGGGGCCGGCGTTGCCGGCCTCACCGTCGCTTTCGAACTCGCCGCCCGCGGCGCGACGGTTACAGTCGCCGAGATGCGGCATGGCCTTGGCGGCAACGCGTCGTGGTTCGCCGGCGGCATGCTGGCGCCATGGTGCGAGCGCGAAAGCGCGGAGCAGCCGGTGCTGGATCTCGGACGCGACGCTGCCGACTGGTGGGATGCGGTGCTGTCGGGTCAGGTGACACGGGCCGGGACATTGGTCGTGGCCGCGCCGCGTGATGCCGGTGAGCTTGACCGGTTCGCCAGTCGCACGTCAGGGCATCGGCGCGTCGATGAAAACGAAATTGCGCTCCTGGAACCCGACCTCGCCGGCCGCTTCCGGCGTGGATTGCTCTTCCCCGACGAGGCTCACCTCGACCCACGCCAGGCGATGGCGGCACTTCATGACAAGCTTGCGACCATGGGTGTCAAATTCCACTTCGGCTGCGACGCCCGGCCTGTTTCGGGTTTCGCCCGTCAGATAGACTGCATGGGAATGGCAGCGGCCGATGACAGGCTGCGCGGTGTTCGCGGCGAAATGCTGATCCTTCGCACGCCTGATGTCTCGCTGTCGCGGCCGGTCCGTTTGCTTCATCCACGCTTTCCGCTTTATGCCGTGCCGCGCACCGATCACCGTTTCATGATCGGAGCGACGATGATTGAAAGCCAGAGCGCCGGACCGGTGACGGCGCGTTCCATGATGGAGCTGCTGGGCGCCGCCCATGCCCTCCATCCGGCCTTTGGTGAGGCCGAGATCGTTGAAACCGGTGTGGGTGTCCGTCCGGCATTTCCCGACAATTTGCCACGCGTCGAAACAGACGGTGAGATCATCGCGATCAACGGTCTTTATCGTCACGGTTTTCTCCTCGCCCCCGCCATGGCGCGCCAGGCTGCCGACCTGGTTTTCAGTCAAGACAGAACCAAGGAGCATGCTCATGAAACTGATGGTCAACGGCGAGGCGCGTGAGATTGCCGCCACCATGCTGGCCGAGTTGCTTGCCGCGCTCGACTATGAGGGCGATTGGCTCGCCACCGCCGTCAACGGCGACCTCGTGCACAAAGCCAACCGCGCGGAGTTCCAGTTGAGCGACGGCGACCGGATCGAAATCCTCTCGCCCATGCAGGGCGGCTAGCATGTTGGAGCTTTATGGAACCGAGCTTTCGTCGCGCCTGCTTCTCGGCACGGCTCAGTATCCTTCGCCGGCCATCCTTGCCGACGCGGTCAAGGCGTCGGGCACGTCGGTGGTGACCGTCTCGTTGCGGCGTGAGATGGCGGGCGGTAGGGCCGGCGAACAATTCTGGTCGTTGATCCGCTCGCTGGGCGCCAGAATCCTGCCCAATACCGCCGGCTGCCTCTCCGTCAAGGAAGCCGTCACCACCGCGAAAATGGCGCGCGAGGTCTTCGGCACCAACTGGATCAAGCTCGAAGTGATCGGCAATCACGACACGCTACAGCCGGATGTGTTCGGTCTGGTTGAAGCCGCCCGCATCCTGTGCGAGGACGGCTTTGCGGTATTCCCCTATACCACCGACGATCTCGTTGTCGCCGAGCGGCTGCTGGAAACGGGCTGCAAGGTCCTGATGCCGTGGTGCGCACCGATCGGTTCCGCCTTGGGACCGGTCAACATGACGGCGCTGCGCTCGATGCGCGGATATTTCCCTGGCGTCCCGCTGATTGTGGATGCGGGGCTCGGACGGCCGTCGCACGCGGCCACCGTCATGGAACTCGGCTTTGACGCCGTGCTCCTGAACACAGCGGTCGCCAAGGCGGCATATCCGGTCGGCATGGCGCGTGCTTTCGGTAAGGCGGTCGACGCCGGTCGTGAGGCGTTCAGCTCGGGAATGCTCGAACCGCGCGAAGTCGCCGTGCCATCGACACCGATGATCGGCAGGGCAGTTTTTTCATGAAGCTCGATCCCTTCTACCTGATCGTCGACAGCGCTGCCTGGATCGAACGGCTGGTCCCACTCGGAGTCCGGCTTCTGCAACTGCGCATCAAGACCGTGGATGAGGCTGGGTTGCGCGCGGAGATCCGCACCGCGAAGGCCTTGTGTGCTCGATACCAGTGCCAACTCATCGTCAACGACCACTGGCGCCTGGCAATCGAGGAAGGCTGCGACTTCATACATCTCGGCCAGGAGGATTTGCAGACCGCTGACCTCTTGGCGATACGGGCAGCCGGCGTAAGGCTCGGACTGAGCACACATGATCATCAGGAGCTGGAAACGGCGATGGCCGCCGAGCCTGACTACATAGCGCTTGGACCCATCTATCCGACCATCCTGAAGAAGATGAAATGGGCGCCGCAAGGGGTCGAACGGATCAGCGAATGGAAGCGCCAGGTCGCGCCGTTTCAATTGGTCGCCATTGGTGGCCTCAACCCTGAGCGGCTCGACGGTGTCTTTGCGGCTGGCGCGGACAGCGCGGCGGTGGTGACCGACATCACGCTCAACGACGACCCCGAGGCGCGCACGCGAGAATGGATCGAAAAGACGGACCAATGGCGCTGAGGCGAGAACCACATGTGCTTGTCGTCGGTGGATCGGACTCCAGTGGCGGTGCTGGAATTGCACGCGATATCGAGACGATCTCTGCCATTGGCGTGCGCACCTGTCTCGCCGTCACAGCGCTAACGGTGCAAACGCATGACGCCGTGATCGAAATCTATTATTCGCCACCTAGCCTGGTGGCCAATCAGATGTGCGCCGCGCTGCAGGCCAACGACGTGGCCACAATCAAGATCGGCATGCTGGCGACTGCCAAGATCATTGTTGCCGTTGCCGCAGTGCTGCGCAAATTTCCGCATGTCCCCGCAGTACTCGACCCTGTGCTGGCCTCCACCTCAGGCCGCGCACTTCTGCAAGCAGGCGCTATCGCTGCCATGAAGCGCGATCTTATGCCGCTTTGCTGCATTGTCACGCCCAACCTCCCTGAACTGGCGCTCCTTAGTGGCTCCGAACTGGCAGTGGATGAGGACGGAGCGCTCCAACAAGGAAAAAGACTGCTGGCCGCCGGCCCTCAAGCCCTGCTGATCAAGGGTGGGCATGCGTCGGGAACCCGGTCGACCGATATTCTGTTACGCTCCGGGCACGAACCCATCCGCTTCGATGCACCGCGCCTTGCCACATCGATGCGCGGGACAGGTTGCATGCTGGCCAGCGCGATTGCGGCGCATCTGGCGAAGCCGAAGCCGCTCGAAGACAGCGTGCGCGAAGGCAAGCTGTTTGTCTTGGAGAGGCTTCAGAAATGCCGGCTGAATAACCACAGCGTTCTGCGTCCAGCCAAGCAGACCCATTTTCCAGAATTTTTCCCGTAGCGAGACTGGAGGGATACTGCTTCTCTATGCCATCCTTACAACGCGTTGAGTTCCACTGTGCCGTCCAGAATTATCTGTCGTTGTCCAGAATTAAGCCGGGCTTAGAACTGAAACGAACCCGCCGAAAGGTACGAGCGGCCCTCACTCGATAAGGGTTACCAAACCTATTCCTGTGGGCTACCAATCCGCGTGGTGGGTGGCCTTAGGTTACCAATCAGGGCCGCAATAAGCTAATGAAGACAGCTCCTTAGCGCCAGTTCGGAATTAATTGTCGTTGGGGCACATTGGTAACCTGTTGACCGAAGGGCATTGGGAACCCCTTCGGGCGAAAGCGGTGGGATATGAGCCACTTAACAGTCAGGCCGACGACAGATAATTCTGGACTCGTAGGCTCAACTGACGACAGATAATTTCGGCCATTATACCAGACTGCCCTTTTATGCGACTTTCGAGGTACAAAGCACGAACAATGGAGAGGCGCGTTGTGTGTTCTTCGAGGTCGATAGCCTTGGCTTCGCAGTTCCGGCTGACATTATGAATGGCTGGAAAGGGCCGTTTACTGCCTTTCCGGTTACAGGCAGATTGAGCAGAGAGCGGATATTCCGGAGCCGACTGGCGGCGTCGGCCAACGCGAATTCCAGACGAACACTCTACGCACCTGAGCGGCATCCTCGCCCCGAAATTCATGGCGGCGCGGCGTGGTGATGCGCGACGTCGTAGGCTAGATATGAGTGCATGATCGAAGAAGTTGATCGCCTCCGCGAGGCCACAGTTACCGATTGCCTCGAGGATCTCGACTGGGGCCGCCTCGACGCCCACCTTGCGGCCCTTACGCTCGATGAGGACTCCGCGACGAAGCTTGTCGATCTCGTCCTGCGCGCACGGAGGCTAGTCTTCCGCTATCCGGGCAATCTGAAGAAGCGGGCCGCAATCCTCAGTGGCGTGGTGGCGAAGGTTCGCGCCGATCTCAGCGAAGAGGCGGCGGACGCGGTTGCGGCGCGCTTCAAGATCTTCGCGCTAATCGATGAGGGCTATACCGGGTTGCGGACGATGATCGACTGCCTTCCGCTCGCTGGCCTGTCGGAGGCCGAGCAGGTGTCAGCCTATCTCGGCCACGTCGCGCGCGGCTGGGATCGTATTCGCAGTCAGATCGATGCGGCGGGAGCGGCGGGAGAGCTTCTGATCTCCGGCGTCGTGCTCGAGACACCCGAAGGGCACCGGTTTGGGGCCGATGCGGCAACGTCGCTCCTCGTCAACGTTCTCGGAATGAACGTGACGCTCACCGCCCACAAGGGTAAATGGTTTGATGCCGACGATCTCGTCCGGCTGCCATCGTTGCCCACGGCTACCGACGAGCAGATCGCACAGGCCGGGGCAGCGGATAGCACGGCGCTGGGTTGGCAGCAGTGGCAGCTCATCGAGGAGCGGTGCCGCTACTTAGGCGGCGCACTCGAAAAGCGCGAAGCAGCCAAGGAGGACGGTATTCCTACGGGCGCGCAGCTCATCGTTCACACCCCCGAGGGCATCGAATGGGAGGTTCTCGACACTATCGCCAACGAGCGCCTAGGCGAACGGCTGGGCCAGACCTTCCATGAAATGGCCGCAAAGACCAACCTGCTGTCCAAGGCGCAAGGCGTCGATCCCGGCGCGGCCATGCCTCCGCATGGATACGTTTCGCCAGAGGAGATGCACAGTGTCATCATGCTGAGCGAGTATCTGGGGATCAATGTCGCCACCCATCCGACGGACTTGGGTGGCCTCCGGCTGTGCGAATGGATGCGGGGCTTCGCGGTGCTGCAGCAGTTGGCCAATCATAACATTGAGGCCGCGTCCGAGCCACTGGGCCGCGCGTTTCCGCGCCTCACGATCGCCGAAGTGGAAGAGGTCCTGCAGCGCAATGGACTCGTCGGCCCCAAGGCGCGCATCTTCATCGACCACGCGAGCTTCGCCAAGTCCAGCCGCGACGTTTATGACGCGCCTATCCTTCGAGGAGAGGCGGACTGGTGCCTGCTCGCCGTGCCGGCGCTTTCCGCCGCCTTGCTGATCAGGCTGGTGCTCTCGACGCTTGCCAATAAGCGGCTCGACGTCGCGGGCAAGGGAGAGGCTTTCGAGGAGCAGTTCCGCGGCGCACTCGAAGCGGAGGGGCTACCCGTCTATCACTTCGAAGTGCGTCGCGGTGACCAAACTTACGAGTATGACGCGCTCGTCCCGTGGGGGGCTTACCTATTCGTGTTCGAGTGCAAGAACCGGTCCCTGTCTGGCACTAATCCAATCGCGTCCCATAACTTCCTGCGGTCCGCCGCCGGCCATGTGGAGCAGGTTCAGCGTCTGGCTGCCGCTTTGACCGAACATCCCAACATCCTCACGACCAAGGTGAAGGAGAACTGCTCGGCGCTGCGGATCGTCCCCGTCGTTGTGAGCGCGATGCCGTTCAGTATGCGGGGCTCGTTCGATGGCGTGTACTTCAACGATGCCGCCGCGATCAATCGCTTCTTCAGCGAACGGTATTCCCACGTCAGCCGCCTACACCAGATCGGTCCCCACAAGGTGGTGCATCGAGTCGCGCTTCACGACCTGTGGTCCGGAGAGAAGCCAGATGCAGACGCGTTCATGCGCCATCTCGAAGATCCGCTTCAGTTGCGCCTGATGGTCGCGCACATGGGCATCGGGCCGATCGGTATCCAGATCGGACCCAACCTCTATGCCTATACGCAGGTTCCCCGGCGCCGGGAAATGACGATGCAGTCCATAGCGACGGTTGCCGGCATAACCGCGGAGGCGATCGAGACGGAGATGGAGCAGTTCAGCGCGACCCTTGCGCCAGTGCGCGCTAGGTTCGAGGCCGCGGCGAAAATAGATTAGAGGGGAAACTGGAATTTTGAGCGCACCTTACGACCCTCGGCTTTCCGGATCGCCGGATAGGTACTCGCCAGCACTCGGTGCCGACACGTCGGATCGCTTCGACGGCCTAGTGAAGCTAAGGCTCGGGCATGCCGCCTTTGGCAGCATGCTGACGCCGGAACTGATTTTCATCAAGCTGGCCGGCTGACGCTTGCACCAGCCGAGCATTCGCAAACAAGAATGTCGCATAGAGTTGCTCAGCTCCAAGAATAATATTGATGAATGACTTTAGTTTGATTATTTGTAAAATTTCGGGGGAATCATGGGTCAAACAGCAGTCGATCTCTATTCTGGGTGCGGCGGAATGTCGGCCGGGGCCGTGGTTGCCATTCCCGATCTTGAGATCAAATGGGCACTCGACATAGACAAGAACGCCACCCAGACCTTCAAGAAGGCGCACCCCGAAGCACTCGTTGACTGCTGTGACGTATCACTCGTCTCTGCAGCAGACGTCATCGATCGCGCGGCGCTGGAGAGGATTGACTGGTTTTTTGCTGGGCCGACTTGCCAAGCTGTCAGCACGATGGGCGTCTTCCACCTTGATGATCCCCGAAACGCTCTATTCGTCCACTTCATACGACTTCTGGACGGGTTTACCGCAGCAGGTCGCAGACCCAGACGCGTTGTAATGGAGAACGTTCCAGGCGTCGTGTATGGGCGCAACCTCGTAATCGTAAGGGAACTGTTCAAGCTTTTCGAAGACAGAGGTTATGACGTTTTTGCCGACGTTCTGAACATGGCGGACTATGGATTGCCACAGCTCAGGAATAGATTCATTCTGATTGCGTCTGCCGATCCCATTCCATCGACATTCCCTTCGCCCACCCATTCTGCTGAAGCTGAGCTAGGCCTTCCGGCATATATGACCGTAGGCGAGGCTATTGGCGATCTGAGCCGTGTAAAAACTGATGGCAAGGTTACTGTTCGCCCCGACACGCCCGCACCGCAGGGAGAATTCAAGCAGTTTGTCCACGATAGCGAGGGTATTGTCCGTAATCATTGGGCCAACACACTTGCGGACATCAATCGCAAGCGAATATCGAAAGTGCCTCAGGGTGGATCATGGAAAGACATCCCGCCAGAGCTTCTTCCCGATCGGTTCAGGCGCGTCCGTATGACGGACTACGCTACCCTTTATGGGCGATTACACGAAGCTTCGCCTGCGTACACGATTTCTGCTGGATTTGGGAATGTAACATCGGGATGCTTCACTCACCCGCACCATGATCGAGCTCTGACCGTAAGGGAGGGAGCTCGCCTGCAAGGCTTTCAGGATTCCTTTGAGTTTACCGGCCCGCGTGGTGCCCAGTACAGACAGGTAGGCAACGCCGTCCCACCTTTTTTTATGGCCAAGCTTATACGGCACTTGGCTGACGGAACCGAGGGTATCGAAGCGAGGATCACCAGCCTTGCACTGGCCAGCGGCAGAAAACTGCCGAAGATGGTCAAACGGTTCATGAACAAGAAAAACGACTCTCTTCGCGCGAGAGACGGATACGGCGGCGGAACATATTGGCCTGCGGGCTGGGGGGAACCGATCGCAGCTGACGCAATCACAGCTAACGGCTACCGGCTCAGTGTCATGCCGCTGCGGTACAGGCGCCGGGACGAGTGGCGGGTCAGTCGCGACGCTTTCTTCGACCAAAACGTTGTAAAGGTTTACGAAGACCAACTCCTCGAGTGCGTGACGAATGCAATTATTGCAATCCCGTTGGTACGCGAAGATAAAGTGGATGCTATCGACAGGGCGATAGTTCAGCTTCTTGCCATACTTTCGAACAGGAAAGATTCGTTGGAAGTAGATGTTCCAGTTCGCTATCTGCGCGCGCGCATAAAACTGATCCATGACAAGCTAAGCAAGCACCCGGTAGCCAATCTTCCTATCATGACGCAAGAGGAGGACGGTAATATTTGCTTTGGTGAAGGTTCTAGGATCGCATCGGTCGTAAGGCTGACCTTCGAAGAGTCCGACATGCTTGCGGGATCGGACAATAGAGATCCACACTTGGTGTTGCATGTTTCGCCAGATTTGTTCGCTGAGAAAATGGACCTCGATAGCTCGCCTGATGGATCGGTTGCGCTCATAGCTGCCGTGCCCCGATCAGAGTAGGTAAAACGGGGAATTTCTTCAGGGGGGATGGTTGTCAGCGTGGAGGAGATATGTCTCGAGAGGTACTTCTTAGGGCCGGGTAGCCTTGGGCCGATCGGCAGCGTCTACGTGTCCGACGAAGACCTTCTCGAGATTTTCGGAGTGCTCGATGCCGCTGAAGCACAGTGTGCATTCGTCACGGCGCTTCCCCACATGCCCCTACTCAGAGCCTATCTGTCGGGCGATATCATGCCTATTCGAGGCAGGAAACCAGAATACGTGCGTATCCTGGTGTTCCTCTGCTGGATGCAGACGACAAGAACACGCCAGCGTGGGGATCGCGACTTTAGAGAAATGCTCGAGAAGCAGACGGGGGAAAAGTTCAGGGGCGCCAGCATGCGTGGCCTGAATCCCATGTGGGAGCATCTGAGAGAATATCTTGCAAAGCAACATGAGATTCAACTGGACCTGCCCGGCATCAACCCTCACGCCCAAATTGGCCGGACGTTGCGCATCGCGTTTCCAACGTGGCGCGACCGGGCAGTGTTCAGGAAGCTCCGGCACGCCATCGACCCTGACCACCTACTTGATCCTCAGATAGTCTCGAACAGAGTCTCTACCTCCCGCCATCTCCTCACCGAGAAAATGCCGTCCTTTGAATACAACTTCGATCTGTTCGACCGGGCGCGCAAGCGGGGTGGTCGCGACTACACCGAAACGCCGTTCTGGCACGCGTGGTATGCCATCGTAGCCGAGCAGGCAGCTCTCGAAGATTTGGAGATCATGGAGGGAGAGTTCGGCGACTACGAGCTGTTCCGCGCTTCTCCCCTTGGGGAACGCCAGCAAGTCCGCGCGCCGGAGGAGGTCATCAAGTACGTCCCCAAGGCGATCTCGAAAGCGATTGGCAAGGGAGTGGTTCTTCTCGAGAACATGGGCTTTGGGAGATATCGAGCAACGAACGCGTTCGAATCCCACGTCATGTTGATCCACACCTCGAAGCTGGCGGAGTGCGAAGAAGGCACGATCGATTCCTACGGTGCCATAAACCTGCGGTGGTCCATGGTGTCGTTTCGTAGCCAAGTGACGTCTGCACCCATCGCTGCTGAGACCGGGCCTCGCGTTTTCGGATGGCACGACGGCATCCGCGTAGGGAGCGCCCTGCTAGGAAGATCTCCTTTCTCGCCACATCTGACAACGCCTGACCAATCGATGACAACGGTCAAGGTGAACAGCACAGACATTGACATGATCCGTGACGACAGTGGTCTTGCCTTCCCACCAGGAGTCTATTTCGGAAGCGCAGTCGGATGCCTACGCAACGAGAATCGGGAGGTGCTTCTTGTCGCACGGGCCAATGAGGTGGCTGACACCAGACGACTTGCCTTCGATGAGGCGCGCGAGATCAGCGAGGACGAATTCAACCGCGAAACGGCTCCCTCTGCAAACTGCGCCATCGAGTCTTGGTCTGGCGCCCGCATGCCAGTCTGCGACGAGATGGTGACGGTCGGAGAGGCGCTCTATGCCCGGACGGCGAGAGGGCTGTCGTTCGCAGAAGCGTTCGAGATGGTCAGAAAGGGCCTTTCCTTCTCCAGCAGCCATCCGTCGGAATGGGACGTTCTCCGTTCCTTTGCCGATGCCGGATGGTTCGACTTCACTCTCCTCCGGAGCTTCCCTGCGCGGCGGATATTGCAGCGCCCTTTGACGTGGGAGATGGTCACTGCCGATGCCGTGCGCATCAGCGGGCCAACCCCCCTCTCAGTGATCGACCGCATCACGGTGGCTGCGCAGGCGGAAGGTGCGACCCTGGAAGTTTGGGGCGGGGTCTCCAAGTGGTCTCTGCCAAGATATCTGGTGCGGGCGAAAGACCCTTCGCGTCTTCGGGCTTTCGTCGAAAATGCCGGAATCGCGGCGGCGGCCGCTAGATCGCAGGGGGAGCGCCCGCACGGAGCTCCAGGGGGCGTCCATGGCTACCACGTCGCCGCACGTCTCAACGAGGAGCGTGGCTTCTTCGACGCCCAAGAGGGCGGGGACATGGTGGAAGGCCTTTATCGTCTTGAACGCACGGATACCCGAAACCCCTTCCTCTATCGGTCCGTGGTCGCCGGGCAGCCTGGACAGAACTTCGTGTCGCCCACACTCGCGATCCTGTCCCACCATGCCCGTAGGCGAAAGCATATCTTCGCCTACGACGGCTCGACCTTGGCCGGGATTCTCCCTCGGGTGTCACTCCCGTCAAGCTGGGCTAGGTGGGCTTCCGACTGCAGCATGTGCAACGCAGGCTCTGGTCTCGTGTACGGACAGTGGCGCTATCTCTACCCCATGGAGGAGCCGACCGTGTCGGCCTTGTCCAAGGTTGTGTCGATCGCACAGAGAGGCGTGGAAGTGGCACCCTGGGTGGGAAGATTCCTCGCATCCGCTTCAAATAGAAACCGGACGATTTTCGATTCCCGGTCGGGGAAAATACGGATCGCCGCCGGAGAAAGAAGTTAATGGCAGCAGCAGCTAAAACCGTGTTCCGCGTCCGTCAGGTTTCAGGACACGACATGGCTATGGTCATCGAGGTGAAGGACGGCGATACGGGGCTCGGAAGCGGACCTCCCAAAGAGATAAGGAACGGCCAGATTCATCTGGGCGGTGTGGACTCGTTCTGGCTGGTGACGGGTGTCAAGAAGGAACCGAAGTTCGTCGCCAGAAACCAGGAAGCACCCGTCGGGCTGTTCGCCACTACGACCTCACCTCTCGCAATGAGCATTAAAGGAAGTTCCCAGTTCGAGTTTTCCTCGCGACTTCAGGGGCTGCCAGGCACGGGGGCGCTGGATGCGGTCTCCGTCGCCACTGCCTCACGTTTGTCCGTCGGTTTCAGTCCGCACGACATGAGCCACGAGGAGATAGTGACACAACTGCGCCAGGGCAGGCTTTTCATCCCCACAAGGTGCAAGGTCGATGCGATCGAGGTGCGCATGAACGTCTGGATGACCTCAGGCTTCATCCGTCACCCCAACGAATTGTACGGTCTTCTACCTCAGACGTCGATCCGCTCCGCACCGACGGTGGCCACTGATGCAAAGCCCAGCTGGGTGAGGCTGGGGGACGGTTTGGTTGTATTCAACCCGCAGCCGCGCTGGTCGCCCCCTGTCCATATGGACATGAGGTCGGACGATGAAATCCTGAAATCCGCCGAGGAATGGCTCTCACGCACGGTAGTTGCAGCATCCGGGGAAGCTGGAGCTTCCCAGGCGAACCTGTCGGAACTCATGAAGGCGCGCATATCGGGAACGGTTGGCGACCAGGAGAAGGAGGATCTCGCGGCAGCTCTCCGCCTAATCTCGACCCGGCCGTCTCTGCTTGACGCCATCCCCCAGATGATGGCCCGAGATCCCAAGTGGCAGGTCAGGATCCTTACTTTCGAGCAGACGGAGCAGGAACGACTCCGCGAAGAAATCAGGCAGCGGCTTGTCGCGGAGGCGGAAGAACAGGAAGTCCGTTTCGTCGAACTTCGCGCTCTGGTTGTCGACACCGAACAGCGCCTCGCCACTACAGCGCACCGCGAGATTCTCCTTCGCAACGCCAGCGAACAGCATGAAAAGTCTCTGCGTGAGAAGATCGAGGAGGCGGCACGTGGGATCGGGCGGAATGTATCTGAGAGCGCCCGACAGCTCCGCGAGGAGTTCGAACAGCTGCGGACCGAGATCAGGAAGGTTGAACAGATGATTTCGACTGTCACGCGTGAAGCCCCTTCACGCGAGGAGGTTTCCGTCACTTCCGCAATATATGCTCCGCCCCCCGTCGCACCGATTGCTGGCGCCCAAGATATACTCAGGACAATTCAGGAACTCGCGAAGGCATCGGGTCTCACTCCGTCCGAGTTGATGGCCATCGTGCTCTATTCTACGGAGGAAGTTCCTGTTCTTGTCGGCGAGACCGCTGCGGCATCCGCTGCCGACATCGCATACGCCATCGGCGGCGACGACGCTGCCGTCGTCTTCTGCGATCCGACCCACGTATCTCTGCAGGACATCATGCGTGACGAGGCGGGCGGTATGGCCAAAGCCATCGAAAATGCTAGGAGCAGATCGGACATCCTGGTACCCGTCGCGCTTTGCGGCATTACGAGCGGCCCGTGCGAATACTGGCTGCCACAGCTCGCCGAGATGCGTCGGATTGGCAGGCTCCCGATGAATCTTGCCTTCGTTGCAAGTGCGGGCGTCGACGGCCTTCGGGTCTCTGTGCCCAACTCCGTGCTGCGATACCTCTTCCCGATCCAGGTATCGCAGGCCAAGAAGCCGGGCCGCGTCGTTGGGTTCGCAGGACACTGGGCGCTTCTGCAAGATGGAGGTAACGAACGCAAGGAGGAGGCGGTGGAACTACTGACCGCAACCGACGTGGACGCCGCATTCCTCGTGCGCGGAACGAAAATGCTTTCGAGGGTTCCGGTTGGTCCCGAACTGAAATTGGCAGACGTGGCGGCCGTATTGCTCCGTCAGCAAATATGGACAAAGACCGCAGGCGACGCCTTCGACCACGAACTCACCCGTTTCTTCCAGAACCTTGGAGGCTAGAACATGTTCGATCCCATCGGTGGCTTCACAAGGATAATCGAACAGTTTCTGGCCTATCTGGACACGGCATATCGCATCGATGACCCCATAGTCTCGGAGAAGCGCCGAAAGCTTCTTTCAAGCCCAGGACAGCTCGCTCTCGATCCCATCTTCGAAACCGTCCCCCGGTATGAGACGTGGGGCATGGGCCTCGAGGCGCTGATCAACGACGAGAAGCAGCTTCCGGGGTTCAGCATGAACGAACGGCGGGCTTTCGTCGAACTGGCCCTGTCCGGTCTTTTCGAGAGGGACAAAAAGGCTGCGACGCTCAAGGGTGCATACGAACCCTATCACCACCAGGTGGAGATGCTCACGAAGGGCGTCACGGACGGCGCGCCGGGCATCGCCACATCGGGAACGGGCTCGGGCAAAACGGAGTCCTTCATGCTTCCGATCCTCGCCCAGCTCGCCAAGGAGGCGACATCCTGGCCGGCACCAAGCCAGCCTGTCGATGACACATGGCTCGACAAGGGCGGAAGGTTCAATTTTCATCGCCGCAACGAGCATCCTGATCGTCCGAAGGCCGTCAGGGCACTGATCCTTTACCCCTTGAACGCCCTCGTTGAGGACCAGATGGTGCGCCTCCGCAAAGCGATAGACTCGCCTGAAGCGCAGGATGTCATGGAGCGGCACTTCAACGGCAACAGGCTGTTCTTCGGACGATACACCGGAAAGTCACCTGTCACGGGCTTCCTGAAGCATCCCCGCCGCGACGATCAGAAATACTGGAAGGATCGCACAGCCCGGTCCAAGAAGGAGCTCAAGGACGAGATGCGGCGATACCGCAGCATCCAGCAGCGGATCGCGGGCGATGGCAATAATCCCGACCTGAGGTATATCTTCCCGAGGACGGACGGCGGCGAACTGATCTCCCGCTGGGATATCCAGGAGACACCACCCGACATCCTCGTTACCAACCAGTCGATACTGAACGCCATGCTCGTGCGCGAAGTGGACGCTCCAATCCTGGCGCAAACTCGGGAATGGCTGCTGAACAACTCCGACGCACGCTTCTATTTAGTTTTGGACGAGCTTCATCTGATCCGCGGCTCGTCGGGAGCCGAGATGGCCGGATTGATCCGGATCCTCCTCGAGCGCCTTGGCCTGACGCATCCGGAGCATGCACACAAGCTCCGCATCCTTTCGTCGTCGGCATCGCTACCGATGGACGAGAAGAATGCGCAGGCGAGCATCGATTACCTTAAGAACATGTTCGGCACGGCAGGGACAGCAGGTGCCATCGACCTCGAAACCGTCTGGAAGGACAGCGTCGTCACGGGGCGACCGATCAGCATTCCCCGTCCGGAGCGCACCCCCACCCGGGAGAGCCTGGTCGAACTCACTGCGGCGCTTGAAAAGCTCGACCACAGGCACGATCCTGGAGCATTAAAGGGAAAGCTCCTTGCCGCCGCCCGCACCATTCCCGGATCGGCATCACTCTCGGACGCATCCGCGCTTCTTGAGGCGACCAACACCGCCGCCGCCATGCTCGAATATGCCATGCAGGATCTGGACGCTCAGGGCAGAAGGATACCTCGTGCAGTGGGAGAGATCGGAACCATATTATTCGATGTCGAAGATCGCGCCGCCGTTCGCGGCCTACTCGCGCTCAGGGCAATCCCAGACCTTCCGCAGTCGATCATTCCTGATGAAATGAAGCCAGAGAGGAGAGCGGTAGCGCATCTCCCCGGCTTCAGGATGCACTGCTTCGTCCGGAACATTGAAGGCATGTTCACCTCGGTGGGACTTGGTGAGGACGGCGAACTCATATGGGGTGACCCCAGCATCGAACGGGGGCAAGACTACGATCACGTGGGAGATGGAAGACGGCGTCTGTTCGAAATGCTCTATTGCGAAGCGTGCGGCGATCTGGCGGTAGGAGGAAAGCGCGGCGATACCCAGAACGGCGGCCGACGCGTGTCCCTCCTGCCATCACCGCAGGAACTTGAGAAGCTGCCGGAGACCGCCTCATCACTTCGGTTCGAAGATGCCAGCTACAACGAGTTCGCTCTTTTCTGGCCGGGCCGCACCAAGCCGGAAGCCGAAATCAGGAGCGGATCGCCATACAAATGGGACAAGGGCTGCCTCAACCCACAGACGGGGATAGTACAGGAGACCCAGACCCCCGGCGACGTGCCGGGTTTCCTCCTGCGCTGGTCGGGTGAAGACAAGATGCAGAACCGGAAGGCCGACGATCCCGGAACGGCGGTGCCGTTCTGCTGCCCGAAATGCGGAACCGACTATTCTGGCCGCTACCGCCAGTCTAACTCCAAGATGCGCGAAGGCCGCAAGTCGCCTATCCGGAGCTTCAGGACGGGTTTTGGAAAGACCTCCCAGCTCCTAGCGACCGAACTGGTGGCTTCGCTGAAGTCGCAAGGCGGCGACGGAAAGCTGGTGGCCTTCTCCGACAGTCGCGAGGACGCAGCCAATCTGGCGCTAGAGGTGGAAGTTCAGCATCAGCGTGATCTCCGCCGCGAGATTCTAGTGTCCGCTGCGACCATGATCGCGAAGGACTACGTGTATACACATGAGCATGAAGAGGAATACCAGCGGCTGAAGCGTGAGATAGCCCGGCTCCTCGATGAAGAGAAGGATACGGTGGAGATCAGCGAGCGGATGAAAGCGCTCAAGAAGCGGAAGACAGCCAGCGACCATCCACCCAGCGTGCCCCTGAAGGAGCTGTTCGAATTCGAGCGAGACAATGTGGGCAATGATGCCCGGCCGATACTATCGGAGCTCATGAAGCTCGGTTCGACACCAGTCGAAGGTGCCGACACCGCACTCTCAAGGGTTGATGGCCGTGAGTGGTACAAATATTTCGAACGGAAAGGCGACGGGCGCATCGCATGGAAGTCGGAATTGCCCGAGGAGGAACTGAACCGTCTGCGCAAAGCGAGGCAGAAGGTCCAAGGCGAGCAGCCGCCAGACGCCACGGACCTTCTCTTCAGCAAGACCTACTTCGCGTTGGAGGAGACAGGCCTCGGCTGGCCGAGCTTCTATGGGCCGGAAGAGTATACTTCAGAGAAATCCCGCGACGACGCCATGCTTCGCATATTCGCGGATGCCTACCGCATTTTGCCTAACCAGTTCCAGGCGGAAGCGAAAAAAGACTGGAGAAGCGCCCACGACATGCTCGGGGCTGGCGACAACCGTCTGAAGCGCCTTATGACCAAGATACTTCAGCATCCGGAAGCTGAATGCGACGCCTTCCTTGAGAAGCTCAGGACCATACTGAAGCAGCAGAGGGGCGACGGAACGATCGACATCAGCATGCTGTACTTCCGGACCGCGAAGCCTTCCGACAAGGCATGGCGTTGCAAGCAGTGCGGGCGGGTCCATCTCCATGAGGGCTTCGGTAGATGCACCCGCTGCGGCGATACGCTGACGCGGGACGAGGACCATACGGCAGGGCGGATCGCCGAAGGCAACTTCCTTGGACGAAGGGTCATACGTGCGGTAGTAAACAATGAGCCGCTGTTCCGCTTGAAATGCGAGGAGCTTACTGGCCAGACCCGCGATCCGGCCGAGCGCCTCCAGCAGTTCAAGCAGGTGTTCGTCAAGAATGATTACGAGAGCGACACGGATTTCGAATGGAGGAAGCTATTCGACACGGCCGATCTCCTCTCCGTCACGACGACGATGGAAGTGGGCGTCGACATTGGCTCGCTTCAGGCCGTTTACCAAGGCAACATGCCGCCGCAAAGGTTCAACTACCAGCAGCGCGTCGGTCGTGCCGGCCGCCGTGGACAGGCCTTCTCCACCGTTTTGACCGTCTGCCGGAGTAAGAGCCACGACATCCACTACTTCCACAATCCGGTGGAGATCACCGGATCCGCTCCGCCTCCGCCCTTCATTACCACAGGCCTTGTGGACATTCCGTCTCGGCTGCTCAGGAAGTTCTGGCTCGTGGACGCGTTTCGCCTCATGCGGGAGGAGAGTGGCATGGACTGGGCCGGTGACAACCTCGTGCCCGGGGACATTCATGGCGAGTTCATCTACTGCAACGAGTATTTCGACGCCCAAAAGGGCTGGAGGGACAGGCTGCAGGACGCTCTGACCCGCACAGACCGCCACCGTCACCAGATGGCGGTCATCCTTGCGGAGGTATCGAGATGCGGACTCCAGAACATCACCGAGGAGATCGGGGTCGACAGCATCCTCGCCGAGGTCGATGACCTAGAGGATGAGTTCGGCCTACAGCCGATCGGCCTTGCGGCGGCGCTTGCGGAACGTGGTCTGATCCCGCTCTACGGCATGCCCACCCGGTCGCGGAACCTCTACGTGGACCTCGTCAAAGAAAAGGGGACGTCCGAAGCGGACTGGGACACCATCGACCGTGACCAAGACATGGCGATTTTCGACTTCGCCCCAGGCAGTGTCAGGACGCGTGAAAAGCTACGGCACAGGTGCATCGGATTCACAGGGATGCTGCGGGAACCGAAGGAGTTCGGCACGGACTTCGGAGTGCCGATGCAGCCGCTCAGCCATTGGCTCAAGCATGACTTCCATCTGCGCTTCTGCGAGGAATGCGGAGCGTGGAACCGTGGATCTGCCCAGGCGATGCCATGCAAGTTCTGCGGAACGGAGATGCCGGAGGATGCCGGGATACACTGCATCACACCCACGGCCTACCGGAGCGAACTTCGTCCGACCGACGAGAACCTTCAGTCGAAGATGGGCCAGCGCATCACTCTCGCAAGCCTCGGGAAGCCCACCCAGCAGAAGACCGACGAGAACATCACTGTCAACTTCGCGGAACGCTCCGAAATCTTCCTGGTTAACCCCGGCGTCAACGATGACACGGACTTCGCAGGCTTCGAGGTGGAAGCGGCGACTGACCTCGCGGCTTCCCGCAACATCTGGTGGTTCAAGGCCAAGCCTCGCCTGAAACTCACAGGGCAGGCTATCAGCTCGGACGTGATAGCCGAGGATCAGGGCATCCGATATCGACAGGGCGACGAGAAGGTCATCGCCTGCCTCGCGTCTCCGAAGGTCACGAACTCCCTACAGATCGGCCCCATCCGACTGAACGGCAATCTCCGCTTGCTGGACATGGACGTCGGTCTGGCGATGAGGAACCGGCGTGATCCGTCAAGGACGAGCGTGCGGGCCGCGGCGATTTCCGCAACGGAAATTCTCGTGCAACGAGCCGCATTCGATCTCGATATCGCGCCCGAAGAGTTCGATGCACTGGCACCAAACATTATGATTTCTCCGGGAAGGCCGTCTCTTCCTTATCTCCAGATTTCAGATGCGCTTCCGAACGGTTCCGGCTTCTGCCGCCATCTCCTCGGGGATAGCACGATCCCTGTGTCGGATCTGCTGGCAAGCGTTCTTGATGAGGCTGCGCAATGGCCCCGTAACACCGTATCAGACGAGCATCACATGAGCGTATGCGGCAGTTCCTGCTATAAGTGCCTCCAACGCTATAACAATAGGAACTTTCACGGCCTGCTTGATTGGAGGTTGGGACTGTCATACCTCCGCGCATTCGTTGATCCAACCTACGAGTGCGGCTTCGATGGAAAGTACGAGGACTTCGAGATCAGCGACTGGTCATCGAACGCCCATCGACTTGCAAAAGAAACTAGGACCTTCATACCCGGCAACCGGATATCATGCGTCGACGGCAGGGCGGATATCCCCACTTTCTCCCTGGATGACCGGCATAGCCGATGGGGTGCGGTAGTTCATCCGCTTTGGGATCAGAAACGGCTATTCGCGGAGTTGGGTCTCGACAGTACATTCGTTGCAGTCGACAGCTTCGAACTTTCCAGACGGCCCTTGCACGTCCTCCAGAGGGCGCGACACGCCGCCCGATGAAGCGCCGGCATCCCTGACCTGCCTGACTGCGAAGACAATTGCCTCGGCGATGTTCTCCGCGGCCTCGTGCTCCCAGTAGCGGAGCGCTATCCAGCCAATGTCGGTCAGATGAGCCGTCGCCCGCAAATCTCGTGCATGGTTGCGTTCGATCTTCCCAAGCCAGAAATCCGTGTTCTTCTTCACGACAGGACAGTGCTGGTCGCACCCATGCCAGAAGCATCCATCCAGAAAAACGGCAATCTTCAGGCTGGGAAAGGCGATGTCACAGCTTGTCCGCCTCAGGCCGGGCAGCGGGAAATGGATCCGGTAACGAATGCCTTGAGCGTGTAAGAGTGACCTCACCGATCTCTCGAACGGATTGTCCTTTCGAGCCGTGCGCTGCATGCGCCGACGCACGGCGGCCGTAGCTTCGCTAAAGTCAGTCATCAAACATACAGAGGGTTGACCGAGGATGCCTGTGTTCGAACCATGTGCCTTCAGGAAAAGAAAGAACAGCGATTATACATGTAGGGGCAAGGTTAGGCACATCCAGCCGACCCGAGTGTGTATTCTGGAATGTCGCGGGCGAACGCCCGCAACGAGTTCATCCTGTTGAAAAGAGTCCGCCCTGCAGCAGCCTAAGGCATCTGCGTAGATGGCATTCCGAGACGAGCCCGAAAGTGAAGCCTGATTCTATGCAACGACTTAGGCGGCAAGTATAGGATCGTAACGTCAGGGTTGTTATCCGTCGTGGTCAAGCCGATGCGGTTTCTCGAACGCGCTAACCGGGGCTGACCCATTGGCCTTCCACGCAGCACTTGACCGCTCTTTGGCCTTCATAGGACTTAACTTCCCAAGCCTGCGGCGAAGGTTTATGTCATTTCACCCGCCCGAAGCCCTCCCGTCACTAAGATCTGGGTATTGGCACGTTTCTTGGCCCGGGGTTCTCGGAGGGAGCTTCACATGTCAAACCTCGATCAGCTTAAGCGCCTCACTAAAGCCCTCACTCCAATGCTGGCGCCGCTTAAGGAACATGAGTGGGCTGGCCCCACCCAAGACGAGTTTTTCGGGCTGATCCAGCGAGCCGTCCTCGTGCGCCAGTGGGAAGGACTACAAGCGCAATTAGCGTTGTCGAGCGCCGGACATGGTGCGTTTGGCGTATCGCTCCTGCGGCCGAGCTACGAGGAGATGATCTGGATCGAGTACCTCCTTACCGTGAAAGCGGATGCCTCTCGCATCCTTCGTTTGCTAGGGGCCGGTGGGGCTGCCAAGAGCGTGACCCAGCAAGCTGCGTATCTGGGACGCAACGTCTCACTGCACCTTGGGTGGCTACCTGAGCACGTAGCGTTTCATGCTGCGAATGGCGAAGCCGTCGCAAAAGAGCTCAAGGTCCTAAAAGGGAAGCTCGGGTGGGATAAGGCTCCGCCGACGTTCAAATGGGTGTCAAAGGCCGCGGGTCGAGAGAAAGAATACGACTTCCTTTATCATGCCACTTCGTCGTTCGTGCACTTCTCAGTGCATGAACTCACGCGGCGCATCTGGGGCAACAAAGGGAAGGTGACGATCGGTTCGGGGACGTTTGCTGGGTATTGGGAGGAGTTCGCCTGCTATTGGGCAGCGCGAAATTTTGTAAACCTGATGGTCGCGACTGAGATATGGATCCAGGACGGTTCCCAAGAGGATGAGCCAACCGAGATCTTGGACATCGGCGAAAAGCTCGTGCCGGTGCCGATCGTGACGCGTGAGGAACTGTTCGCGTGGCCGGATGACCACTAACCGATTGGGCGCCTGGGGCTTCCTCCCCGATTGTGGTCGGCTGCGTCTCCTCGGGCATGTTCTAGTTCAGTTGATCTGGCCCGCCGGCT
This sequence comes from Mesorhizobium sp. LMG17149, assembly GCF_024518695.1. Taxonomy (NCBI): domain Bacteria; kingdom Pseudomonadati; phylum Pseudomonadota; class Alphaproteobacteria; order Hyphomicrobiales; family Phyllobacteriaceae; genus Mesorhizobium; species Mesorhizobium sp. LMG17149. The sequence goes on from NZ_JANIFL010000013.1 coordinate 103,709, forward strand.
TATGCCTGCGACCGATGATGGCTTTGACTACTTCGTAGAATTAACGCGCAAACGAGCGGCCTAGTAACGCCCTGCAGCTATGCTGTAGGGTTGCGGCGTGTGGAGGGCTGTTGAATGACTGAGGATGAACGCAAGGAGTACGACCGATTGGCCGCGCGCCTGACCGAATTGAACCAGATGATGGCTGGAGTGCTGCCCGAGTTCTCGAAGGCCGGGGGTTCGCAACAGAAAGCGCAAGAGGACGCTCACCTATGGGCCGAGCGCCTCGGTCCGATTTTCGACGAGCACCATGCGATTGCAACGCGCATGCGCCAGCTTGTCGCCGGCGCATAAAGTCGCAGTAAACACATGATGAGTTGATGCGGCCATAGCCCGGCGCGATCGCCAGCATCTTGGCCTTGCCGCTGACCTCGTACTTGCCCAGCGAAACGCGCAGATAAGCTCGGACACATCACCATGGCGCGGCCCGTCGTCGGGGGATCCTCGAACTCTTCGGGTTCGAAATAATCGGGGCCAAGATAGTCAGGGCCAGTATCATCAGGTGCCGTGCCGGTCAGCTCGCCGCGTCCATCCACGCATCCAGACGCCGCCCTTCGGTGTGCAGATCGAGGAAATCCTCGATCGTCACGATGCGGTAGTGCGCGTCTGGATTGCGGATCATGCTCAGCCGCCGCAGCGTTTCGAGGATCGAGGTCTTCACCTTGAAGAACGGCTCGAACACCTCCGCCCAATTGTCCTTCTGCTCGATGATCGCGCGGTAATCCTCAAAGCCCGCATAGTCGAACAGGCGGCTCGGGGTACGGCCATTGTCAATGTCGGTCTGCCGGCGCGCACGCCACCCCGTTACAGTTTTGCCAGGCACCCGCTGCTTGCTCCAGTTGCGGCCGCGAGCTGCAATCATCTTCTTCTCGATGAACCGCCGGAGCTTGAGTTCGAGCCGCCTCGCGCGCTGATGTACCGCGCTTTCGAGCGCGTCGGGATCAGCCTCGATCCGGCGCGGCACGGCCCCCCCGAGCCCGCCGAACACCGTGGCGATGATCGCGGGCGGAAGCGAACTCAGATCGGCGTTATAGCCGACCTCCAGCCGGAAGGCCGAGCGCAACACCGGGTCGGCGGCGACGACCTCTGGCACCGGATCGGTCTCCCGATAATCGCCCAGTTCCTCGCGAACGGCGGTGGCCACCGCCCGTGATTCCGGTGGCCCATTTTCAACGATCGTCGCCAGCGCGCGCGCATCGACATAGGCGGATACGCTCTGGCCGGGATTGCCGACATCGACCCATGGCCGCCTGAGTCCGAGCATTTCATCCTGCAGCCGGGCGAGCCGCGCGCTGTCGCGGACGAAGCGCTCGCCAAACCGCGATAGCCCCGCGCTCGCGAAATCCCCTGCCGTCGCCCGGCGACGCTCCGGAACTAGATCGGGTAGTTGTGTATGCAGCGTCGCGACCAACGACAGGCTGCCCGACCCCGCACGCCATGCTTGCGTGCCCGAGACCAACGCGTCGAGTTGCGTGCGATCAAGTCCGCCATTGCCGAGCAGCCCGGTGAACGAGCTCACGCCGGCGATGTCGCGCATAGCGCGTTCGATCGCCTGGCTTGCCGCGAATGAGGTACCCTTCGCATAGCTGGCCGCGGCGAGTGAGCCTGACGCAAGCAGGTTCATCTCGTCGTGCCGCTTCATGATCGACTCGATGCCGCCCAGCGCGGTCACCGCATCGCGCATCGCCGAATGACGACCGAAAATGGCGTCGATCCCGCCAAGGCCGGAAATCGTGCGCTCCATCTCACGCTGTTGCCGCTTCACATTTTCGAGGCCGCCAAGCGCATCCAGACCTGCACTGGCCCGGGTCATACGATCATGGAGCGCGCTGAACCCGCCGGCCGCCTCCATCGCCTTTTGCGCCTCGGCGACCGCGCGCGCCACGCCATGCAGCTGGTTTCTCCCCGAGATGAGATCGTTGAGCGGGCTGCGGATCAGGCCGAGATCGCGTGCCATGCGCTCGCTCATATTGAACTCTCGCATCGCGCGCGCGATCCCGCCATCGAGCGGATCACGTAACACCGAAGCGCGGATATTCGTGATGTCTTGGCCCGATGGGGTCGGGGCCTTGGGCGGGACGACCGGCTGTTTGTCCGAGTCGGGTTTAGGTTCGGTCGTCGCCGGACCCGCGTCAGGTTCGGATGGATCCGCCACCGGCTGTTTGTCCGCACCCTTGGGGGCTTCGTCGCTTTTCTTCGGCTCTTTCTCGTCCATACCGCTTCGTCGTCCGCTCTTTGCGCCGCAGCTTCATAGGCAAGGGATGGCGTCGGTCGGGGAGATCCTGGTCGTCGCGCTGCCATGACGGCTCGGAGGTTGCGTATCTCTCGATCCCGGAACGCATCGACACTCGCCAGCTGCCGACCTGATCGGACGACTTTATAGCAGCTGATCGCAAAGCCGATCAACGGCGGCGTGGTGTGCCTTCATCTTACCCGGTCTGGGCTGCTTACGAAGCCGCTCCTTTGTCATTGGACACTTCCTCCATGAACCACAAATAGCAGTTAGCCAGCAGAGTTCCCGAATCGGCCAGTCAAACCGTCGCGAACGAAGATATGAACGAACGGCAAGTTTCGGGATCGAGAAATGGTTGCGGTGAACGACCGATAAGCGGCGCATTGCTGCCGCTAGCTACCACCCGCTACGAGGATGGGGAAGGACAAACAGGGTGCGGGAAGGTGCCAGGCCACTGTTCACTTGCTATGCCTTGGAATGTGCATATATTGTGCATATGAGAGGTCGAAGATTTGCCATGGCCCACGCACAGCTCGCACATTCCACCGCGGTCTCAGGCTTTGTCGACAGCCTTCAGGAGCCGCGCACGCCTTATATCTCACCGAAGCGCCTGTCGCAGGCCCTGGGCGTGAAGGTTGCCAATTTGGCACAGTTGACCGGGGTCCATCGCAACACGCTGCGCAATCCCTCATCTGAGCGCCTGCAGGGCCGGATGCGCGAGATGGTGAAGGTGATCTCGGCCGCGACGGAGCTCACCGGCGACGTCGACAAAGCGATCTACTGGTATCGCAATGAGCCGATCGCCGACTACGGCCATCGCACGGCGGCCGAACTCGTCGCGGGCGGCCAGGTCGAAGCAGTCCTGGCCTTCATTCGGGATCTCGAGAACGGGGCGCGCGGGTGAAGGTCACCCGCGTCGGGCCGGACGAGATCTTCCATCGCTATCTGACACCCAAATGGGCCTTCCTGCCCACCAGCGGTGCAGGCGCGGCGATCGATGGCGGTCGTTTCAACCGGCCAGGCGTCGAAGCGCTTTATCTGTCCCGTTCGACCCAGACGGCTCTTGACGAATACAAGCAGGGCGCCAGCATCGTCCCGCCGGCAACGCTTGCCGCCTACAAGATCACGCTCGCTGAGGTGGCCGACCTTTCGCAGGGATTCGACCCGGACATCTGGGACGGCGCTTGGCAGGAATGGGATTGTGCCTGGCGCCAGATTGCTCGCATCGACAAGAAAATCCCGCCATCGTGGAAGCTCGCGGACCTGGTCATCACGGCCGGGCTTCGCGGCATCCTGTTCCCGTCGCTGCGTCACGCCGGCGGCACCAATCTGGTGATCTTTCCGGCCAATCTTGTCGACGGCGATCATGTCGCGGTTCACGATCCCGATGACCGGCTGCCGAACGATCAGTCATCGTGGCCCTGAGTTGCTAGCTGTCGTAAGCAACCCGATTTCCGATCAGTTCAGAGCGCCTCATCCTCAACGACGCCAGTCGTTGGCTCGCCCTCTTCGCCGTCGCCCTCCCCCCGGACTAGACCGGTCGGTATATCCCCGGCCAGCAGTTTCTCCTTCGACAGCAGCCCTGCGTCCTCGAGCGCCTCGAAATCCGGCAGCTGGCGCAGCGTGTCGAGCCCGAACTGCGACAGAAAATTCTTGGTCGTCACATAGGTATAGGGCGCGCCCGGCTGCGGGCTGCGCGGCCCCGAGGCGATCAGATCTTGCGCGCGCAGCACGCCGATCAGGTCGCGCGACACTTCCTTGCCGAAGAAGCCTGACAGCTCGCCACGGGTGATCGGCTGGAAATAGGCAATGCACATCAAGACAAGCGCCTCCGCCTGCGACAGTTCTTTTGCCCCCTCGCCCGCTGCCGTGCCGAAGGCGGCGCGGATGGTGTCGCCAAAAATCTTCTTGGTCCGGTGCTGCCAGCCGCCGGCGACGGCGACCAGCTCGTAGGGGCGCTCGGCGAGCTCGGCGCGGATGTCGTCGATGATCAGCTCGAGATTGCAATTCCTTCCCACCACCCGCGCGAGGACACTACGTGTCACCGGTTCATTTGCCGCAAAGATCACCGCTTCGACTCGGCCCATCCACTCGCGCCAGCGAAGCTCGGCGGCAGATGTTCCAGCTCGACATCCAGCAAAGCCGGCTGAACGTTTGGCTTTCGGCGGGCGGAGGCTTCGCTCATCGCTACAACCCGAACAGCCGGAATGTGGGGCGGCCGGAGAGCTCCCGCACGGCCTCCAGTTGCTGCAGCCGCTCGAACAGCCGCCGCGATGCAAAGCGCGACAGATTCTTCGTCGTCAGCGATCCGGAGACGGCGTCTTCACTGAGCAGCAGAAAGATTACGTCGCCGGCTCCTTTGGCGCGCAGTTTTGGCGCTAACGCCAGAAGCTTTTCGGCCCGGCGCGACAGCTCGGCGGCCAACCGACAAGCGTCCGCGGCGGCCGCAACGAGCGCGATGCACCGCCCGCTCAAAATTCTTGTCCCCTGGCCGGATGCGTTTGCCGCCGCCGGCCTCGGTGCGGAAGGATGGGCCAAAAACCTGCGCCATTAGGAGCGGCAGGGGTTGCGGCCAGCCCAGGCTTTGCGCCAGCACCAGGTCGGCCAGCCACCAAGCCAGAAGCTCGGCATCGGGGCGCATGGCGACGACGTGAGCGGCGATCGCCGCCGCGGCGAACGGCGCCGGCCGCAGGGATGCCGCCAGTTTTTCGATCTCAGTGCAAAGCGCGGCAAGCGCCGCGCCATCCCAATGGAGTCCAAGCAGCTCGACGATCTTGGCCAAACGATCGGCGGTGGCGACGGGCGGCTGCAGCGCCAGCTGCCGCCAGGCGCCAAAAATAGCGCCGGCGGGACCGAGGTCGGCGCCGGGCGGGCGCAAGTGCCAGGCATCGCGCAAGGCGGCCGCGTCCTCGGCGCGGCCGGCGAGCCGCATGCTGGCGGCGGCGCAGCGAAGCGCCAGCCGCTGCCGCCAAGCGCCGGCCCAGCTGGCTTGTGCGCGGGCCAGCGTGTCGAGGGTGCCCAAAGCGGCGCCGGCCTGGAAGGCGGCGTCGCCAACGCTCGGCGCGCCGGCGCTTGTGATCGCCCAAGCCGGAACGGAGGGCGGCGCAGAGGAGCGGGCGGTCGCGGGATCGAGGCGAATCATGATTTGGAGGGTAAAGTGCCGGTGCGCTTTTCGCCATGATTTTTATGCCAAAACGCACAGCCTGTCGTGCGTGACAATACGAACGACAATGTTGCATTATCAGTCTCTTCACGAGTTAGTCCCTGATAAGCCATCCGGCCAACAAGTAAGTCCCGACAGGGCACCTTTTTTCGCAGCCGGACGAAACTCCGTTCGGAAATGTGCCGGCTCGCGGCGTAGGAGCCTGCTCAGGTTCAGATGTCATGAAGGCACCTAACGCCCGATCTGCCGCGCAACTTCGGTCCCATATTCATTGCCGACGGGGTATCTGAGGGCGACGTTTTTTGCGGGTTTTTCCTGGTCGGCGCTCGTACACACGCGGGAGTGTCCTACAAGCCGTCGGTTTCGACAGATCGGATGGATTGGGCAGGCGAGCCCAAAAGCCGCGAGCTTAGAGCGGTTATAAATCGTAGTTGTAGCTGTGTAACAAACTGTGTAACAAAAAGCGCGAAAAGATTAGTATTTTCAGTATCATATGGGTGAAAAGGAATCCCTCCCTCTCCGCCATCGATTTCCCGTAACAGACTGATTCGCAACGATTTTTCTGGATAGCGGCTCTCTTTTGGTACATTCTTGGTACAAAGAGGCTTCCGCACAAAGCCCCCATGGATCGACGGCATAAGAACCTCGATCTTATCGTCTCGGCCGCCGCCACGATGGAGGAGGGGATAGAGAACATGTTCGGCTGCCTCCACCGCTTCGAGGAGAAACCAAGAAGCAGGTGAACGAAGTCTGCCGTGGTGATGCCAGGATGAAGATCAAGATTGATGCTGCGGGAAAGATTTAAGAGCCCCGCTTTGACAATCGTGACCGGCTTCCTTCGTCCTTCAATTCACTCCGCGTCAGGATTGTCGACAAGGCAGCCTGCACCATGGCATCCTTGGTAGTTGCCATGCACATCAAAGTTTGGCTCTCCCTGCCTGTCAAATTGCGGTCGGGTATCGATTGCCTGGTCCGGATTGTCGACTTTGCATCCGATGCCATGACAACCATTGTAGCTGCTATCGGAGCGGTAGTTACTCGTCGTGTGCCGTCGATTGTGATGATCGTCCGCCATCCCCTCGATCAGAGCGCCGAGAATAGCTCCGCCAACCACCGCGCCGACATCATGACCGCGATGGTCATACATGCGGGCATTGGGATCAAAGCTGTCGCCACGTCCATGGTGGTAGCCGCCGACATCGGCGAAAATTCCGGAGCAGCCTTGCGCGACCCAAATATATTTGCTGCGTGGATTGTAGCCCCAGGTCCGGTTCAAAATACAAGGACTTCCGGAAGTCTGATGAATGAGTTGCGGCTTGCTCAGCGGGCCCGCCCAGCATTCGCCATACTGATAGTGCCTCGATTGGCATTCGACGGTCGATCGTGCGCGGGCATCAGAGATCATCCACGATGAGCCGAGCGCGAGCAAAGCAATGAACAGGTAACGTAGCATGTGAACCCTCCGGAGTGGTCAACGATCGGTTGCGTCGGTATCATCGAAAATGGAATTTCTTCCGCCAGGTGTCAGTCGTTGATCGCGGTGATCTTGATGGTGTTGCCGTCTCCGACGCCGGAGAACCAGACCTCGCCATCACCGATTGAGACGCCTTGCCAATTGGCGAACAGCGTCGGATAGGTTTGCTCGAGGACGGTCTGTTTGACCTTGGCGGTAACGATCTTGTCGTAATCCGTCACGAAATGCGCGGCGTCGTTTATCTTGATCGCCTTGCCGCCGATCCGGGCGCGGAAGGGATAATCGATCATCGACGCGACGGTCTGCTTGTCACCGGCACTGACAGCCTTCTGCAGCTTGTCGAAGAACTGCTGATAGGTTGTGTGACTGCCGAACAGCGCGTCAAGGGCCTGGTTTGTTTCAGCGGCGGTCTGCGCTGCCGCTGGACCCGCAACGGCGGTACTCAATAGCGCGGCGGAAACCAGCATGAATAGAGAGTGCCTCATCATAGGTCCTTTCACTCGGTGCGTTCAATTGCCAACCCATCAGCCTGGATTTGTCCTTCGGACGTTCGCGCCCTGACTGATGCCGACGGCGAACGGGAAGACGAACGGCATGCCGTCACTGACGTGAACTGATATATAGACGCGTCCATTGAATTTTTTTATTTCAGTACACGCAAAAGGTGCAAAAAGAATACCTAAACGTCGATTATGACGGACAGAGATGACGGTTAAGGTATCCAAAACCTTATTCGCGAGTGCTATCGATACGAGCAACGACGCCTATGTCTTAAATTCTCCCTCTATGACGCAATATGGATAGAAGCAGAAATCTGCTGTCACCTGTGCCACCAGCGTGGGTGTCGCGTCGCCTGAAACCGTTCGAACGGGACGCGCTCTAGAGGCTGTCATGGGTCTGCGGCGAGTTGATCGCACGGCGAAATTCAGGCCACTGCGCCTGTTCAATTCGAAAGCTCAGCGGCTGCCTGCCGATTTATGACTACAGGCAACCAGCGGAACGCACGCGTAGGGATGGTTGGCAACAGGACGGCGGACGGACGAGGCGGTACCCTGGAGTCCGGTGTATGTATAATATCGGCCCGTCCCCGTGCCCGTTTTGCCCGCCAAGGGCGTTTTTTCCTGAGCCGCCTGCCGCATATCGCGCAGCCAACAGGACAAAGCCGCCCGAGCCGGGACACTCTGACCTTCGCGGAGGCCGTAAAGCTTCGGCGATGGGCAGGCCATTCGGCATCTCCACACATACCTTTCTGTCCGCAAGCGCAGCCATGCCGCTGTGAATTTGCCAGCCGGTTTAGCCCAAATGGGGGAAGAGGCCCGGCCTGAGATCTCGTGATGGTTGGTTCGCCCAGCCAATTAGGAGACCACTATGCGCAAAGCCTCTCTCGCCGTCACAGTCGCCGGCACGGCCTTCTTCAGTCTTTCCACTGTCGCATCGGCATGCGTGTCGATGGACGGCAACTTCGTCGTAAACAACTGCAATTATCGCGTCATGGGAAATTACAAGGGCTCGGATGGCAGTTGGGGCGGCTTCGGACCCATCCGCGCGGGCGGTCGTGAGGTAACTTCCAAAAGACGCGATGCCGGCTGGGACATCAGCTATTGCAACTACGATTCATGGGTGGCAGGCACCTGTCGGCCGAAGGATCCCAGGCAGATGTAGCCGCTTTCAAGCGCGTCGCTTTGCGCGCTCGGCTCGATGCTGACGATGTGGCCGGCGTCGAACACCGGCCACTCTGACGGCGCACGGTAAATCCGTTATTGCTCCTTCTTGAACAGATCCTGGAAGATCAGCTGGCCCCAAGTGCGGCCGCGTGCGTGCACCAGTGCGCCGCCCTCGTTGAGCTTCCCCAGCTTGACCGGTGCGAACCCGAGTTGTTTGGCCAAGGCCGCCACGGGAGCGATCGCGTCCTCGTCGTCGCTCGAAAGAAAGACGACCCGGTGGCCGCCCTCGACGATCGGATCGGCAGCCAGGGTGGCCGCAATCAGGTGATTGAAGCCTTTGACAAGCTTGGCGTCGGTGAACGCCTTTGCGACGAAGGCGGAGGACGGCAGACCGTCCAGTTCTTCGGGGACTGGAAACACGTTCGTCGCGTCGATGATCGTCTTGCCTTCCCAGCTTGACAGCGCCTTCGCGACATCTGGGTGCGATTCAAAGCGGACAGCCAAAAAGATGATGTCCGCCTTGACCGCGTCCGCCAGCGTTTTCGGGATGATCGTGGGTCCGATCGCGGCCGCGGCTGATGCAAAGCTTTCCGGGTCGCGCGTGGTTGCCACGGACACTTCGATGCCGTTGCGGGCAAACGCCTTGGCAAGAGCCTGGCCGATCTTGCCGAAGCCAATAATTGCATAGCTCATGTATATTCTCCTTCAGTTTACCAGGCCCTGCGGGCTCGGGATATCGAATGGATTGAACGGCGGGGCGTAGCGGGTCAGATTTGCGCCAAGCCCCCGTCGACGGCGACCTCGCTGGCGGTCATGAAGCTGCTGTCGGGCGACGCGAGAAACGCAGCCGCCGCCCCGATCTCCGCTGGATCGGCCATCCGCTGAAGCGGATTCATCGAGGCGAAGACCTTCAAGCCCTCCTCGCCTATCGCTGCCTTCGCGAGTTCGGTCGCCGTCGGCCCGGGCGACAGCACGTTTACCCGGATGCCGGTGCCTTTCAAGTCTTCCGCCCAGGTCCGCGCGAGGTTGCGCACTGCCGCCTTGCTCGCGCTATAGACGCTGAATGCGGGCGCGCCCGTGGTTCCGGCGCTCGATCCGGTCAGGATAATCGAACCGCCCTCGCCCATCAGCGGCAGCGCCTTCTGGACCGTGAAGATCGTACCCTTCACATTGGTGTTGAAGGTTTCGTCAATGTGCTCGGCGGTGAGCTTGCCGAGCGGAAGCAGGCTTCCCACCCCGGCGTTGGCGAAGATGATGTCGAGGGTTCCGCGCTCGGCCTTCACCGCCGCATAGAGCCGATCGAGGTCGGCCTCATCCGAGACCGAGCCCTTCACCGCGCGGGCATTGGGCCCGAGCTCGGCCACAGCGGCGTCTAGCGCTTCCTGCCGGCGGCCGAAGATGAAGACGAAGGCACCCTCCTCGATGAAGCGCTTCGCTGCGGCGCGGCCGATGCCGGTAGCGCCACCCGTAATAACCGCAACCTTACCGTCCAGTTTTCCCATGACTCAATCCTTCCAGCTTCTGCCTTTGGTCGTTCGGGTACGCCCCGAGGACCTCTAAATGGGCCCGTCGGGGTCAGGTGGTGAGTGCGGAAGCGCGCACATCGGTGGTGCAAAATCGATCCGCCTTCAGGACTGACGCCAGCCGCGACGTTCCGTGTCCGCCATTCGGAATTGCGCCGCCCCTGTCGACATAAGCTAATGATGTCCCGCCCCTACTGCTGTAGGATGTGCTAGATACGGGCTTTGGAAGGCGCACCGCGCGGTGCCGGATTGCACCATGATCGACTGGGATGACATTCGCTACTTTCTAGCCGTCGCACGCGGAGGCTCGGTGCGGGCTGCCGGCGCGCAGCTCGGGGTGAATCACTCGACCGTGCTGCGACGCATCGCACAGCTTGAGGAACGCCTCGGGGCGCAAATGTTCGAAAAGCTGCCTTCGGGCTACCGCCTGACGGCTGCGGGCGAGGAGGTCCTCGAGCTCGCGAACCAGATGGAAGCGTCGTCTCACCAGCTGGAGACGCGCGTCTTCGGGCGCGACCAGAGCGTGCGCGGGCTTCTGCGGGTGACGCTGGCACCGCCCCTCGCGACACACCTGCTCATGCCGGACTTCGCCGACTTCGCGCGTCTGCACCCGGACATCGAGATGGAAATCCTGTCATCCGGCGAACTGGCAAATCTGACCAACCGAGAGGCCGACGTGGCGATCCGCGTCGTCTACGACCGCAAAACCCTGCCGCTCAATCTTCACGGCCTGAAGGGACCGGAGGTGTTCGGCGGCGTCTACATGTCCCGCGATCGCCTGGCCGCGTGGCGTGCGGGCGCGCCTGATCCCATCCGGTGGATCGTCATAAGCGTTCATGGAATTCCAGAGTGGGCCGGCGCGGGTGAGGTTCGCACCACGGGGGTTCCATTCAGGACCACGGACGCCGAGGCGCAGATCGTTGCCGTACGGCAAGGTCTCGGAATCACGACACTGCCGTGCTTCGTCGGAGATGCCGACCCCCTGCTGGTGAGGGTGCCGGGCACCGACCTGCACATGTACGGAACGCTCTGGCTTCTCACCCAGGGTGAGACACGCAAGACCAAGCGCGTGCGGCTCTTCACGGAGTTCATATCACGCAGGCTCGCCGCCTACGCTCCACTTCTCACGGGACTATCCATATCGCGCGACTGACGCCCGGCGGGTCGCCTGCGACGCTTGCGGTGGACAGGCGCCGGCAATTCGGCAGGCTCGACGCCGTCGCGCCCAGCGAGTTTCACACCTACACGGTTGGCGATCTGGTGCTGCCGAAGAGCCGCTTTGACGGCCCGAGGCGACCGGCCGCCCGTGGCGTGGCGGCCGCGGATCGGCCGCGTGGGTCGACTGCCGATCCCCCGGTTGATTGACTGCATACAGGAATTCAAGTATTCGGCCGTCATCAACAGGAAGGACGATCCGCGATGATGTCGACCGCCGAAATGGCCATGCGCGAGGATCTGGCGGCGGCTTATCGGCTGATCGCCCGGTTCGGGATGGACGACATCATCCACACGCACATATCCGCGCGCCTGCCCGAGGAACCGGAACTCCTGCTGATCAACCGCTACGGCGATCTCTTTCGGGAAGTGACGCCGGAATCGCTGGCGGTGATCGATCACCATGGCCAGCAGATGCGCGGCCAGCAGGTGCCGATCAACACGGCGGGCATCGTCATTCACACGGCGGTCCACGCGGCGCGCCCGGATGCGGTCTGCGTCATGCATACGCATACCGCCGCGGGGGTTGCGGTCAGTTGCCTGGAGGAGGGACTTCTGCCGCTCAACCAGACGTCGCTGCTCTTCTATGGGCAGGTTGGATATCATGAGTTCGAGGGCATCGCGCTCGACCCGGGCGAGCAGGAGCGCCTGGTCGCCGATCTCGGCGCCAATCGTGCCATGATCCTGAGAAACCATGGCCTGTTGACCGTCGGGCGATCCGTCGGGGAGGCTTTCGCCCTGATGTACAACCTCGAGCAGGCGTGCCGCATCCAGCTTTCCGCGTTGGCCAGCGGGCGGCCCATCCACCTGCCCAGCAAGGAGGTGTGCGAGCGCACCGCCAGGCAGTATGAGGCGGATCCGGACGGCGCCGCGGAACTGGAATGGCTGGCGCTGCGCCGGCTTGCCGGAATGCCCATCGACAGGCATTGATCCGTGCGGATCGTCATCGCCGATCCGCTTGCCTACAGCGACATTTTCGAGCGCGCGCTGCGCACCGCGCTCCCCTCGGCGGACTTCGTCCGCTGGCCTGACCTGGCGGACGGCGCCGAATACGATCTTCTGGTTGCCTGGCATCTGCCCGAGGAGATGGTCGAGTTGCCGCGCTCGCTGCGTGCCCTCTTCTGTTTTGGCGCGGGAACGGATCAGCTCCTCCATGATCCCCGCGTCCCGGCCGATCTCCCGATCGTGCGCCTGCAGGATCAAGGCCAGGCCGAGCAACTGCTGGACTATGCGATGCATGCGGCCTTCGCACGCCTGCATGACGATACAGCCGTTAGGGCAGACCAGCATGCCCGCCTGTGGCGCCCGGCTGATCGTCAGAACCGGACACGCGGATCGCTGCGGGCGGCTGTCCTTGGACTGGGTCTGCTCGGCCTGCAGGTCGCGCAAGGGCTGTCGGCAGCCGGCTTCCCGGTGTCCGCCTGGTCGAGAACGCCCCGCCGGATCGACGGCGTCGCCTGTCTATTCGGCGATGATGGGCTCGGCGCCTGCGTCGACGACGCCGATGTCGTGGTCAATCTCCTGCCCTCCAGCCCCGAAACGAAGGGCATATTGTCGGACCGGCTGTTTTCCCGCCTCGCAGCCGGCGCTTATGTCGTCAATCTCGGCCGCGGCGATCACCTCGATGAAGGGGCGCTGCACGCCGCGCTCGACCGGGGTTGGCTCGGCGCTGCATGGCTGGACGTCTTTGCCGTCGAACCTTTGCCGCCCGAGCACTGGTTTTGGCGGCACGAACGAATCCGGCTGACGCCTCATCGTGCCGGCCTACCAACGCCACAGGGCGCAGCGGCGTCCATCGCCGCCGTCGCGACGGCACTCGAACAAGGCCGAAGCCTGCCCGGCACGGTCCGAGCATGATCGAAGCAAGACTGACCGAAAATTGAGCCGATTTCGCAGCTGCACAAAGAATATGCTTGACTCGAAATAAGCCTGAATGCCAGCATACCGCCATGCTGAACTTGAGCACCTCACTCCTTGCGGATCAGAACGAGCGTCGAAACAGAATCTCGTCGAAGGCCTATGTCGAGTTGCGTGAGGCGATCATCACCGCACGTGTCGCGCCCGGTGCCAGTTTCTCGGAAACAGACGTCGCCCAGTCGCTCGGCATCAGCCGCACCCCGGTGCATGAGGCTTTCACGCGGCTTTTCGACGAAGGTCTGATCGAAATTTCAACCCAAACCGGCACCCGTGTCTCGCTGATCGACATGGCGCGCGTCCGCGAAGCGGTGTTCATCCGCTCCACGCTTGAAAGTGCGGTCATCGCCAACAGCGGCATCAGGCCCGATGCGGGCTTGCTGGACGAGGTCGAGCTATTGCTTCGGGCACAGGAGCGCCTCGTCCATGGCGACGACAGGGGCGCCCTGCACCGCGCCGACATGGACTTCCATGCAGGCCTGCTCGGTGCTTTCGGGCATGCTCGGGCCTGGACTGCGTGTCAGCACATTTCGGCCGACATGATGCGCGTTCAGTTCCTGATCGGCATGAAGCCGGATCATATCCGTTCGATCATCGCCGAGCACCGTGCCATTTTCGACGAGGTCCGGGTCGGCAATATGGACGAGGCCGCACGGCTCATGGCGGCGCACATCCGAAATGTGGACTTTGATCAGCTGGGCTTGAAGCGCGAACATCAGGAATTCTTCCGAACCGGAGACCTGTCATGATCGCCGCCGGCATTCGCTCCTGTTCGGTTGCGGAAAGCGCGCGCGATTTTTTTTGGACCGTCTATGAAACCGGTTTACTGAAGCGTTTATCCGCACATATCTCGCGGGAGTGGGGCCGCTTGTCGGGAAGATCGAAAATCACCATTCGCGACGTCGCCCGGGCAGCCGGAGTGTCCGTCACGTCCGTTTCCCGCCATCTCAACGGGCAGATCAGCCTGCCGGAGCCGACGGCGAGCCGCATCCGGCAGGCGGCTGAGCGCCTCGGCTATCATCCCAACGCGATCGCCCGCAGGCTCAGCAGCGGCAAGAGCGAGACACTCGGCCTCATCACCGCCGACATCGCCTATCCGCTGTTCGCCGAGATCGCCAGCGCGTCGGAGGCCGAAGCCGCAAGGCATGGCTACAATCTGCTGATGTTCAACAGCCGGAACCTGGTGGAGAAGGAAGTCTCTTTCCTGTCGCGCATCGATGACCGACAGGTCGACGGCATCCTGCTTCTCACCAACCACCATGATGACGGGCGGCTTTTGCGGCGGATCAACGAGACCGGAAAAATCGTGCTCCTCGACGAGGACGTGCCGGGCGCGAAGGCGCCGCGCCTGTTCGCCGACAACGTCCATGGCGGCCTCCTGGCGACACGCCACCTGATATCGTGTGGCCATACCCGCATCGCCGCTATCGCGGGGCCGAGGGGACTTCTCAGCACCACCGAACGTCTCGACGGCTTCACGCGGGCGCTGGCGGAGGTCGGTCTTCACGCCGATCCCGCACTGCTGAGGTTCTGCGAATATGAGGAGGCGCCGGCCTCGATCGCGTTTCTCGACCTTCTGGAACAGAACGAGCCGCCTACCGCGATCTTCACGTTCGGCGACATGCTGGCCACTGGCGCAATCCGGGCCGCTCGGCAGGCCGGAATCCGCATTCCGGACGATATTTCGCTCGTCAGCTTCGACGATATCCACAATGCGGATCTGCTCGCGCCGGCGCTGACCACCGTGCGTCAGTCGGCAGCCGAGTTCGGCACGCGCGGCGTCAAAATGCTGCTCGATTTCATCGCCGGCAGGAAATCCGAAACGGTGACCGAACGGGTCGGCGTCGAACTCGTCATACGCAGTTCGGTGGCGCCGCCACACGGCCGTCTGTCAGGACGTTCGATAGTGCATACCGGCGCTGGAAGCCCCGATGGGCTCCCGGTGTCGGCCAGGGAGGAAGAGCAAGAAAGTTAGCCGCTTCCGCGGACGTGAAAGGGGAACACACATGTCCATAAATCGCTTTGGTCAAGACGCAGCGTTGATTGCGCTTGATAAATTCAAAACTGGGAAGATCGATCGCCGAAGCTTCATGACCGCTATGGCCGGGCTCGGCATGGCAGTCGCGTTCAAGCCCGGGCGAGCCTCCGCCGAGGCGTCGGAAATCGTCGTCTGCAACTGGGGCGGGGCTGCCCTCGAAGCCTTTCAGAAGGCCTATGGCGAGCCGTTCAAGGCCAAGTCAGGCATTGAAGTCGTCATCGACGGCACCGGCCCGGCGACCGGTGCGATCCGCGCCATGGTCGATTCCAAGAATGTCACCTGGGATGCCACGGATGGCGGCATGACGGACGCCGTCGTGCTCGGCAAGGGCGGCTATGTCGTGCCGATCGACTATTCCATCGTCGACAAGTCCCTTGTCGGCGAAGGCCTCGCGGCCGAGTTCGGCATCTGCAACTACACCTACTCCAACGTGCTGGCCTATGACGCCAAGAAGGTCGGCGCCACCGCTCCTTCAAGCTGGAACGACTTCTTCGACCTCGAGAAGTTTCCCGGCAAGCGCACCATGTGCAAGTGGATCCAGGGGCAGCTCGAAGCCGTGCTGCTCGCCGATGGCGTCAAGCCGGAAGAGATGTACCCGCTCGACGTCGACCGCGCCTTCAAGAAGCTCGAACCGTTGCTGCCCAATCTGATTTTCTGGGAGTCGGGCGCGCAGAGCCAGCAGCTCTTCCGCGACGGAGAGGTGGTCATGGGCAATATCTGGCATACGCGCGCCAACCTGCTGCGCAAGGAAAACCCGGACTACACCTGGACCTGGAACCAGAACCTGATGTTTGCCAGCGCCTGGTCGGTGCCGAAGGGCAATCCCGCCGGCAAGAAGGTCTTCGACTTCATCAATTCGTCGATGGACCCGGAAGGCCAGGTGACGCTGTTGCGCGTCATGGGCAATGGCCCGTCGAACCCGAAGGCGCTGGCGCTGATGACCGATGAGGACAAGGCGGTCTATTCGCTGGCCCCCGAGAACGCCAAGACAGGTCTGGCGATCTCGGCGCAATACTATGCCGACAACGAGGCCGAGCTGCAGAACAAGTTCCTCGACTTCATCTCACGCTAACCATCGGAGACCACCACCGGCCGATGGCCGGTGGTGGTTCGAAAGATCATGACGTCATTCCAGCGTTGGGCCTTCTGCCTGACGGTGCCGGCTGCGCTTTTGACCCTGTGTCTCTACGTGCTGCCCATCCTTCAGGTGCTGGCGCTCAGTTTCACCGAGCCGACCCTCGGCTTCGGCAATTATGTGGCTCTGTTTCAGAACGCCGCGATCGGCCGCGTCGTGCGCACGACCGTCTTCGTCTCGGCGGTCACAACCGTGCTGACGATCGTCATGAGCTATGCGGTCGCCTTCGCGCTGGTTCATATGCGGCCGGCGCCGCGCCGCGTCGCGCTGTTCATGGTCATGGTGCCGTTCTGGATATCGGTGCTGGTGCGCGCCTTTGCCTGGGTCACCATCCTGCGTCGCAATGGCGTGCTCAACTCGGCCCTGGTGGGCAGCGGCGCTGTCAGCGAGCCTCTCGAACTGGTCTACAACCAGTTCGGCGTCATCGTCGGCATGGTGCATTACATGATGCCCTTCGCCATCATGCTGCTCTACGCGAACCTGTCGGAGATCGACCTGAGGATCATCCAGGCGGCACGATCGCTTGGCGCGCGCCCGGTCACCATCTTCTTCCGCGTCTGGGTGCCGCTCAGCATGCCCGGCCTGGCAATCGCCGGCCTGTTCATCGTCATCTTCTCGCTCGGCTTCCTCGTCACTCCGGCGATCCTGGGCGCTGGCAGGGTGCTGATGGTCGCCGAATACATTTCCGTGCAGATATCCTCGACGCTGCGCTGGGGCGTGGCGACGGCGCTGTCGACCATGCTCCTGCTGGTCGTCGGCATCCTTGTCGCGCTGGCCATGCGCAGCCCGGCGTTGCGTGCCGCCTTCGAAGGTGGCCGCAAATGACGCCACGCAGCCGCCGTCTGCTCGAACGCGCGCTGCCCAAGCTTTTGGCCTGGCTGCTGCTCGCCTTCCTGTTCGTTCCGGTGCTCGTGGTCATTCCGGTGGCGTTGACCGATCGGGACTACCTGTCGCTGCCCAACAACGGCATTTCGTTCGACCATTTCGCGGCGCTGGCCAATTGGCGCGCGGGTTGGTTGGCGAGCATACTCACGAGCCTCGGCATCGCCGTGGCCTCGAGCGTCGTAGCGACGGCCGTTTCGGTGGCCTTCGCCATAGGCGCCTGGGTCTATGTCGGACGCTGGCCGTCGATCCTGCGCGTCATTCTGCTTTCACCGCTGATTGTACCGCCGATCATCTATGCGGTCGGCATGGTGCGCCTGTGGTCGAAGCTGGGCCTGCTCGACACATGGCTTGGCGTCACTATCGTCCACGTGATCCTTGCGATGCCGCTCGCCGTGCTGGCGATAGGCGCATCGCTTTCGAACCTCGATCCGAGGCTGGTGCAGGCGGCCCGCTCGCTCGGCGCACGCCCGGCGACGATCTTCGGCCGCGTCATCCTGCCCAATATCGTGCCGGGCACGGTCGCAGGGGCGGTCCTCGCCTTCATCGTCTCCTGGGACGAGATCACGGTGACGCTGTTCATCACCAGCCGAGGCATCGTCACCCTGCCACGCAAGATCTGGACGAGCATCGCCGATGCCGTCGACCCCGCGCTGGCCGCGATCGCTACCGTCATGCTGGCGGTCACCATCGTCGGCCTCATCCTGCGCATGACCGTCTGGGACCGGATTGCCCAGCGCCGGTCATGACACGACCTTCAACAGCTTCGCTTGTTTCAGAAAGGAAATCGAAGACATGACTGCCCACAGCGCCGCAATGAGCGAGCACGAATACCGCGAGGCCAAGTTCTTTCAAACCTTCGGCTCCGTCCCGACACCGGCTTTCCACGACCCGGAAGAACAGACCCGCGTCTGGGGCCGGCCCTGGGGTTGCACCAACGATGTCGGCAAGCTGCGCGCCGTGCTGATGCACCGGCCGGGCGAGGAGATCAATGTCGTCGACAAGAACAAGCCTATGCCCGAGATCGGCGGCTTCGGCGATCCGGAAAAGGGCTGGTACTTCATGGGCAAGACGCCGCCGGATCTTGCGGCCATGCAGGCCGCCCATGACGCTTTCACCGAGCTGTTGCGGTCGCAGGGCGTCGACGTCATCCTCACCGAAAAGGCCGCGCCCGGCGCGCTCAAGTCGACCTTCTGCCGCGACAGCGTCATCGGCGTGAAGGGGGGCGCGATCGTCACCCGCCTTGCCCGCAGGGCACGCCGCGGCGAAGAACTGATGGTCACCCAGGCGCTCGCCAGGGCCGGCTGCCCGATCCTCGGCACACTGCATGGCGAGGCGGTGTTCGAAGGCGGCGGCTTCGCGCTCCTCGACGACAAGACGGCCGTCTGCTCCGTCTCCGTCGCCTGCAATGCCGAGGGTGTGCGGCAGGTCGAGATGATCCTCAACAGCCTCGGCGTCGAGCTGATCAAGGTGCCGATGCCCGGCTATCGCATTCACATCGACGGCAGCTTCATGATGATCGACAAGGAGACAGCGATCATCAACATCAACGAGCTGCCCTATGTCTTCATCGAGTATCTGAACAAGCGTGGCATGAAGCTGATCGAGCTGCCGCCGGAAGACAACGCCTTCTCGCTCAACTGCCTGGCGATCGCGCCCGGCCGGGTCGTCATGCACGCCACCCGCACGCCGCGGCTGGCCGATCGGCTCGACGCCGCCGGCATCGAGATCCTGACGCTGGACTATGAATGCATCGAACTGAACGGGGGCGGCATTCATTGCTCGACGGGTCCGCTCGCCCGGGATCCGATCTGAATGTCCTTTCTCGACGTCCGAAACCTTCGCAAGACGTACGGTTCCGCCGTCGCGCTCGACGGGATCGACCTGTCGATCGAGGCGGGGGAGTTCGTAACCTTGCTCGGCCCTTCGGGGTCGGGCAAGACCACGCTGCTGATGTCGGTCGCCGGGTTCACCAAGCCGGACGAAGGCGCCATCCTGCTGGATGGCGCCGATATCACGCGCGTCGATCCGGAGGACCGGAATTTCGGACTGGTCTTTCAGGGCTATGCGCTGTTTCCCCACCTGAACGTCGCCGACAACATCGCCTTCCCTTTGCGGGTCCGCAAATGGGACAAGGCCAGGATCGCCGCGAGGGTGGAGGAGGTCCTGAACCTCGTCGGTCTCGACAGGTTGGCAGCGCGCAAGCCGCGCGAACTGTCGGGCGGCCAGCAGCAGCGCGTTGCGATCGGCCGTGCGCTGGCCTTCGGGCCGAAGATACTGCTGCTCGACGAACCGTTGTCGGCGCTCGACCGCACATTGCGCGACACCATGCAACGCGAGCTCAAACGGCTGCATCGGCAAACCGGCGTGACCTTCGTCTACGTTACTCACGACCAGGAGGAAGCCTATGCCATGTCGGACCGCATAGCCGTCTTCCATAATGGCGCAATCGTCCAGGTCGGCACCCCACGCGACATATACCGCGCTCCCGCCTCGCGCTTCGTCGCCGGCTTCCTGGGCGGCAACAACATCGTTTCGGCACGCGCCGTCGATGGCGGGATCGAGCTGTTCGGGGCCCGGGGGCTATGATGCGTCGCGGCATGGCCGATCGGTGCTCACGGTCTGGATGCGGCCGGAAGACGTCGCCATCGGCGAGCCGCCGCCTGGGGCCATCGCCTTTCGCGCTGTTGTCACCGACGTTTCCTTCGTCGGCTCGTCCGAGCGCGTGACAGTATCCACCCCGGACGGCTGGGAAATCCTGGTCATGGCATCATCGGCGGCGGCTCGCGACATCGCTGCCGGCGACAAGGTCACCTGCAGCGTTCTGCCCTCCAGCATCGGCTTTCTTGCCGATGAATAATTCGCCGGCGCATCCGACTGACGATCGGCCTCAGCCGAAATCCGTATTCCCCGACAGCCCGCCTTCCCTGACAGCCCGCCTTTCCTGACAGCCCGCCTTTCCTGACAGATTGAGAGACATGATGACCATCAGCCTTCGCACCGTCGACATTCCCGATTTCGGCATCCCTGTCGAGCGTCCCGCCATTCCGGCCACGACCTATGCGGCACGTTGCGCCAAGGCGCTAGAGCGCGCCGGCACGGACTGGCTTGCCGTCTATGCCGATCGCGAGCATGCCGCCAACATCGCCTTCCTGACCGGATTCGAGCCGCGTTTCGAGGAGGCAATCCTGCTGCTCGGCAAATCGGGCCAGCGCATCGTCGTCACCGGCAACGAGAATCTCGGCTACACGCCTATCGCCGGACTGCCCGGCATCGTCACCATGCTGGCGCAGTCCCTGAGCCTGATGGCGCAGGACCGCACGCAGAAGCCGGACCTCGTGGCCGTACTGCGCGAGGCCGGCATCGCGTCGGGCGACAGTGTCGGCCTGGTGGGCTGGAAATATCTCGAGAAGGAAGAATGGGCCGCGCAGCGTCCGACCTTCGTGGTGCCGGCCTTTATCGTCGATGCAATCGCTTCGATCGTGTCCGCGTCTTCGATCACCGATGCAACGCCGGTGCTGATGCACCAGACGAATGGGCTGCGCGCTGTCGTCGATGCCGACCAGATCGCCGAGGCCGAATGGGGTGCCGCCCGCTCTTCGATGGCGGTGTGGCGTATCCTGAGCGGCTTCACGCTCGGCGACACCGAGCTGACGGCGGCCTCGCGCATGGGTTATGCCGGCGAGCCGATGAACTGTCATCCGATGTTCGCAACCAACGATGCATCCGGCCCGGTGATAGGCCTGCGCAGTCCCACGGCTCGCGTGCCGAAGCGCGGCGACGGCGCCACCACGGCGGTCGGCTACTGGGGCGGACTGACAGCCCGAGCCGGCCTGATCGCAGAACATGACGACACGTTTCTGGAGGTGGCCAAAGCCTATTTCCGCGGTCTGATCGCCTGGTACGAGGCGGCCGGCATTGGCGCCGAGGGCGGTGCGATCCATGAGGCCGTGATCTCGACGCTGGCGGAAGGCAAGCTGCGCCCGGCCCTAAATCCGGGTCATCTCGTCGGCCTCGACGAGTGGATGAACTCGCCGATTCGTCCCGGTTCGACCGAACGCATCGTCTCCGGCATGCCATTCCAGGTCGACATCATACCCGTGCCGATGCCCGATGGATGGACGCTCAACTCCGAGGATGCGGTGACCTTCGCCGATGCCGGCCTGCGTGCCGAAATCGCGCGCCGTCATCCAGCACTTTCGCAGCGGTTCGAGGCACGCCGGCGGTTCGTCACCGAACGGATCGGCGTCACGGTGAAGGAGGATATCCTGCTGCTATCCGCCATCCCGCTCTGCCTGCCGCCTTTCTGGTTGGCCAGCAGCAAGCTTCTGGGCCGCGACTGAGAACCATCACCCGGGCATGCCTGTCAGACATCCTCCTGCTTGGCACCGAAGAGCAGGTCCGGCTGGTCGACACGCCATCCGGGAGATGGTGGCTGGGCATCCCGCGCACACGTACGATCTCGTTTCGCTGCGCAACTTCATCCGCGAGGCCCTCGACCTTGCGCCGACCCCGCCCAATCTCACGATCCCGCAACAAGGTCCGGCCAGACCGTCGGCTTCCGGCGCGCGCAGCAAGGCCCACTGCGGAAACGAGACGTCCAAGGGCGGCATAGGCGATGTAGGAATGGGCGGCGACGGAACAGAAGCTCTCGGAACGGATGCCTTCTCCGAAGATCCCTATGCTTCAGGGCGCGTGACCAGTCGCTGATCTGGCCTCAGGCCGAGCCATCGGATTGGTGCTCGGCAATCGCACTCAGAAAAACCTGGCCGAACTCCTTCAGCTTTGCCGCCCCAACTCCATTCACTTCAGCGAAGGCGTCGAGGTCGTGCGGGCGGCGCTCGGCCATGTCGATCAGGGTGCGATCGGAAAACACCACATAGGCTGGCACCTGGCGCTCCTTGGCGAGCCGCAGTCGCAAGGTCTTCAGCGCGGCCAGCAGCCCGGTGTCCACATCCGATTGCCCGGAATCCTGCCCGGAGCACGTCTTGCCGCGCAAGGCGCGGCTGCGCACCTCGACACGATAATGGAACGGCATCTCGCCACGCCCAAGCGCATGGCCTTTTTCGGCGATGGCGAGGCCGCCATGACCGGCCGGATCCGGCATCAGGAACCCGCCTGCGACGAGCTGCCGGATCAGCGACAGCCAGAAATCCTTCTTGTGCGCCAGACCGCTGCCGAAACTCGTGAGCCTCTGGTGGTTCCTGGCAAGCACCTTCTCGGTTTCATGGCCGAGCAGGATGTCGATGACATGGCCGGCACCGAAGCGTTCGCCACTCTGGGCGATGGCTGCCAGGATTATCCGCGCCTCCGCTCCGCCATCGGCGCGCGGCGCCTGGTCGAGGCAGGTGTCGCAATTGCCGCAAGGCTGCGCTTCTTCGCCGAAATAGCCGAGCAGCACCTGGCGACGGCACTGCGCCGTCTCGCAATAGCCGATCAGCGTGTCGAGCCGGCCATGTGAGCGCCTCTTGTGCTCGGCCGGCGCATCCTCGTCGTCGATGAACATCCGGCGCATGCGGATATCGCCAAGGCCGAACAGCATATGTGCCTCGGCGTCCCGCCCATCGCGGCCGGCGCGGCCGATCTCCTGGTAGTAGGCCTCCAGGCTGCCCGGCATGTCGGTGTGGAAGACATAGGCGACGTCAGGCTTGTCGATGCCCATGCCGAAGGCGATGGTCGCCACCATGACGACGCCGGACAGGGTCATGAAGCTGTTCTGGTTGGCGTCGCGCGCCTCCTTGCTCATGCCGGCATGATAAGCGAGCGCGGTGACGCCGTTCTTCTCGAGGAAGGCCGCCATCTCCTCCGTCTTCTTGCGCGACAGGCAGTAGACGATGCCGCTGCGGCCGGGATGGCGCTCGACGAAGCGCAGCAATTGCCGCTTGCTGTCCTGCTTGGCCTCGATGGCAAGCTTGATGTTCGGCCGGTCGAAGCCCAGCACCAGGGTCTCGACGCGCTCGGCAAATAGCCGGGCTTCGATATCGGTGCGCGTGCCTTCGTCCGCCGTTGCCGTCAGCGCGATGATCGGCACGTTGGGGAAGATGCCGCGCAGCCGCGACAGGTCCTCGTATTCGCGCCGGAACGCCGGCCCCCATTGCGAGATGCAATGCGCCTCGTCGACGGCGATCAGGCTGACATCGAGCCTGGCCAGCGCCTCGAGCATCCGCTCGGTCATCAGCCGCTCCGGCGCGAGATAGAGCAGGCGCGTCTGGCCTGAGGCGACGCGACGCCATGCGGCGATATTGGCATCGCGGTCGATCGAGGAATTGATCGTATCGGCAGCCACGCCGGCAAGCCGCAAGGCGGCGACCTGATCCTGCATCAGCGCCACCAACGGCGAAACGACAATGGTGAGCCCGCCCAGGACAAGTGCCGGGACCTGGTAGCAGAGCGATTTGCCCGCACCTGTCGGCATGACGGCCAGCACATGACGCCCGGCCAGCAGCGCATCCATGACATCGGCCTGGCCGGGGCGGAAATCATCGAAGCCGAACACGTCCTTCAGCACGCGCCGCTTGGGATCTCGCTCGTCTGTCGCGAGGGCCGCCGGTGCCTGCATCATCGCGCGTCCACGGTCGGCGTGCTCATTGGCATGTCATAGCCGAACTCGGCGCAGAAACGCTGGACGCGGACGAGAAATGCCGGGGGCAGGCCGCCGAGATAAGTCCTGAATTCTTCATTCCTTTCCCATTTTCTCAACGAAACCAACCGGATCGGATTATCCGGATCCTCGCTGAAACGAATGCGCGGTGTCAGTCCGAACGACTGCGCGATTTTGTCCTGCTGCGCATCGGGCGCGCCGATCATGTCTTCGTAGCGGACAAAGAGTATCTGCCGGTGCGGTTGT
The DNA here is from genome assembly GCF_024518695.1 of Mesorhizobium sp. LMG17149. Classification (NCBI taxonomy): domain Bacteria; kingdom Pseudomonadati; phylum Pseudomonadota; class Alphaproteobacteria; order Hyphomicrobiales; family Phyllobacteriaceae; genus Mesorhizobium; species Mesorhizobium sp. LMG17149. Next base: position 127,836 of record NZ_JANIFL010000013.1, read on the forward strand.
GCCTTCTTCAGCCGGGTCAGCGCGTCGTATTCGGCCAGCCAGCGATGCGGCGTGACGTGGAACCGACGCTCGTTGCGTGTTTGCGGATGCGAACTTGTCAGCGTGTCGAACGGATGGCGCACGCAATAGATCAAGCCGATGGAGGGAGGGAGCTTCGCCAGATGCGCAAAACCGCGCGCATCGCGCTTGACGACGAGGTTCGATTCCGGCCGGTCCAACATGTCCAGCATTGTGTATCGCGCTTCGGGCGGATGGACGAAAATGTCCTCGAAACACCTCATCAGCCGCTGTGTCAGCGTCGTGCCGCTGCGCGCGCAACCCGAAATGAAAATTCTGTTGGCGGGCGCCGCGCGTGCGTATGTGCGTTTTTGCATGCGCTGTTTCAGAGACAGCGGCACGAACCGCAGAAACTCCCGCACAACCCTTCGCGCAGCCGCTCCAAACGCAGCCTCAAGCCTGTGAGCGCCCTTCATCCGCAATTCCGCTGGGCCGCCCGGCACGAAACGCGCCGCCTGGGGTCCATGGCCAAGATGCTTGTCGCCGATATCAGCATCAGGCAGACACCGGACTGGAATTTCGTGGACTGGAGAGGATGTGGAAACCGGTCAAGACGACTCTCTGCATGGGCACCATGCCTTAGCGCAGCTGTCATCGTGCCACAACAGGAACAGGTCGCCCGCAGCCTGCGCCTTCCCTGGCGACACCTGCACTCGCGCTGGATTCCTTTACCCAGCAATGTAAGCTCGGCTCCGCTAGCCAGGGAGGATGCGATGCTGCAGACCAGACAGGATGTTCTCGGCGAGCGGTTCCACCTGCAGCGCGCCGCCTTCGAGGCGCAGCCTTTCCCCAACTTTGGCATCCGCAAGGATCGCCTGAAACGCCTGCTGGCGCTGACCGAGCGGCATGAAGCCGACATCTGCACCGCCATCGACACCGACTTCGGCGGCCGCTCCGCGCACGAGACGCGGCTTGCGGAACTGTTCGTCGTGCGCGCCGGTATCCGCCACGCGCTGTCCCATCTCAGGGGCTGGATGCGCGAACGTCGCATTGCCACCGCCATGCCGTTCCTGCCGGGCAGAAACCGTCTCATCCCGCAGCCGCTCGGGGTCGTCGGCATCGTGTCGCCCTGGAATTATCCTTTCCAGCTCGCTGTCGCGCCGGTCACCGCGGCCCTTGCCGCCGGCAACCGCGTGCTCATAAAACCTTCCGAACTGACGCCGGAATTTTCCGCGCTGCTGGCCAAACTCGTTGCCGAGCATTTCGCGGCCGATGAACTCAGCGTCATCACCGGCGATGCCGAGATGGGAAAGGCCTTCGTGTCGATGCCTTTCGATCATTTGCTGTTCACCGGCTCGACATCGGTCGGCCGCCAGGTCGCGATCGCGGCGGCCGCCAACCTGACCCCGGTCACGCTCGAACTCGGCGGCAAGTCGCCGGCAATCTTCGATCCGTCATGCGACCTCGATGCGGCGGTATCCAGCATTGCCTATGGCAAGCTGTTGAATGCCGGGCAGACCTGCATCGCGCCGGATTATCTGCTGGTGCCGAAGGGACAGGCAGGCACGGTCGCTGTCAAGCTCGCAACGGCGATCGCGAAGCTCTACCCGACCTTGCGCGACAACCCCGATTATACCGCCACCATCAGCGACCGGCACCACCAGCGCCTGCGCGACATGATCACTGAAGCGCGTGACGCCGGCGCCGATGTCACCGAAATCAACCCGGCCGGCGAAGAGCTGGGTGCCAAAAGCCGGAAGCTGCTGCCGACCCTGGTCCGCAACGCCGGCGCAAACCTGCGGCTGATGCGCGAGGAGATTTTTGGGCCGGTGCTGCCCATCGTAGAATACACCGGGATCGACGAAGCGATCGCGCATGTGAACGGGGCAGCCCGACCGCTGGCGCTCTACTGGTTCGGCCGCGACAGCGGCAATCGTCAACGCATCCTGCACGAGACTATTGCCGGCGGCGTCACCATCAACGACTGCATGCTGCATCTGGTACAGGAAAACCAGCCTTTCGGCGGGGTCGGCGCCAGCGGCATGGGCGCCTATCACGGCGAGTGGGGATTCCGGACGTTCAGCAAGGAGAAGCCGGTTTTCACACAGTCCCGGCTGAGCGCCGGAGCCTTGTTGCGCCCGCCCTACGGCAAGACGTTCGAGCGGCTCTTCAGCCTCCTGCGTCACATCACCTGATCGAGCGAGCGCAGCCTCGGGTTCGTCGTGCCATGCAGCGCCGGCGCATTAAGACTATCTTCACCACGGTGCGGCAGGGTCCTCATCCTGCGGTGATGTCTTGAGTACCGCGGCGCCACAAGCGCCCAGGCAACAGACCCGCGCCTCTTTCGGGGTGCGGGTCATTCCCGCTCGATCTCTTACCCTTGGCTAGCCGAGGAAATCGGCCCGGTGCGGTGTAAAGCTGTCGACCAGCCGCCCTGCTTCCAGCGCCTTGACGCCGTGCACCAGACCGGACGGCACGATGAAGCTGCCGCCGGTCTCGATGGTTTCGGTCCGACCGTCGATGGTCACCTCGAAGCGGCCTTCGGCGACGTAGCTTGCCTGGACATGCGGGTGCGAATGCAGGGCGCCGACGCCACCCTTGTCGAAGCCGAATTCGACCAGCATCAACTCGTCGGTGTGCAGGAGAACGCGCCGCCTGTTGCCGTCTGGCGTCTTCGTCCAGGCGCCCTCGCCGGCTTGCGCGAAAATCTTTGCGGTCATCGTTGTCTCCTCAGAGCAATTCCAGGAAAAGTGTGAAACGGTTTTCCGTCCGGAATTGCGTTAAAACAATGAGATAGCGCGGTTCAGCGTTTCCGCTAAACGATGAACCTCGCTAGCGCGCCAGCCAGCCGCCATCCACCGGCACCACCGTTCCATGCATATAGTCCGATGCCGGCGCCAGCAGGAAGACGGCGGCGTCGCCAATGTCGCCCGCCTCGCCCCAGCGGCCGGCCGGGATACGCGCCAGGATGGCGGCGCTGCGGTCGGGATCGGCGCGCAGCGCCTGCGTGTTGTTGGTCTCGATATAGCCCGGCGCGATGGCGTTGACGTTGATGCCCTTTGCCGCCCATTCGCAGGCGAGCAGACGCGTGATGCCGAGCACACCGTGCTTCGAGGCAGTGTAGGACGCAACGCGGATGCCACCCTGGAAGCTCAGCACGGAGGCAATGTTGACGATCTTGCCTTTCCGCTCAGCGGCCAAGGCACGCCTTGCAAAGCTTTGGCAGAGCAAAAAAACCGTTTTCAGATTGACGTCCATGACGTCGTCCCAATCGGCCTCGCTGAGATCGACGGCATCGGCGCGGCGGATGATGCCGGCATTGTTGACCAGCCCGTCGAGCGGACCGCTTTCGTCCCAGATCCGGTCGTGCAACGGGCCGGCGGCCGAAATGTCGGCAAGGTCGGCGCTGACCGCCTCGAATTGCCCTCCCAGCGCGGCGACCTTGTCTGCCGTATCGTCCATCGACGAGCGGCCGACGCCGACCACCGCGCCCCCGGCGCGTGCGATCGATACGGCGATGCCCTGGCCGATGCCGGTGTTGGCGCCGGTGACCAGGAAACGTTTTCCGGCAAGGCTGAAGGGGTCGCTCACCGCAGATCGCTCAACGCCACCGGGTCGACATCGGTATAGTCGACATTGTCGCCAGCCATCGCCCAGATGAAAGCATAATTGGAAGTGCCGGCGCCCGAATGGATCGACCAGCCCGGCGACAGCACCGCTTCCTCGTTGCCCATGACGATATGGCGCGTCTCGTCCGGCTCGCCCATGAAGTGGAAGACGCGTGCCGTCTCCGCCAGGTCGAAATAGAGATAGGCCTCCATGCGCCGGTCATGCACATGGCACGGCATGGTGTTCCACACCGAGCCCGGCGCCAGCTGAGTCATGCCGACCACCAGCTGGCAGGTCTTCACGCCGTCGGCATGGATGAACTGGAAGATCGAACGCTCGTTGCAAGTGTCCTTGCTGCCGAGATCGAGGCGCTTGGCGTCGCCGATGCGGATCAGCCGGCTGGGCCAGGCCTGATGCGCCGGCGCGCTGAGCAGATAGAATTTGGCCGGCGCATCTGCATCGGCCGACGCGAACGACACATCAGCGATGCCCATGCCGAGATAGAGCATGTCGCGCGCCTGCAATTCGAAGGACTGGCCGCCGGCCTTGATGACGCCTGCACCGCCGATGTTGACGGCGATCAGCTCGCGACGGTCGAGAAAGTTCTTGGTGCCGGTCGGCTTGATCGTTTCCAGTTGAAGCGCGGCGTCCGTCGGCACGGCGCCGCCGACGATCATGCGGTCGTAATGTGTGTAGGTCAGGCTGATGCGGCCGGGCTGGAACAGGCCGTCAATGTGAAAGTTGTGGCGCAGCTCATCGGTTCCCATCGCCGCGGCGGCGACCGGGTCGATGGCAAAGCGGGATGTATAGTCGGTGTGGCTCTGGTTCATTTCAATCCTGACTTGAGATGGGTCATTCGCCGGCGGCGGCCTTGACCGAACTGGAATAAAAAGCCTGACGCGCATGCAGGCGTTCGCGGTAACGCTGCTGGCTGGCGGTGAGGTGCGCGCGCATCGCCTCTCGCGCGGCCTCGGCATCGCCAGAGGTAATGGCGTTGAGGATCACCAGGTGCTCGCGCTGCAGTCCGCGCTGGTAGCTATCGGATTGCGCCAATTCGGTCGACCAGGGCGAAGTCACGTCGCACGGGATGGCGCGCCGGCCGAGCACGTCGAGCATCTCGACATAGAATGGGTTGCTGGTGGCGCTGGCGATCGCGCGATGGAAGGCGAGGTCGGCCGGACCGGTCGGCTCGCTGGCAAGCAGCAGCCGCTCGAATTCGAAGAAGGCTTCCTGGATCGCCGCCTCCTGCGCGGCATTGCGGCGGACGGCGGCGATCCCGGCCGATTCAATCTCGATCGCCAGCCGCACTTCGAGCACGTTGAGCGCGATCGAATCCTTGCTGCCCATGTCGGCGGCAAGCGCGCCGAACATTGTCGAGATGTGCTCTGTGACGAAGACGCCGGCGCCCTGGCGCGGTTCGACCAGCCCGTCGGCGGCAAGCTTGGCCAGCGCCTCGCGGATGACGGTGCGGCTGACGCCGAAGGTTTCGGTCAGTTGGCCTTCGGTCGGCAATTTATGGCCGGGCAGGATCTCACCCGCCTGCAACTGCTTGCGGATCGTCGTGACCACTGTCTCCGACAATTTGGGTTTTCTCTCGACCCTGAGGTCGGTTGCGGTGTCCGATGCCATGTCGCCCCTATTTGAAGACGCTCGGTAGCCAGAGCGAAATGGCCGGAATGTAAGTGACGAGCCCCAGTACCACGAGCCCGGCCCCGTAGAACGGCCAGATCGAGCGCATCGCCTCCCAGACGGATATCTTGCCCACTGCGCACGCCACGAACTGCACAGCGCCCACCGGCGGCGTATTCAGCCCGATGCCGAAGTTGAGGATCATGATAACGCCAAAATGTACCGGGTCGACGCCGTAGGCTTGCGCCACGGGCAGGAAGATCGGCGTGCAGATGATGATCGTCGGCCCCATGTCCATGAAGGTGCCGAGGAACAGCATCAAGACGTTGAGCAGGAGAAGCACGACCAGCGGATCGTCCGAGATCGCGTTCATGGAGGCTATGAGCGCTGCCGGCACTTTCAGGAAGGCCATCAACCACGAGAACGCCGCCGCCATGCCGATGATGAGCAGCACCATGGCCGTGGTGCGCACGGCACCATGGGTGGCATGAACGAAACCTTCCCAAGTCATCTGCCGGTAAACGAAGACAGTGACGAGCAACGCATAGATGACCGCGACACAGGAACTCTCGGTCGCCGTGAAAACGCCCGATCGTACGCCACCGAAGATGATCGCGATCAGCAGCAGGCCGGGCACCGCGACAGCGAAGAGATGCGCGACGGCGGTGAAGCCCGGAAACGGCTCGGTCGGATAGCCGCGGGAGCGCGCCACGAAATAGGCGGTGATCATCAGCGACAGGGCCAACAGCAGGCCCGGAATGATGCCGGCCGTGAACAGGTCGGCGATGGAGATCTTTCCACCTGCCGAGATCGAGTAGATGATCATGTTGTGCGACGGCGGCAGGAGCAGCGCGATCAGCGCCGCCATCGACGTGACGTTGACGGCGTAATCCGCTCCATATCCACGCGCCTTCATCTGCGGGATCATCAAGCCGCCGACCGCCGCCGCCTCGGCCACCGCGGAGCCGGAAATGCCGCCGAACAGTGTAGCGGTCGCAATGTTGACCTGCCCGAGGCCGCCGCGCAAATGGCCAACGAGCGAGCCGGCGAAGGCAACGATCTTGCTGGCGATGCCGCCGCGCACCATCAAGTCGCCAGCATAGATGAAGAAGGGAATGGCCAGCAGCGAAAAGACGCTCATGCCGGAATTCAGGCGCTGGAACACGATGAGCGGCGGCAGGCCCATATAGAGGACGGTGGCAAAGCTTGCGACGCCGAGGCAGAAAGCGATCGGCGTGCCGATAAGCATCAGAAGGGTGAAGACGCCGAAGAGAATCCAGAGTTCCATGGCGTCAGACCTTCACGTTCGCCGTGTCGAGTTCGGTTGCGACTTCCGCCGGCGGCAGTTCATCGAGCACATCGTCGATCGGCGCACCGGAAAGACGAAGCACGATGCGCTCCAGCGTGAAGAGCACGACGAGCACGCCTCCCGCGACCAGCGGGACGTAGTCCCAGCCCCCCGATATGCCGAGCGACGGCAAGGTAGCGCCCCAGGTCAATGCGACCAGTTGGCTGCCATACCAGATCATACCGATGCCGAAGGCGAGCGCGACGAGGTCCGAGATCATCCGCAGCCAACGCTTGCCGCCTTTGGGCAGCACGTAGAGCAGGACGTCGAAGCCGAGGTGATAGTTCTCGCGCACCCCGACGGCAGCGCCGAGGAAAATGAACCAGCTCATCAGCATCACCGAGCCCTGCTCGGTCCAGCTTGGCGAGCGGTTCAGGACATAACGACCGAACACCTGCCAGGCGACGAAGGCGGTCATCAGCACCAGCCCGATGCCTGCGACCCATAGCGCCGCTGTGCTGACGCGCGACATCATGCGCGCGACGCCGGACAGGGGCGGTCTGTGTTCTGGGCTGGAGGTCACCGGTTCTCTCCGCAAGAGGACGGCGGCGCGGAATGCCCGCGCCGCCGCTTGATCACTGCACGGCCTTGATGGCTTCGACCATGGCCTTCAGCTTGTCGTCCTTGACGTGCTTCTCGTAGACCGGACCCATGGCGTCGATGAAGGGCTGCTTGTCCGGCGTCGTGATCTGCGAACCGGCCGCCTGGACCTTGGCGCGCGATTCCTTGACCTTGGCGGTCCACAGCTCGCGCTGCCTGGCGACGCTCTCCTTGGCGGCCGCCTTGAAGATCGCCTGATCCTCCGGCGTCAGCTTGTCCCAGCTCGACTTCGCCATGACGAAGGCCTCCGGCACCATAGTGTGCTCGTCGAGCGAATAGAACTTGGCGACTTCCGCATGCTTGGCGGTGTCGTAGCTTGGAAAATTGTTTTCCGCACCGTCAATGACCCCGGTCTCGATCGCCGAATACACCTCGCCATACGGCATCGGCGTCGCGTTGGCGCCGAGTGCCGCCACCATGTCGACGAAGATGTCGGACTGGATGACGCGGAACTTCATGCCGGACAGATCGGCTAATGAGTTGATCGGTTTCTTCGAATTGTAGAAGGAGCGCGCGCCGCTGTCGTAAAAGGCGAGCAGCACCAGCCCGACCTGTTCGAACGCCGCCGCGATCTGGTCGCCGACCGCCCCGTCCATGACCTTGTGCATATGGTCTTCCGAGCGGAAGATGTAGGGCAGCGAGGGCACAGTGGTTTCGGGAATGAGCCCGTTGAACGGCGCCATCGAGATGCGGTTGAGGTCGATCACGCCGGTGCGAACCTGCTCGATCGTGTCCTTTTCTTCGCCGAGCTGCGCGGAAGGATAGAGCTCGACCGCATAGCGGCCGGCCGTACGCTCCTTTACAAGCTCGCCGAAATATTTGACTGCCTCGACCGTCGGATAGCCGTCCGGGTGGGTGTCGGACGAGCGCAGAACCGTCTGGGCGCTTGCCGTTCCGGCCATCAGTGCGGCGGCGAGTAGCGCAGCTCCCGTCAGTCTTGAAAAATGCAACATGGTTTCCTCCCTTTGCATTGCGGGCGAGTTGCCCCTTCAGAGCCGATACGCCTTTTTCGCCAGCGTATAGGTCAGTTCCCGCGCCAGCTCATGCGCCTCGTCCTCGCGCAGCCGATGCTCGGCGACGAGACGCGCCAGGAACGCGCAGTCGACTCGCCGCGCCACATCGTGACGCGCCGTGATCGATGGAAAGGCACGGGTGTCGTCGTTGAAACCGACGGTGTTGTAGAAGCCGGCCGTCTCGGTGGTCATCTCGCGGAAGCGCCGCATGCCTTCCGGGCTGTCGTGGAACCACCATGCCGGCCCGAGCTTCAGCGCCGGGTAGACACCGGCCAGCGGCGCCAGCTCGCGCGCATAACTGGTCTCGTCGAGCGTGAACAGGATGACGGTGAGGTCGCGCTCCAGCCCGACGCAGTCGAGCAGCGGCTTCAGCGCCGTCACATAGTCGGTCCTGGTCGGGATATCGAAACCCTTGTCGCGGCCGAATTTCTGGAAGATCGCGGGCGAATGATTGCGCCAGGAGCCGGGATGGATCTGCAGGACCAGTCCATCGTCGAGGCTCATCTTGGCCATCTCGGTCAGCATCTGGGCGCGGAACAGTTTTCGCTCGCGCTCGTCGTCGGAACCACGGCGGATTCGATTGAACAGCTCTTGCGCCGCCGCAACCGAAAGATTGGCGGTCTCGGCCGTCGGATGGCCATGATCCGACGAAGTCGCGCCGAAGCCTTTGAAGAAGGCACGCCGCTGGCGATGCGCATCGAGATAGCCGGCCCAATTGCCGGTGTCGCAGCCGGTGATCTCGCCGAGCCGGTCGAGATTGGTTGAAAACCCTTCGAAATCTGGGTCGACGACCGCGTCCGGCCGATAGGCGGTGATAACGCGGCCCTGCCAGCCGCTGTCGCGAATCATCTGGTGCCATTGGAGATCGTCGAGCGCTCCTTCCGTGGTCGCGATGACCTCGATGTTGAAACGCTCAAACAGCGCGCGCGGGCGAAAATTCTCCCACTGCAGCAGCGTCGCGATGGTGTCGTAGTGGCGGTCGGCAGTCGCCGCGGTCAGCGGTTCGTCGATGCCGAACAGATCGGCGAGCACATGATCGAACCACAGCCGGGTCGGCGTGCCGCGAAACAGATGATAGTGCTCGGCAAAAAGCCGCCAGATCGCCCTGCCGTCGGTCTCGACCGGCGCGCCGTCGAGCGTCGCCACGCCGAGATCCTCAAGGCGGACGCCTTGGCTGAACAGCATGCGGAAGATGTAGTGATCCGGGACGATGAGCAGTTGCGCCGGATCCGGGAATGGCTCGTTCAGCGCATACCAGCGCGGATCGGTGTGACCATGCGGGCTGACAAGGGGCAGGTCCTTGATCCCGGCATAGAGATCACGGGCAATCGCGCGCGAATGCGCCTCGGCGGGAAACAGCAAATCCGCATGGGTCAGTGCCACGATCATCCTCCCAAGCCACTATCGGTAGGGGCGGCAAGAAATAATGTCAACATACAAAAATGCGATTGTTGTATGATGACTTTTCGACCCATTGTGTGGCAGGAAATCGAATGTTACGCCGCTTTGCCGATCCCTGCCGAGGCCACTCATGTCATCCGACCAGACCAGTCGCACCACGACGACCGAACGCCTTTCCACGAAGACCGTGCGCGCACTGCCGGCTTCGATCGCGACACCTGCGTATGATCGCAGCCGCGTCGTCCCGGGCATCGTGCACCTTGGTGTCGGCGCCTTCCACCGCGCCCATCAGGCAGCCTATGTCGACGATTGCCTGGCGGCAGGCGAGGCGGATTGGGGCATAACAGGCGTTTCGCTGCGCAGCACCGACACGCGCGACGCTCTCACGCCGCAGGACGGGCTCTACACGCTGGCGATCAGAAGCAGTGGAACCGAAAAGCTTCAGGTCATCGGCTCGATCGGCGCGATGCTGGTGGCGCCCGAAGACCCCAGCGCTGTGCTGGCCACGCTGACCGATCCGCGCACCCGCATCGTCACGCTGACGATCACCGAAAAAGCCTATCTGAGGGCGGCAGGCGGCGGATTGGACGCCGCACATCCCGATATCGCCCATGATCTGGCCAATCCTCGGATGCCGAAGACAGCGCATGGTCTTCTGACCGAGGCGCTTGCCCTGCGACGCGCCGCCGGCACGCCGCCCTTAACTGTCCTGTGTTGCGACAATTTGCCGGCCAACGGCGCCACGCTGCACCGGCTGTTGGTCGAATTCGCCCAGTTGCGAGATGCCGGGCTCGCCCAATCGAGCGACGCTGGAATCGCCGACCACATCGCCCATCAGGTCGCGTTTCCCTCCAGCATGGTCGATCGTATCGTGCCTGCAACCACCGACGCCGATCGGGCGCGGATCGCTGAAGAACTCGGCGTCGAGGACGCCTGGCCCGTGATGACCGAGCCGTTTTGTCAGTGGGTGGTCGAAGATAAATTCCCGACTGGCCGGCCCGCGTGGGAACAATTCGGCGTCACCATGGTTCGCGACGTCGGCCCGTTCGAGGACATGAAGCTCAGGCTGCTCAACGGCTCGCATTCGGCCATCGCCTATCTTGGCCTGCTCAGCGGTCATGCCACCGTCGACCGCGCCTTCGCCGACCCGGCGATCCGGCAATTTGTCGATGCCTTGTGGGCCGAAGCCATCCCGACCCTGCCCGAGGATGCCGGATTGGACACGAGCGCCTATACCGCGGAACTCGCGGAGCGTTTTTCCAACACTGCACTTGCCCATCGCACGGCGCAGATCGCCAATGACGGCAGCCAGAAACTGCCGCAGCGCATCATCGCTTCCGCCATCGAATGCCTGGAAGCCGGTACCGAACTGGTCCATCTGACCCTGGTGGTGGCTGCCTGGATCGCCGCCTGCGCCGCGCGAGGGAAAACCTTGCCGGAGGGCCATTTCACCGATCCGCTCGACGCGGCGTTGACGGAACTTTTGAGTGAGCAACTGCCGGCGAATGAAACCGTGACCGCGGTGTTCGACCTAGCCGGCTTCGCTGGGGATCACGCCGAACGCCAGACGTTGATCGAACTTGTGGCTGTGCATCTCGTCCACCTGCGACGCGACGGTCCGACCTTGGCCTTCGCCGCGCTCGGCATAGATATGAAGTAGTCATCAACCAGACTTGGTGCGGGTCCGAACCAACTCGATTCAGGCTTATTTGCCGACCGAACCGTCCAGCGTTTGCCGGGAAGAATACTCCGTGCCTTTTGAATTCCAGAACAATCGCACGGCCTTGCCGACGAGGTTTTCGTAGGGAACGAAGCCGACCATGAATCGGCTGTCGGAGGCATTGTCGCGATTGTCGCCCAGCATGAAATAGTGGCCTTCGGGCACCTCAAATTCCCGCGTGTTGTCGCCGATGGAACTGTCCGTCAGGTCGAGAACGAAATGGGTGACACCACCCGGCAGGGTCTCCCGTTCAAGCCTGGCAGGTTGCTCGCGTTCCTCGTAGGAGAAAGTGCCTGCATCCTTGAGGCCGACGGCCACATCGTTGATGTGCAGCACGCCATTGACCATCTGGATCTTGTCCCCGGGTAGACCGACGATCCGCTGGATGTAATCCACGCTGGGGTCGGGCGGGAATTTGAACACCACCACATCCCCTCGCTTGGGCTCCGCGCCGAACATGCGGCCTTCTATCGGCAACAGATTGAACGGCACGCTGTAGCGGCTGTAGCCATATGCGAATTTGGAGACGAAGAGATAGTCGCCGCCTTGCAATGTCGGCACCATACTGCTGGATGGTATCGAAAACGGCTGGAACAGAAACGAACGGATCGCAAATGCAGCCGGATAGGTAGTCAGAAAGACAAGCACCAGCACCCAAAACCCGTGCGCATACCATCTCACCGGCTTGAACCGATGGGCGAAGGGCACGACGAGCGCTGCCCCCAGAATCATCGAACCGATACCTGAAAAATTGGCCAGCCAGGCAAGATCGGTTCCCGGCAGCACCGGAAATCCGGTGTAGGCGAGTGCGAAAACGATGGCGCTGATCACCACCAGGCTGGCAACCGCCGGCTTGCCGCTGCCGATCCACAGAAATCCGCCGAATGGACCGCCAAAGGCCGACACCAGGGCCGTCGACCACCAGGAGCGTGAGGCTGTTTCTCGTTGCGCTGTTTCTTCCGTCACCGGCCCACCCCCATCCCAAGGCAGCGCGACTGTCCAACAAACAAAAAAGCGAGGCAAGGCCCCGCTTTTTACTCTTTCATCGAAACCGAATTTCAAGCCGGCAGGATGGCGCCTTCCAGCGTGGTGAGTTGGCTAAGGAACTGCTCCGCCTTGCTGCGAGCCTCGTCGTCCTTGGCGTCGGCAGCGTCTTCTTTGGCTTCCTGGATGCGGCGCGCGAGATCGGCGCGGTCGACATCCTTCACGGCGACAGCCGATTCCGCCAGCAGCGTGCAGCCGGCCGGAACGATGTCGGCGAAGCCGCCGAACACCACATAGCGTTCTTCGCCGCCCGCCGCGGTCTTCACGGTGACGACGCCCGGCTTGATCGTGGTCATGACCGGGGCGTGATGCGCCATGACGGTCATCTCGCCTTCGGCGCCCGGAATGACGACGGATTCGACCTGCTCAGAAACCAGCAGGCGTTCCGGCGAGACCAGTTCGAACTTGAAAGCTTCAGCCATTTTGCTTCACCTTGCCGGCGATAATTTCGTCAGTCTGCAACTCGGTCCCGCAGAATGGACAGAACATGACCGCTTGATCAAAATACCCAGGACCGTCCTCTGTTTCGACAGTCCCGACCGTCACCATTAGCACCCCATCGTCGGTCTCGAAGAACGACGGCGAGGGAAGCTCTGTCATCACCTCTTGCAAGGTCGAGCAACAGAACTTCTTTTGCATATATTACGCCGCTTCAGCCGCGAGGCGCTGTGCCTTCTCGACTGCTTCCTCGATGCCGCCGACCATGTAGAAGGCGGCTTCCGGCAGGTGATCGTAGTCGCCGTTGCAGAGGCCCTTGAAGCCCTTGATGGTGTCGGCGAGGTCGACCAGCTTGCCCGGCGCGCCGGTGAACACTTCGGCGACGAAGAACGGCTGCGACAGGAAGCGCTCGATCTTGCGGGCGCGGGCCACGGTCTGCTTGTCCTCTTCCGACAGCTCGTCCATGCCCAGAATGGCGATGATGTCCTGCAGCGACTTGTAGCGCTGGAGGATCGACTGCACCTGGCGCGCGACGCCATAATGCTCGTCACCGACGACCAGCGGGTCGAGCATGCGCGAGGTCGAATCCAGCGGATCGACCGCCGGATAGATGCCCTTTTCGGCGATGGCGCGGTTGAGCGTCGTCGTCGCGTCAAGGTGGGCGAACGAGGTCGCCGGCGCCGGATCAGTCAGATCGTCGGCGGGCACGTAGATGGCCTGCACGGACGTGATCGAGCCTTTCGTGGTGGTGGTGATACGTTCCTGCAGCGCGCCCATGTCGGTGGCGAGCGTCGGCTGATAGCCCACGGCCGAAGGAATACGGCCGAGCAGAGCCGACACTTCCGAACCAGCCTGCGTGAAGCGGAAGATGTTGTCGACGAAGAACAGCACGTCCTGGCCCTGGTCGCGGAAGTATTCCGCAACCGTCAGGCCGGTCAGGCCGACGCGGGCGCGCGCGCCCGGCGGCTCGTTCATCTGGCCATAGACGAGTGCGGCCTTGGAGCCTTCGCCGCCGCCCTTCTTGTTGACGCCGGATTCGATGAACTCGTGATACAGATCGTTGCCTTCGCGGGTGCGCTCGCCGACGCCGGCGAACACCGAATAGCCGCCATGCGCCTTGGCGATGTTGTTGATCAGTTCCTGGATCAGCACGGTCTTGCCGACGCCGGCGCCGCCGAACAGGCCGATCTTGCCGCCCTTGGCGTAGGGGGCCAAGAGGTCGAGCACCTTGATGCCCGTGATCAGGATCTGTGCTTCCGTCGACTGCTCGACATAGGTGGGAGCCGGCTGGTGGATGGAGCGCATTTCGGTCGCGTCGACCGGGCCTTCTTCGTCGACCGGCTCGCCGATGACGTTGATGATGCGGCCGAGCATGCCCGGGCCGACCGGCACGGTGATCGGCGCGCCGGTGTCACGCACTTCCTGGCCGCGAACCAGACCTTCGGTCGAGTCCATGGCGATGCAGCGCACGGTGTTTTCACCCAGATGCTGGGCAACTTCGAGCACCAGGCGGTTGCCGACATTGGTCGTCTCGAGCGCGTTCAGGATCGCCGGCAGGTGATCGCCGAACTGCACGTCGACAACGGCGCCGATGACCTGGCGAACCTTGCCGACAACGCCGGTTGCCTTGCTGGCCACTGCCGATGTCTTGGCAGCGGCGGCCTTCGCCGGTGCTGCCGCCTTGGCCGGGGCGGCCTTCGCGGCTGCTACTGGAGCCTTTGCCGCCGCCTTCGCGGGGGCTGCGGTTTTCGCGGCTGCGGCCTTGGGGGCTGCCTTCTGGGGGGTCGCTGCTTTCGCCATCGTCTTTACCCTTTTTCGTCCTTTGTTTCTCACGCGGTCCAGTCGCGGGTCGATGACCCGCGAACCACGCCTAGAGCGCCTCGGCGCCCGAAATGATTTCGATCAGTTCCTTGGTGATCTGCGCCTGCCGCTGGCGATTGTAGGTGATCGACAGCTTGTTGATCATGTCGCCGGCGTTGCGCGTCGCATTGTCCATGGCGCTCATCTTGGCGCCCATTTCGCCGGCCACGTTTTCGAGCAGCGCCCGGAAAACCTGCACGGAGATGTTGCGCGGAATGAGGTCGGAGAGGATTTCGCCCGGCTCCGGCTCATATTCGTAGACGGCGTTGCCGCCATCAATCGCCTCGGCAGGAGCCGAAGCAACGCCGGCCGGAATGATCTGCTGCGCGGTCGGGATCTGGCTGATCACCGACTTGAACTGCGAATAGAACAGCGTGCAGATGTCGAAGCCGCCTTCGTTGAAGAGGTGGATGACCTTCTTGGCGATGGCATCGGCATTGACGAAGCCGAGTGTCTTGACCTCGCGCAGGTCGACTCGGTCGATGATCATCGACGCGTAGTCGCGGCGCAGGATGTCGAAACCCTTCTTGCCGACGCAGATGATCTTGACCTGCTTGCCGTCGGCCAAAAGCTTGCGGATATGGTCGCGGGCAAGGCGGGCGATCTGCGAATTGAAGCCGCCGCACAGGCCGCGCTCGGCGGTGCAGACGACGAGCAGATGCACGTCATCCTTGCCGGTGCCGGTCATCAGCGCCGGGGCATCGCCGCCGCCGCCGATTGCCTGGGTTATGTTGGCCAGCACGGAACCCATGCGCTCCGAATAGGGGCGCGCCGCTTCCGCAGCCTCTTGCGCACGGCGCAGCTTCGCCGCGGCGACCATCTGCATCGCCTTGGTGATCTTCTGCGTCGCCTTGACCGAGGCGATACGGTTACGAAGGTCTTTTAATGAAGGCATGCTTCAAACCTGATCCCGTCTTGCAATTCGCTCAGGCGAAGGTCTTGGCGAAAGCGTCGATCTCGGCCTTCAGCTTGGCGCGCAGATCGTCCGACAGCGCCTTTTCCTTGCGGATGGCTTCGAGGACGTCCTTGCCGGCCGAACGCATGTGGCTGAGCAGGCCATGCTCGAACTTGCCGACCTGGTTGACCGGCAGCTTGTCGAGATAGCCGTTGACGCCGGCGAAGATCACCGCGACCTGCTCTTCCGTCTTCAGCGGCGAGAACTGCGGCTGCTTCAGGAGTTCGGTGAGGCGCGATCCGCGGTTGAGCAGGCGCTGGGTGGCGGCATCGAGATCCGAGCCGAACTGCGCGAAGGCCGCCATTTCGCGGTACTGCGCAAGCTCGCCCTTGATCGAACCGGCAACCTGCTTCATCGCCTTGATCTGCGCGGCCGAACCGACGCGGCTGACCGACAGACCGACGTTCACCGCAGGACGAATGCCCTGGAAGAACAGGTTGGTCTCGAGGAAGATCTGGCCGTCGGTGATCGAGATCACGTTGGTCGGGATATAGGCCGACACGTCGTTGGCCTGCGTTTCGATGATCGGCAGCGCGGTCAGCGAACCACCGCCCAGATCGTCGTTGAGCTTGGCGGCGCGCTCGAGCAGGCGCGAGTGCAGGTAGAAGACGTCGCCCGGATAGGCTTCGCGGCCCGGCGGGCGACGCAGCAGCAGCGACATCTGGCGATAGGCGACGGCCTGCTTCGACAGATCGTCGTAGCTGATCAGCGCGTGCATGCCATTGTCGCGGAAATATTCGCCCATGGTGGCGCCGGCGAACGGCGCCAGGAACTGCATCGGTGCCGGATCGGAAGCGGTGGCGGCGACGATGATCGAATATTCGAGCGCGCCGCGCTCTTCCAGCACCTTGACGAACTGCGCGACGGTCGAGCGCTTCTGGCCGACGGCGACGTAGACGCAGTAGAGCTTTTCCTTCTCGGGGCCGTTGTCGTGCACCGACTTCTGGTTGAGCATCGTGTCGAGGATGATGGCGGTCTTGCCGGTCTGGCGATCGCCGATGACCAGCTCGCGCTGGCCGCGGCCGACCGGGATCAGCGCATCGATGGCCTTGAGGCCGGTCGACATCGGCTCGTTCACCGACTTGCGCGGAATGATGCCGGGCGCCTTGACGTCGACGCGCTTGCGCTCGACCGCCTTGATCGGACCCTTGCCGTCGATCGGATTACCGAGCGCGTCGACGACGCGGCCGAGCAGGCCTGGGCCGACGGGGACGTCGACGATGGCGCCAGTGCGCTTGACGATGTCGCCTTCCTTGATGTCGCGGTCGGCGCCGAAGATGACGACGCCGACATTGTCGGCTTCGAGGTTGAGCGCCATGCCGCGGATGCCGCCGGGGAATTCGACCATTTCGCCGGCTTGGACATTGTCGAGGCCGTAGACGCGGGCGATACCGTCACCGACGGACAACACCTGTCCGACTTCGGAGACCTCGGCCTCCTTGCCGAAATTCTTGATCTGGTCTTTCAGAATTGCGGAAATTTCCGCGGCGCGGATGTCCATCAGCCGACCTCTTTCAGTGCAAGCTTGAGCGAATTGAGTTTGGTTTTGAGCGACGTATCGATCTGGCGCGAGCCCATCTTGACCACCAGCCCGCCGAGCAGCGACGGATCGACGGTGACGGAGATAGCCACGTCCTTGCCGGCAACGCTCTTCAGCGCCGCCTTGAGTTCGGTCTGCTGGGCAGCCGTCAGTTCGTGAGCCGACGTCACTTCAGCAGCGGTCTCGCCACGATGTTCGGCTGATATCTGGCGGAACGCCCTGATCATGCCGGGAATGGCGAACAGCCGGCGGTTACGGGCGACGACGCGCAGGAAATTGCCGGTGAGGCCGGCAATCCCGGCCTTGTCGGCGATTGCCGCGATGGCCTTCGCCTGGTCCTCGCTGGAGAACACCGGGCTGTTGATCAGCCGGGTGAGATCAGCGCTGCCCGCGAGCATGGCTTCGAAGCTGTTGAGGTCAGCTTCGACCTTGGCCACGGAATTTGCCTGCAGGGCGAGTTCGAACAGCGAACCCGCATAGCGTTCTGCGACACCTGAGATTGGCGATGACGATTGAGCCACGGACCGTCTTTTCTCTTGTCTGACAGGCCGTAGATTGTTGGCGCGAGCAAAAACTCTGGCTAAATCTTTGACCTTACTGCATTTTTTCAAGCACGGAGACGCGGCTTCCGCTATCCCCGGCCGAAAGTCGATTGCCGTCTAGCACAGGCATTTTAAGACCGCAATGCGTCGTTCCGCATGGTTTTCAGGCACTATTGTCGCATCCGGCGAAAGTCACCCGTCTTCCATCGCGGAATACCCAACGATTCAAGGCAGAAAGCCGAAGGCAAAGGCGAGCGGCAACGCCGCCAGCACCAATTCCACCACAATGGAAACCCAATTGAAAGGCGTGTTGGCGCCATCCGACATCATCGACAGCAGCCGGCCGAAGGCGGTGAACAGCCAGGAGAAGCCAAGCGCCATGTAGATCAGCGGCTGCGCCAGCAGGATACAGCACAGGCCGACGCCGAGATAGAAGCCCGACATCCTGCCGCGCCCCTCGGCGATCGCCGCAGCCTTCTCTGGTTTGACCTGCAAGCGCAGGGCATGGAAGGCGAGGCCAGGAGCCAGAAAAAACAAAAGACCGAGCAGCACGGTGACGACGGCGCTCGACCAGGCCAGCCATTCGCCCTGGCTCGTCGGCCATGGAAGCGCAAAATCCATCTTGTCCCCTCGAAATGCCTGTTTTGAAATTCCGGGCATTCTAGCGGAGGAAAAGAAGCGCGCCAGATGGATCCACGCACTTTAGGCGGCGCGCATCAACCGAGCGCGAATTCCACAGCCGCCTCGGCATGGATGCGCGTCGTGTCGAAGACCGGGATGTCGAAATCCTGCTCGCCTATGAGCATGGTGATCTCGGTGCAGCCCATGATGACGCTGTCGGCCGCCTCTTCGCGGCGCAGGCGCTCGGTCTCGGCGATATAGGCCGCCTTTGAAGTCTCCTTGACGATGCCCTGGCACAACTCGTCGTAGATGACGCGATGGACCATGTCGCGCCCGGCACTATCGGGTACGACAGGGTTCAAGCCAAATCTGTCGGCGAGCCGGCCCTTGTAGAAATCCTGCTCCATGGTGAAGCGCGTCGCCAGCAGTGCCGGACGCTGCATGCCGGCGCGCTTGACCGCCACCGCGGTGGCATCGGCGATGTGGATCAGCGGGATCGACACCGACGCCTGCACTTGGTCGGCCAGTCTGTGCATGGTGTTGGTGCACAAAAGCAGACCCTCCGCGCCGCCGGCCTCGAGCTTGCGTGCGGCTTCGACGAGAAGCACACCGGCGCCATCCCAGTCGCCATGATGCTGCCGCTCGGCGATTTCGGCGAAGTCGAATGACCAGAGCAGAAGCCTGGCCGAATGCAAGCCGCCCAGCCGCTCGCGCACGATCTCGTTGAGCAGCCGATAGTAGATGGCCGTCGATTCCCAGCTCATGCCGCCCAGAAGGCCAAGGGTTTTCATTGCGCGAGCTGTTCCTTTTCCTAGGCGATCCTCGATACTATAAACACATGAGACCACAAGGAGGTCGCAGTGAAAACCGTTCAGCTTCAGCAGGCCAAGGCGACACTCTCGGCAATTGTGGAGGCCGCGGGAAATGGCGAGCCAACCATCATCACAGAAAACGGCAGGCCGGCTGCCATGATCGTCCCGGACGATGAAGGGCGAAAGCTCTATCCGCAAGACAGTCGGAGAAATTTGGCTGATTGGTTACTCGGTATCCCGGCGGCATCGAATTTGAGCGAAACGAATCGCCGTCACGAGATGCCGAGTTTTGAGCCGCCCGACGTACCTATTTGAATCCACCTACCAAGCGCCCGGCAACTACAAAAAACTCTGCGGATCGATATCCACCTGCACCCTGACCGAGCCGCGCTGCTTCGGCCCATTGGCAAGCATCGCGCGAATAAAACCTTGCATGTCGGCGCGCCGTTCGCCCTGGATCAGCAGACGGAAGCGGTGGCGGCCGCCGAGCAGTGACAACGGCGCCTCGGCTGGACCCAGCACGAACAGATCTGACGCCTCGGGCGCGGCGCGGCGCAGGCCGCGTGCATGGCCCTCGGCTTCCGCCCGCGTCACCGCACTGACGATGACGCCGGCGAGCCGACCGAAGGGCGGCAGTGCGGCCCGTTCGCGCTCGGCGATCTCACGTTCGTAAAACGCCTCGGCGTCGCCGGAGACGATTGCCCGCATCACCGGATGCTCGGGCTGAAAAGTCTGCAGCAGGCCAAGGCTCTTCTTGCCGGTGCGGCCGGCGCGGCCGGTGACCTGGCTGAGCAGCTGGAACGTCCGCTCGGCGGCGCGCGGATCGCCATTGGCAAGGCCGAGGTCGGCATCGACAACGCCAACCAGGGTCATGTTGGGAAAGTTGTGGCCCTTGGCGACGAGCTGCGTGCCGATGACGATGTCGGCCTCGCCATCGGCGATCGCCTCCAGCTCCAGCCGCAGCCGCCGCACGCCGCCCATCAGGTCCGACGACAAGACGATGGTACGCGCGTCGGGAAAATGCGTCACGACCTCTTCGGCGATCCGCTCGACACCCGGTCCGCAGGCGACCAGATGATCGAGCGTGCCGCATTCCGGGCAGGCTTCGGGGCGGCGCTCATTGTGCCCGCAATGATGGCAGACGAGCTGGCCGCGAAAGCGATGCTCGACCAGCCAGGCCGAGCAGACCGGGCAGCCGAAGCGGTGGCCGCAGACCCGGCACAGCGTCAGCGGCGCATAGCCGCGCCGGTTGAGGAACAGCAGCGACTGCTCCTGCCTCTCCAGCGTCTGGCGCATCTGGTCGAGCAGCACCGGCGACAGGAAGCCACCGCGCGCCGGCGGTGCGCGCCGCATGTCGACGGCCTTCAGATGCGGAAGTGCCGCCTCGGCGAAGCGAGCTGAGAGCACGGCCCTGTTGTAGCGGCCCTGGCTGGCGTTGACCCGGCTTTCGACCGACGGCGTCGCCGACGCCAGCACCACCGGAAAGCTGCCGATATGGCCGCGCACCACGGCCATATCACGCGCATTGTAGAAGACGCGGTCCTCCTGCTTGTAGGCAGGGTCGTGCTCCTCGTCGACGACGATCAGGCCGAGCTCCTTGAACGGCAGGAACAGCGCCGAGCGCGCGCCGGCGACGACCCGCACACCGCCCTCCGCCACTTGCCGCCAAACCCGCTCGCGCATCCGCGGCGGCAGGTCGGAATGCCATTCGCCCGGCTTGGCGCCGAAGCGCTGCTGGAAGCGCTCGAGAAAGGCATGCGTCAGCGCGATTTCCGGCAGCAGGATCAGCACCTGCCTGCCCTGGTCGAGCGCAGCCGCCACCGCCTCGAAATAGACCTCGGTCTTACCGGATCCGGTGACGCCGTCGAGCAGCGCAACGTTGAACACGCCGGCTGCGACATTGGCGCGCAGCATCTGCGCCGCGTCGCTCTGGTCCGGCATCAGTTCCGGAATGGCGTAGCCGGAATCGGGCGCGGCCACCACCGGGCGCGGCGGGATCATCACAGTCTCGAACACGCCTTGCGCCCTCAGGCCGTCAATCACCGTCGATGACACGCCGGCGGCGTGAGCGAGGCCGGAGCGCGTCCAGGCAAGGCCGCCTTCGGCCGTCTCCAGCACACGCTGCCTGGCGCCCGTCATCCGGTCGGGTGCGAGGAGCGTGCGCTGCAGCCCTTCGATCCAGGGTTCGGGGTCGAAAGCCTCCGGCGCCCTGAGCAGCATGCGCGCCACCATGCCCGGAGGCGACAGCGTGTACTGCGCCACCCAGTCGACGAAACGGCGCATCGCTCGGTCGATCGGCGGGCAGTCGAAGACCTGTTCGATGGGGCGCAGCTTTTTCGCGTCGACCTTCTCGACCGCGCCATCCCAGACGATGCCGGCGACCTGCCGCGGCCCGAGCGGCACGCGCACGATCGAGCCCGGCACCACGGGCATGCCGGCCGGCACGGCATAGGTGTAGGGGCGTTCGGCGGGCATCGGCACCAGCACCGGTGCGGCTGCGACAAAGGGCGAATCTTCGATCATGAGGCGTGACCTTGCCCTGACTTTGGTCTAGATCAAAGGCCGACCCCGAATGTGCATGGCATGCACATAAGAATCTTCAGGAGACCCGCCATGAAATTTTTTGTCGACACCGCCGACGTCAAGGATATCCGTGAGCTGAATGATCTGGGGCTGCTCGACGGCGTCACCACCAATCCGTCGCTGATCCTCAAATCCGGCGGCAAGATCGCCGACGTGACCAAAGAGATTTGCGACATCGTCAAGGGTCCGGTCTCGGCTGAAGTCACCGCCACTGAATATTCCGAGATGATGCAGCAGGCCAAGGTTCTGGCCAAGATCGCCGACAATGTCTGCATCAAGGTGCCGCTGACGCTGGACGGTCTCAAGGCCTGCAAGACGATCCGCACCGAGATGAACCGCCTGGTCAACGTCACGCTGTGCTTTTCGGCCAACCAGGCGCTGCTGGCGGCCAAGGCCGGTGCCTCGTTCATCTCGCCCTTCGTCGGCCGCGTCGACGACATCGGCATCGACGGCATGGAGCTGATCCAGGAGATCAGGCAGATCTACGACAATTACGATTTCCAGACCGAGATCCTCGTCGCTTCGGTGCGCACCGTGAACCACGTCAAGCAGGCGGCCCTCATCGGCGCCGATGTCGTGACCGCGCCGCCGGCGACACTGAAGGCGCTGGTCAAGCACCCGCTGACCGACAAGGGCCTGGAACAGTTCCTCGCCGACTGGGCAAAGACCGGCCAATCGATCGGCTGAGAATGGCGATCGGCTGAGACCAATCGCTTGTAATCAAAAAGGCCGGGCAACCGGCCTTTTTGATGTGCGCTTCAAGCGGGCTGCCGATCAGTCCGTGCCATCGTCCTCGGGCGCGCTTGCCGGCTGGCGCCGGCCCATGATGATTTCGCGTTTGCCGACATGGTTGGGTGCGCCGACCAGGCCTTCCTTTTCCATACGCTCGACCAGGGACGCGGCGCGGTTGTAGCCGATGCCGAGGCGGCGCTGGATGTAGGACGTCGAGCACTTCTTGTCGCGCACCACCACCTTCACCGCCTCGTCGTAGATCGCATCACTGTCTTCGGCTGCGACGGATCCCTTGTCGAAGACCGCGCCCTGGTCTTCTTCGATTTCTTCCTCGTCCTCGTCGGCCGTCACGGTTTCCAGATATTCAGGGCGCCCTTGCGCCTTGAGATGCGCGACCACATGCTCGACCTCGGCGTCGGAAACAAACGGCCCATGCACGCGCGAAATGCGCCCGCCGCCCATCATGTGCAGCATGTCGCCCTGGCCAAGCAATTGTTCGGCGCCCTGCTCGCCCAGGATGGTGCGGCTGTCGATCTTCGATGTCACCTGGAAGGAAATCCGGGTCGGGAAGTTGGCCTTGATCGTGCCGGTGATGACGTCGACCGAGGGGCGCTGCGTTGCCATGATCAGGTGAATGCCGGCAGCGCGCGCCATCTGCGCCAGTCGCTGGATCGCGCCTTCGATCTCCTTGCCGGCGACCATCATCAGGTCGGCCATCTCGTCGACGATGACGACGATGTAGGGCATCGGCGCGAGGTCGATTTCCTGCTGTTCGAAAAGCGGTTCGCCGGTGCCCTTTTCGAAGCCGGTCTGCACGGTCATGACGACGGTTTCGCCCTTGTCGCGGGCTTGAGCGGCACGCTCGTTGTAGCCGTCGATGTTGCGCACACCGAGCCGCGCCATCTTGCGATACCGGTCCTCCATTTCGCGCACCGCCCATTTGAGCGCCGTGACGGCTTTCTTGGGATCCGTGACGACAGGCGTCAAAAGATGCGGGATGCCGTCATAGACGGAAAGTTCGAGCATCTTGGGATCGACCATGATCAGCCGGCATTCTTCCGGCTTCAGCCGGTAGAGCAACGACAGGATCATGGTGTTGATGGCCACCGACTTGCCTGAACCGGTGGTTCCGGCAACGAGCAAATGCGGCATCTTCGCCAGCTCGGCGATGACGGGCTCGCCGCCGATCGTCTTGCCGAGACAAAGCGCCAGCTTGCAACTGGTCTTGCGGAAGCCTTCCGATTCGATCAGCTCCCGGAAATAGACGGTTCGCGCGTCTCGTTCGGGAGCTCGATGCCGATGACGTTGCGGCCAGGCACGACGGCGACGCGCGCCGAAATCGCCGACATTGAGCGGGCGATATCGTCGGCAAGCCCGATGACGCGAGAAGATTTGACGCCCGGCGCCGGCTCGAACTCATAAAGCGTGACCACCGGGCCTGGGCGAACATGAATGATCTCGCCACGCACGCCGAAGTCCTCGAGCACGCTTTCCAGCAGATCGGCGTTCTGCTCGAGCCGCTCCTGCGACATGTAGAAGCCTTGTCCCTCCGGTGGCTGCTGCAACAGCTCTTCCGAGGGAAGCTCATAGGGATCGCCCGCGCTCGACAGCACGACCTTTCCAGCCCCAGGCAAGCGCGCAGAGCGGGCGGCAACGGCCCTGGCAGGGACGTTCACACTTGGCGCGGCCGACGCGGAAACGGCGTCGCTTTTGGCGGCTGGGATTGCGACAGGCTGGACCGGCGACGGCGCATCGCTCGCCGGCACGCCGGGTTGGGCGACGGCCTGGTTCGAATTGGCCGGCCAAACATCCGGCAACGGCTTCAAGGCCTGGCCCGGAAGGCAGTCGATGACACGAAACAATGCGGTGGCATCGGTCCCTGGGCGAATATCGATCGGCGTAGTGGTGACTGGCGCCACGGCGAGCGATGCAGGCGACGCTGGACCGGTCTGCCGGGCCGGCGACGAAACGTCGACCAGATAGGGGGCCATGGCCTCGAAGAAGGCATGATCCGAAAGATACGGCCAGCGCAGCCTTTCGGAAGTGGTCGTTTTGATCGGGCCGCCCGGAGCAACGGACGCACGCGCGGATGCCTGCCCCGTCGCGGCCGTCCTCGGCGGCATCGGCGCAACGGCTGGCACCTTCTCCCTGGCGCGCCCCGCGGCAACAAAAGCAGCAGCCGGCGGCAGTGGCCCTTGCGTGGCGTGGCCGGCCAGCGGCTGGGAAGCAGGGCTTTTCACCGAAGCCGGCAATGCCAGGAGCGAAGGCGCGGAGGACGCCCCTTTGATCATGGATTGCGCAACGGCTTGCTCTGCTGGGCGCGTCGCGGCGTGTTCGACAACACGCTCGTGCTGCGGACGATGCTTCCTGGCCTCATAGTCCGGCGTGCGTGTAAAACGCACGTTGGGTGCAAGGAAGAAATATTCCTGCCAGGCAGGGCTCTCGATATCGCCGATTTTCGAAAGCGTGTCGTCCGAGCCGCCCCGCGGCTCCATATAGGGCCGCTTGTTGCCACCGAGATCGACCACCGGCGCTGAATAGCCGGCCTGGCGTGTGGCGGGCTGCCGGCCGCCCGGCTCCTTGCGAGCCGGACGATCAAGGTCGCCTGCCGCAGAAGAACCTCGCTGACCACCCCTGTCGCCGATGCTCTCGGAGCGCTTCCCCTCGGGATCATCAGGCGATGCGGCCGTCGATAAATTGACCCGGGAAAAACGCTTGGCTTCCATTCTCAAGACTCACTCTGAAATGTCTGCCGAGCAATAGGGAGCGAGTGGTTAACAGTTGCTTCCCGGATGGATCGCCGACCATCCTGGGCACCAAAATCTTCGTGGTAATCTGCGAGCGACACGGCACGATCGTCGTCTCGCCGCATCCACGCCGGTGGCGCGATCTACTCGCCGTGCCGCAGCAGCTCGATGGGTATCTTCGGACAATCCCTGTTCGGAATCTGGCTCTGTTCGAGAATCTGGTCATGATCCCGCGATCACCCCATCATGCCTGGGGCGCCGGACCGTTTCCGTGAAGCGATGAGGTGCGCTAGCCGGTCTTGCCGTGCCGGACAAGGTCCTGGGCAATGGACAGCTGCAGCGCTTCCGCCAACTCTCGCGCAGCGCGATTCTCGGCGTCGATCTGCGCCCGGTATGCGGCGAATTCCTGACGCGGCCTGTCGAAGGACGAGGTGATCGAACGCTTGCCGGATGCGATCACCACGCCGGTCTTCGCATCGGCCAGCGTATAGCTGCCGGTCAGCGTCACGGAACCGGCGGTCGGTTCGTCTTCATCCGTTCCGACCTGCACGAGTGCCGCGGACTCGACCGCTTCGGTCACGCCGAGATTGAGCGAATAGACCGGCGAGGCCGGCTCGCCGGCGCCTCGTCCAAACCCGAAAATCAGATTGTTGCGCACCTGTTGGCCGTAACGCGTATTGACCGGCTTGATGCCGATCAACGCCAGTTCGGCACTGGCACTGGCCTGCGAACCCGACAGTGGCGCGCTCGAATAGAGCGGCCGCACCGTGCAGGCCGAGACAAGCGCGAGCGAACCTATCAGGCCGGCAAGCGCAATGCGGCGCAGCAAATGGTTCAACTCTGTCTTTTCCCGATCAGGCAACGACATTGACGATCCTCTGCGGCACGATGATCACCTTGCGCGGAGCCTTACCTTCAAGTGCTTTCTGCACGAAGTCGAGAGCCAATACCGCTTTTTCGACCGCACCTTGGTCCGCGTCGCGGGCAATTGTCAAATCCCCCCGCTTCTTGCCGTTGACCTGTACCGGATAGGTGACTTCGTTGTCGACCACCAGCGCCGGATCGAAGACCGGCCAGGGCCGTTCGGCAACGAGATCGGTGCCGCCAAGCGTTGCCCAGCACTCCTCGGCCAGATGCGGCATGATCGGCGCGATCAGATGCACGAGAATCTCCACCGCCTGCCGACAGGCGCCTTTCAGCGCTGCATCGGCCTTGCCTTCGGCCACCTCGTTGAGCGGCGTGGTCAGCGCGTTGGCCAGTTCGTAGATGCGGGCGATGGCGCGGTTGAAAGCGAGCTTCTCGATATCCTCTCCGACCGCCTTCAGGATCTTGTGCGCGGCCTTGGAAACCACCGCGGCCTCGCCGCTGCTGGCCGCTAAGGGCTTGATACCGGCCAGTGTTTCGGCCGCCGTCGACACCAGGCGCCAGATGCGCTGGATGAAGCGATGCGCACCGGCAGCGCCATCGTCGGTCCACTCGACATCGCGCTCGGGAGGAGAATCGGACAGCATGAACCAGCGCGCCGTATCGGCGCCGTAGCCATCGGTGATGTCTTCCGGGCTCACCGTGTTCTTTTTCGATTTCGACATCTTTTCCAGCGGGCCGATGGTGACGGCCTCGCCGGTGGCGATGTCGATGGCGCTGCGCTTGCCGTCGACGTCCTCCAGCCGAACTTCGGTGGGCGCCAGCCAGCGGCCATTCGATGCCGAGCCGACGCGATAGGTTTCGTGCACCACCATGCCTTGCGTGAACAGGCCCTTGAACGGCTCGGCCAGATCGACATGGCCGGCCTCGCGCATGGCGCGGGTGAAGAAGCGCGAATAGAGCAGATGCAGGATCGCGTGCTCGATCCCGCCAATATACTGGTCGACCGGCAGCCATTCGTTGGCCGCCTTGGGATCGGTCGGTTCATGCGCCCACGGCGCGGTGAAGCGGGCAAAGTACCACGACGAATCGACGAACGTGTCCATCGTGTCGGTTTCGCGCCGCGCATCCCTGCCGCATTGCGGACATTTCACATGGCGCCATGTCGGATGCCGGTCGAGCGGATTGCCCGGGCGATCGAAATCGACATCGTCGGGCAGCTTCACCGGCAGGTCCACCTTCGGCACCGGCACCACGCCGCAAGCCTCGCAATGGATCATCGGGATCGGGCAGCCCCAGTAGCGCTGGCGCGAAATGCCCCAGTCGCGCAGGCGGAAATTCACCTTGCGCTCGGCCATCGGCCGGTTGCCGATGGTCTTCTGCTCCAGCAGTTTGGTGACTTCGTCGAAAGCCTGATCCGGCTTCATGCCGTCGAGAAAGCGCGAATTGATCATCACGCCGTCATCGACATAGGCTTCGTCGATGATCTGGAACGTCGCCGGATTCTCGCCTTCCGGCATCACCACCGGAATCACCGGCAGGCCGTATTTGTTGGCGAAGTCGAGGTCGCGCTGGTCGCCGGACGGACAGCCGAAAATGGCGCCGGTGCCGTATTCCATCAAAACGAAATTGGCGACATAGACCGGCAGCGTCCAGTTGTCGTCAAACGGATGGACGACGCGGAGGCCGGTGTCGAAACCCTTCTTCTCAGCTGTCTCCAGCGCCGCCACCGAGGTGCCCATATGGCCGATATCCTCAATGAACTTCGCCAGCGCCGGATTGTGCGCAGCGGCCTTCTTGGCCAACGGATGATCGGCGGCGACAGCCATGAAGGAAGCGCCGAAGATGGTGTCGGGCCTTGTCGTATAGACTTCCAGCTCATGCTCGCCACCAGAGGCGTCGGCCAGAGGCCAACGGATCAGCAGGCCTTCCGAGCGGCCGATCCAGTTCTGCTGCATCAGCTTCACTTTTTCCGGCCATTCGTCGAGGCCGTCGAGCGAATCCAGCAGATCCTGCGCGAAATCGGTGATCTTGAAGAACCACTGCGTCAGCTCGCGCTGTTCGACCAGCGCGCCCGAGCGCCAGCCGCGCCCGTCGATGACCTGCTCGTTGGCGAGCACCGTCATGTCCTCCGGATCCCAGTTGACCTTGGAGGATTTGCGCGTCACCAGCCCCTTCTCGACAAAATCGAGGAACAGCATCTGCTGGCGGTGGTAATAGTCGACGTCACAGGTGGCGAATTCGCGCGCCCAGTCCAGCGACAGCCCCATGACCTTGAGCTGCTCGCGCATGGTGGCGATGTTCTGGTAGGTCCACTCCTTGGGATGGACCTTGTTCTGCATCGCCGCGTTTTCGGCCGGCATGCCGAAGGCGTCCCAGCCCATCGGGTGCAGCACGTTGAAACCCTTGGCCCGCTTGTAGCGCGCCACCACGTCGCCCATCGTGTAATTGCGGGTATGACCGATATGGATGCGCCCCGACGGATAGGGGAACATCTCCAGCACATAGTATTTCGGGCGCGGATCGTCATTGTGCGCTTCGAACAGCTTCTTGGCGTCCCAGGCCTTCTGCCATTTGGGCTCTGACGCGCGCGGATTGTATCGTTCGGTTGCCATGGGACGTTTTTCACTTAAAAGCATGCGCGAACTGCGGGCGACGGCTCGGCAGTTCAGGGAATGTGGTCCGGGTGTTCACCATGGTTTGGCAAACCCGTCAACCATATGGGTATCGCGTCTGACAAAAACGCCGGTCAAAACAGCAGGATTTGCATATGGGCGATGCCGTTCAGCAGTTTTTCGCGGTCAAGGCGAAGATCGACGCCGCCGAGCGCGAGGCCGGCCGCGAAGCCGGCGCCGTGACGCTGGTCGCGGTCTCCAAGACCTTTGACGCTGCCGACATCGGCCCGGTCATCGAAGCCGGCCAGCGCGTCTTCGGCGAGAACCGTGTGCAGGAGGCGCAAGGCAAATGGCCTGATCTGAAGGACGCTTTTCCTGGCATCGAACTGCATCTGATCGGCCCGCTGCAATCCAACAAGGCCAAGGAGGCTGTGGCGCTGTTCGACGTCATCGAGACGATCGATCGCGAGAAGATCGCCGCCGAACTGGCCAAGGAGATCGCCAAACAGGGCCGCGCGCCAAAACTCTATGTCCAGGTCAACACCGGCTCCGAGCCGCAGAAGGCCGGCATCGAGCCGCGCGAGGCCGTGGCTTTCGTCACCCGCTGCCGCGACGTCCATGGCCTCGCCATCGAGGGCCTGATGTGCATCCCGCCGGCCGACGAGAATCCCGGCCCGCACTTCGCGCTGTTGGAAAAGCTCGGCAAGGAAGCCAACGTCGCCAAACTTTCGATGGGCATGTCCGGCGATTATGAGACCGCGATCGCCTTCGGCGCCACCAGCGTCCGCGTCGGTTCGGCGATCTTCGGCAGCCGATAGTTCCGATGCACAGACCGGTCTCTAGTCGCTAAATTCCAACATATTCGATTGGCTGCAGGCCACCACACCTTCGTCATCCTAGGGCGGAGCGACGCGAAGCGGAGCGCAGACCCTAGGATCCATGCCGTGACGACAAGGAAAATGCAGCGGTGCAGAATTCTGTTCCGCTGCATTCTTCGGCAGATGTCGCGGCATGGATCCTCGGGTCTGCGCTGCGTCGCTGCGCTCCTTGCTCCGCCCGTGGATGACGACGAGAGAGATGTTTAGGCCAATCCCCGAGGTTTGCGATCTGCCGCCGAAAGAGGCTATAGATTCTCGCTGCCAATAGCTTCCAACCCATGTCGAGGAACTAGCGAACACATCTGTTCGAGCGGAAACCCTGCCATGCTTCAACGGCATCTGGTATATGACTAGCGAAGCCATCTAGCGAGTAGTGCCCTTGAACTGGCATCTTAAGGACGCGAAGAACAATCTGGCGAAACTCGTACGGCAGGCGCGGGAACAAGGGCCACAAACCATCACGGTGCGCGGAAAGCCAACTGCTGTCGTACTCTCCCCCGAGGACTACGACCGACTGGTCGGCGCAACACCTTCGCTTGCGGAATATCTTCTCTCAGGTCCCGTGTGGGATGACGACTTCGTCGAGGAGGTCAATCGCCGCCCGAAGACGAAGATCCGAGTTATAGACTTATAATCCGCATACTCATGCGAACCTCGTTCGGTGAATGCAGCGGGCGCTTTTCTGATGGCGGCATTAGATGCGGTGAGGGGTTATAGGCCAACTCGGCGGGCTCGTTGAGCCAGCAATTGGAAACGAAACGTACCGTTCCTATTTGCTTTGCGTCATCACAAATTCTCTGGAGCCGCCACCATGCGCTACAACCAGCTTGGAAATACGGGGATGTTCGTCTCCGAACTGTGCCTCGGCACCATGACCTTCGGCGCCGCCGGTCAGAATGCCCAATGGGGCCTGATCGCCAGCCTCGACCAGAAGGGTGTCAACGAGATCGTTGCCCATTCGCTCGCCGCCGGCGTGAATTTCTTCGATACGGCCGACGTCTACTCCTTTGGCGAATCCGAACGGCTGCTCGGCCAGTCGCTCAGGGATCTCGGTGTGAACAGGCAGAACGTGGTCATCGCCACCAAGGCGCATGGCGCCATGGGCGAAGGCCCCAACCAGCGCGGCTCGTCACGCGGCCACATCATGGACTCGGTCGATGCCAGCTTAGAGCGGCTGCAGCTCGACCATATCGATCTTTACCAGCTGCACGGCACCGACACCGTGACGCCGATCGACGAAACGCTGCGGGCGCTCGACGATCTCGTTGCCAGCGGCAAGGTTCGCTATGTCGGCGTCTCCAACTGGGCGGCATGGCGCATCGCCAAGGCGCTCGGCATCGCCGAGCGCAAGGGCTTTGCCCGTTTCGAGACCGTCCAGTCCTATTATTCGATCGCCGGCCGCGACCTCGAGCGCGAGATCGTGCCGCTGCTCAACGAAGAGAAGCTCGGCCTGATGGTGTGGTCGCCGATGGCCGGTGGCCTGCTCTCCGGCAAGTACGGCCCCGGCGCGCCCGGCAATGGCGAAGGCCGCCGCGCGTCCTTCAACTTCCCGCCGGTCAACGAAGACCGCGCCTGGGCCGCGGTGGCCGTCATGCGCGAAATCGCCAAAAAGCATGATGTCAGCGTCGCCACGGTGGCGCTCGGCTATGTCCTGGCCAAGCCCTTCGTGATGAGCGTCATCATCGGCGCCAGCCGCATGGAGCAGCTGGAGCAGAACCTTGCCGCGACTGAAGTGAAGCTCGACACCGACGATCTGCTTCGTCTCGACGAGGTCAGCGCCCTGCCGTCCGAATATCCCGGCTGGATGCTGGAGCGCCAGGCAGTGGGCCGCCGCCCGGCGCCGTTCACGCCGAAAGCATAAATACAGCCCACGCTGACATCCCGGGAGCCGTGGCTCCGGAGATGTCAGCTCAGCCGGACGCTCTCTCCGAGAAAATCGAGAAAGGCACGCACCCGCGCCGGCAGATGCCGGCCCTGGCCGACATAGACGGCGTGGGTCGGCTCCTCGTCGCCCGGATTGAATGCCTCCAGCAGCGACACCAGCCGGCCGGCCGCCATGTCTTCCGCCACATGCCAGCGCGCCAGCCGGGCGATGCCTGCGCCCGCCAGCGCCATCAGCCGCATCGCCTCACCATCGCTGACCAGCGTGTTGCCGGTGATGGGAACCATGATGGCGCGGCCGTCCGCGTCGAGGAACGGCCAGCCATCGAGATGCCTGACGAACCCGAAGCCCATGCGGTTATGCCTGTCGAGATCGGCTGGCGTCAGCGGCGTGCCCTGCGTTTCGAGGTAGGAAGGTGCTGCAACGACCACCACAGGGCTTTGCCCCAGCTTGCGCGCCACCAGCCGTGACTCACTCAGCGGCCCGGCACGGATAGCGACATCGGCGCGTTCCGCCATCAGGTCGATGACGCTGTCGGTCAGCACCAGATCGACCGAAATCTCGGGGTAGCGTTCGAGGAAGCGTGGCAGAAGCGGGATCAGCCGGTGTACCCCGAAGGGCACGTAGCTGTTGACGCGCAACCGTCCGCGCGGTGAAGCACCCGCCGCCGCCTCCTGCTCGGCCGCCGCCATGTCGGCGAGGATGCGCAGGCCGCTCTCGTAGAACGCGGTACCTTCCGGCGTCAGTTGCAGCTTTCGCGTCGAGCGGCTGACCAGCCGCGCGCCAAGCCGGGCCTCCAGCCGCGCGATCAGCTTGCTCACCGCCGACGGTGTCATGCGCAACGCGCGTGCCGCGGAGGAAAAACTGCCTTCCTCGACGACGCGCACGAACACTTCGATCTCGCCGGAGCGATTGATATCGGGCCTGGCCATTTGTGAATCTATTTCACAGAAAATGTGCCCAAGGCAAGTCTGGTTCACAATGCAGGGAAGCACGATCTCAGGGGTCGGGGCGCGGGACGGCGCTCTTCGCCATCGAAGTGGAAACCGCCATGCCTCTTGCTCTTTACGCGCTTGCCGCCGGTGCCTTCGGCATCGGCGTCACCGAATTCGTCATCATGGGTCTGCTGCTCGATGTCAGCAAGGATCTCGGCGTTTCGATCACGGCCGCCGGCCAGCTCATTTCGGGCTATGCGCTCGGCGTCGTCATCGGCGCGCCCCTGCTGACCATCGCCACCGGCAACTGGCCACGCAAGACCGTGCTTCTGGCACTGATGGCGATCTTCACGCTTGGCAATCTCGCCTGTGCGCTGGCCCCCGATTACTGGACGCTGATGGGCGCCCGCATTATCACCGCCTTCGCCCACGGCACATTCTTTGGCGTCGGCTCTGTCGTCGCCACCGGGCTGGTCGCACCCAACAGACAAGCCTCGGCGATCGCGCTGATGTTCACCGGTCTGACCATCGCCAACATCCTCGGCGTGCCCTTCGGCACCTGGCTCGGCCAGGCCTTCGGCTGGCGAGCGACCTTCTGGGCGGTGACATTGGTCGGCGTGGCGGCCTTCGCCGTCATCCTGGCTCTGGTGCCACGCAGCCGGACGGCGCCCGAAAAGAGCGATCTGCGCGCCGATCTCGCCGTGCTGCGCCGCACGCCCGTCCTGCTCGGCCTCGCCACCACGGTGCTCGGCTATGCCGGCGTCTTCGCCGTCTTCACCTATATCGCACCACTGCTGACCGAGATCAGCGGCTTCAAGGAAGCGGCCGTGTCGCCGATCCTGCTCGTCTTCGGCGGCGGTCTCATCGCCGGCAATTTGCTTGGCGGCAAGGTCGCCGACCGCTGGCTGGTGCCGGCCGTGCTGGGCAGTCTCGTGGTGCTGGCCCTGGTGCTCGCCACCATGAGCTTCGCCATCCACAGCCAGGTCATGGCCGTCATCTATGTCGGCCTGCTCGGTGCCGCCGCCTTCGCCACAGTGGCGCCGCTGCAGATGTGGGTGCTGGACAAGGCGCAAGGTGCCGGCCAGAGCCTCGCCTCGTCCTTCAACATCGCCGCCTTCAATCTCGGCAATGCGGCAGGCGCCTGGCTTGGTGGTGCGGTGATTGCCCATGGCCTTGGCCTGGGCTCCCTTACCTGGGTCGCCGCCCTGCTGCCGCTCGCGGCACTCGGTGTGGCGGGGCTGGCGCTGCGTCTCGATCGCACCGCCACGCTCGGCGAGCCTGCCTCCATCCGGTCGTGACCGTCCTCTGCAAACCCGCTTCCCACACCCTTCATTCCACAGGAGTAAAAAGATGGACTACCGACGTCTCGGTGCATCGGGCCTGAAAGTGCCCGCACTCTCATTCGGCGCGGGAACCTTTGGCGGCTCCGGCCCGCTGTTCGGCGCCTGGGGCAACAGCGACGCCAGGGAAGCGCGGCGGCTGATCGACATTTGCCTGGAGGCCGGCGTCAATTTGTTCGACACCGCCGACGTCTATTCGAACGGCGCCTCGGAAGAGGTGCTTGGCGAAGCCATAAAAGGCCGCCGCGATGCCGTCCTGATATCGACCAAGACCGCGCTGCCGATGGGCGACGGACCGGCTGACTATGGCTCTTCCCGGTCGCGGTTGATCAAGTCGGTGGACGCCGCGCTGAAGCGCCTCGGCACTGACTATATCGACCTGTTGCAACTGCACGCTTTCGATGCCGGGACGCCGATCGAGGAGGTCTTGTCGACGCTGGACGAACTCGTGCGCGCCGGCAAACTGCGCTATGTCGGCGTCTCCAATTTCTCCGGCTGGCAAGTGATGAAGTCGCTGGCGCAAGCCGACAAGCACGGTTATCCGCGCTATGTCGCGCACCAGGTCTACTACTCGCTGGTCGGCCGCGACTACGAATGGGAGCTGATGCCGCTCGGCCTCGACCAGGGCGTTGGCGCGCTCGTGTGGAGCCCGCTTGGCTGGGGCCGCCTGACCGGCAAGATCCGCCGTGGCCAGCCCTTGCCGGAAAAGAGCCGGCTGCACGACACGGCAAGCTTCGGACCGCCGGTCGAGGACGAGCATCTCTATCGGGTGATGGATGCGCTCGATGCGGTGGCGCAGGAAACCGGCAAGACCGTGCCGCAGATCGCCATCAACTGGCTCCTGCAGCGCCCGACCGTGTCGTCGGTCATCATTGGCGCCCGCAACGAGGAACAGCTTCGCCAGAACCTCGGCGCCGTCGGCTGGACCTTGACGCCGGAGCAGATCGGGAAACTCGACGCCGCAAGCGAAGTCACCGCGCCCTACCCGTACTTCCCGTATCGGCGGCAGGAAGGCTTTGCCCGGCTGAACCCGCCGGCTGTTTGATTAAGTCACAGTCTTACGTTCCGGGGCCGCCATAGAGACATTTGGGGGTAGCCGAAGCCCCTCAACTTCGTCATCCACGGGCGGAGCAGCCGCGAAGCGGCGTCGCGAAGACCCGAGGATCCATGCCGCGACCTTGGCCGTAAAGTGCAGCGGAGCAGAATTCTGCACCGTTGTGACGCTTCGGAGTCCCGGCATGGATCCTCGGGTCTGCGCCGCGTCGCTTCGCTCCTTGCTTCGCCCGTGGATGACGACGCGATAGGCGTTTGCGCCAACCACTAATGGTCGACAAAATGCCTGCCTACTGCTCTCAGTGCAGCACGAACTCCCCATCCACCTTGCGCCACTCATTCGGCGCGATCAGCTTCTGGTGGGTGTAGCTGATCGAATGCAGCGGCCCGTCCAGCTTGGCCTTCCAGAATTCGATGAACTTGATCAGCACCGGAAACTTCGGCGCCAGATCGTAGTCCTGCCAGATGAAGCTCTGCAGCAGATGCGGGTGATCGGGAAAGTGATAGAGAATCTTGGCCGTGGTCAAGCCATAGCCTTTGAGCATCAGGTCCATTTCGGCATGGTCGCGCATTACGGTCCCCAGGTTGATTCGCCTGTCCTCCCATGGCTGATTGTGCGCGCCGCTGATTAATCGTCTATTGATTTTTTCTTCATCTGAACCGGCTTTAGCATGCGAAAACATGCAGTTAGCAGCGCACTTGGCCGAGTGCTGACAGCCTCGGGGAAGCCCCCTGCGGCATCCCGCCGCGCGAATCCAACGTCTAATGTTGCCGTAACGGCGGAACTGGTAATAATGCCGCCGAATTCGCGGCCCTGTCGCCGCGATCCCGCCGGCATTTCAAGCCGGCGATTGGTTCGGGAGGAAAGTCAGGAATGTCCGAGGTTCATGTCCATCGCGTCCAGCCGGCGTGGAAGAAAAACGCGCTGATCGACAATGACACCTACCTGAAATGGTATGCCGACAGCGTCAAGAACCCGGACAAATTCTGGGGCAAGCACGGCAAGCGCATCGACTGGTTCAAGCCCTTCAGCAAGGTCAAGAACACCTCCTTCGACGGCAAGGTCTCGATCAAATGGTTCGAGGACGGACTGACCAACGTTTCCTACAACTGCATCGACCGGCACCTGAAGAAGCGCGGCAACCAGACCGCCATTATCTGGGAAGGCGACAATCCCTACGATGACAAGAAGGTCACCTATAACGAGCTCTACGAGCATGTCTGCCGGCTCGCCAATGTGATGAAGAAACACGGCGTCAAGAAAGGTGATCGCGTTACCATCTACATGCCGATGATCCCGGAAGCCGCCTATGCGATGCTGGCCTGCACGCGTATCGGCGCCGTCCATTCGATCGTCTTCGGCGGTTTCTCGCCGGATGCGCTGGCCGGCCGCATCGACGACTGCAAGTCGACCTTCGTCATCACGGCTGATGAAGGCCTGCGCGGCGGCAAGCCCATCCCTTTGAAGGAAAACACCGACAAGGCGATCGAGATCGCCGCGAAAGCCGGAACGAAAGTCGAAAAGGTGGTGGTCGTGCGCCGCACCGGCGGCAAGACCGGCTGGGTTTCAGGCCGCGACGTCTGGTACCACGACGAGGTCGCGACGGTGAAAGCCGAATGCAAGCCCGAGAAGATGAAGGCCGAGGACCCGCTGTTCATCCTCTACACATCGGGTTCGACCGGCAAGCCGAAGGGCGTGCTGCACACCACCGCCGGCTATCTCGTCTACGTCTCGATGACCCACCAATATGTCTTCGATTACCATGACGGCGACATCTACTGGTGCACCGCCGATGTCGGCTGGGTCACCGGCCACAGCTACATCGTCTACGGCCCGCTCGCCAACGGCGCCACCACGCTGATGTTCGAAGGCGTGCCGAATTATCCGTCGCAGTCGCGCTTCTGGGAAGTCATCGACAAGCACAAGGTCAACATCTTCTACACCGCGCCGACGGCGCTGCGCGCGCTGATGGGCGCCGGCGACGCGCATGTCGCCAAGACATCGCGCAAGTCGCTGCGCGTACTGGGTTCGGTCGGCGAACCGATCAATCCGGAAGCCTGGGAGTGGTATTTCAACATCGTCGGCAACGGCAAGGTGCCGATCGTCGACACCTGGTGGCAGACCGAGACCGGCGGCATCCTGATCACGCCGCTGCCCGGCGCCACCGACCTCAAGGCGGGATCGGCGACGCGGCCTTTCTTCGGCGTCAAGCCGCAGCTGGTCGACGGCGAGGGCAAGGTGCTGGAAGGTGCGGCCGACGGCAATCTGTGCATCACCGATTCCTGGCCGGGCCAGATGCGCACCGTCTATGGCGACCACGACCGCTTCGTGCAGACCTATTTTTCGACCTACAAGGGCAAGTATTTCACCGGTGACGGCTGCCGCCGTGACGCCGACGGCTATTACTGGATCACCGGCCGCGTCGACGACGTCATCAACGTCTCCGGCCATCGCATGGGCACGGCCGAGGTCGAATCCGCACTGGTCAGCCACGACAAGGTTTCGGAAGCCGCCGTCGTCGGCTATCCGCACGACATCAAGGGACAGGGCATCTACTGCTACGTCACGCTGATGGCCGGCGAGCAGCCGAGCGAGGAGCTGCGCAAGGAGCTGGTCGCCCATGTCCGCAAGGAGATCGGCGCCATCGCTTCGCCCGACAAGCTCCAGTTCGCGCCCGGCCTGCCGAAGACGCGTTCCGGCAAGATCATGCGCCGCATCCTGCGCAAGATTGCCGAGGACGATTTTTCAGCGCTCGGCGATACTTCGACGCTCGCCGATCCGGCCGTCGTCGATGATTTGGTCGCCAACCGGCAAAACAAGAAGAGCTGATGCAGGCAGCGCTTGGCACTGTCAGTGAGCTTTGGCGCTATCCGGCGAGTTCGCTTGCCGGCGAGCGCCGGGAGACAATCTCGGTCGACATCGAGAGCATTAAGGGCGACCGCATGTTCGGCCTTGTCGACGCGTCCGACAATGAGATCGCGCGACCGGACCGCGACCCGAAATGGCACAAGGTGCCGCGCATCCGAACCCGGCTGTCGCCGACCCTGGAACTCGAGATTGCCGTTCCCGAGGGCAACTGGCTGGCTGCGCCAAGTATCGAGAGCGACCGCGCGGTATCGGCCTATCTCGGCTTCGAGGCCTCGATCCGGCCGTTTCGTCGCGAGAATGCCGCGCCTGACTATTCCGGCCCGCTGACGGCGGAGCGTTATCGCAAGGCGCCGATCCATCTGTTGACCACGGCTTCGCTGGCGCGCCTGAAGGCATTGCATCCGGAAGGCACCCCCGATCCGCGCCGTTTTCGTCCCAACATCGTCGTCGACATGGCGGCACTCGAAGGGTCGTTTCCGGAGACGGAATGGATCGGCCGCAAGCTTGCCATCGGCGACCTGTTGCTGACCATCTCCGAACCCTGCCGCCGCTGCGGTTTCACCATCATCGCCCAGGATGGCTTCGACCATGATCCGGCGATCCTGCGCAATCTGGTTCGCCATAACGCCCACAATCTCGGCGTCTATTGCACGGTCGACCGGCCGGCGCGCGTCGAAACCGGCGACGCGATGCGCTTCCTGTAAGCTATCGATACAGATCCGCCCGCGTCGGCGGCAGGCCGCTTGGACCACGCGCGCGCTTGGTCACGACGGTCTGGAAAATCTGCGCCGAGGCGCGTTCGAAGGTGATCGAACAGCCCGTCAGGTAAAGCAACCATAGCCGTGCCTTGGCTTCGCCCACCTCGGCGATTGCCTCGTCGAACCTTTCGTGCAGCCGCTCCGCCCACAGTCTGCAGGTGCGGGCATAGTGCTCGCGCAGGTTCTCGACATCGTAGACGAGAAAACCATGCGCCTCGAGATTGCCTGTTGTCATTCCGATCGTGTCGAGTTCGCCGCCGGGGAAGATGTATTTGAGCAGCGCCTTGTACTCCGGCCCCTTGCGCAGGGTCTTCTTCATGTCGCCCTTGCTGCGCCGGGTGATGGCGTGGTGCAGATAGATGCCGCCCGGCTTCAGCAGGCGATGAATGGTCTTGAAATAGGTGGCGTGGTTGGCGAGCCCAAGATGTTCGAACATGCCGATCGACGAGATCTTGTCGAACGAGCCGGTGAGTTCGGCATAGGATTTGATCTCGATGGTGATGCGGTCCTCCAGCCCTTCGGCGC
Source organism: Mesorhizobium sp. LMG17149 (assembly GCF_024518695.1). Lineage (NCBI taxonomy): Bacteria > Pseudomonadati > Pseudomonadota > Alphaproteobacteria > Hyphomicrobiales > Phyllobacteriaceae > Mesorhizobium > Mesorhizobium sp. LMG17149. The sequence continues at coordinate 166,746 of NZ_JANIFL010000013.1, forward strand.
GGATGCGTTCGCGGGCAAGATCGGTCTGCGCCTGCGACAGCGAGACACCGTGGCCGACAACACCATAGTTCTTCGCGGCATGGATGAGCATCGCTCCCCAGCCACAGCCGATGTCGAGCAGTCGTTCGCCAGGCTTCAGCCGGAGCTTGCGACAGATATGGTCGAGCTTGTCGATCTGTGCTTGATCGATGCCATTGGCGAAATCCTTGAAGTAGCCGCAGCTGTAGACCATGCGCTCGTCGAGGAAGAGCCGGTAGAAAGCGTTCGAAATGTCATAGTGATGCTGGATCGCTTCCTGGCTCGAACCGCTGACATAGGGATTGCGCCCCGACAGATCGGTCCGCGCCGTCATCTGCTTGCGTGCCAACAGCACGGAAGGCAGGTCGCGCAGGATCGCCATTTTCGGCAGCGATTTGAGCTTGGTTCTGAGCTTGCCTTGCGACGGCAGGGCATAAAAGTCGAAAATCGTCCCGTCTTCGATGTTGATCGTCTTGGAAATCCACATCTCGATCAGCGTCGACAGGGACGGCCGCTTCACGATCTGCCAGACGATGTCCTGGTCATTGATGGTGAGCACCGGACCCGTGGCGGGGCCGATCCGCTCCCCGGTCCATAGCCTGACGGCAAACCCCGGTTTCAATGTTTCGATCACCGTTCGAACGATGCGAGCGGCCTTTTCGGCTGCCTCCATGCGACTCCTCCGAATGCTGGCCCCAGGCAGAAGTTTGCCCGGCCGGCCTGGCAATCGCAAGCGGCTCGCACCAAGCCCCCCGTTGGCTAATTTCAGACCTGCACCTTGTCTTTTGCTGCAATGCACCCCATCATCAGTATGTGCTCAACAAATCGAAAGGAGGTGATCCGATGTCGAGTGATTTCGTTTTCCAGAACGTGGCCTCAGCGGATTGCACTTTCGGGAAGCAGTCTTCCCGTTAAGGCGCGAAATGCGCGGCGGGTGACCCGATAGGTCGCCGCCAAGGCCGCGCCACGGACGGAAACACGGAAGGCCGCCGGCTTCGAAAGAAGCGGCGGCCTTTTCCGTTTGCGGACTACTGGGTCAATGCGACCTTTTCGGTGTTGCGAATGATCTCCTGAAAGGCGTCGTCCAATTCGGCTCCGGTGGACACGTCGAAGAAATGCCTCTTGGCGGCGGAGGTGTCCTTCGACGAACAGTCCTTCAGCACCGCCTTTGCCTGGTCCCGCTCGGTTGCCGACATGTCCTTGTCGTCCAGATCGAAGCCGATGGTGAAAATCTCGATGCCATCATTTTTCATGTTTTCGCACAGCGTTTCGGCGTTGCCGCGCGCAAGGTTGCCCTGGCTGTTGTACCTGTCCCCAGCCCCGGCGAAGGCGGTATTGAACTGGCCATCGGTCATCAGGATCGCGACCTTGGCGATCTTCTTCGGATCGGCATCCGAGGCGCCTTTGCCGAGACCGGCGTTCCTGATTGCAGTGCGCCATTGCGGCGACAGCATATAATAGGTCCACTGAATGGCGATCGCGCCGGCCGTGTAGCCATCGGCCTGGAAGTCCTCGATCGATTCAAGCAATGCATCGGAGTCGGCGGTCAGCGGGATCACCTCCGCACCAGGGCACCTGTTCATACCTCCGCCGAGATGATCGTCCCGGTTGACCAGGGCATAGTATTTCTTGCCGTTCCTGTCGGTGCGAACAGTGTCTGGGCCGTCGGCGCTCATATCCGCGTTGCCGTTCTTGTCCTTGCGCTCGGTGGCGCAATTGTCGGGGCGTGGCATCGCCGCGCCGACAATGGAGATGTAGTCGCTGAAGGACGGCAGCAGATTTTTGCCTGTCTTGGCGACGAGAAGCGGACTGCCGGCGACGGGTGGGAGCTCAGAGCTGCCTTGCTTCTCGGCATAGATGTTTTCCGCCAGCTTGCCGGCGTTGACGCCAGATGCATAAGGCACAATCGCGACGCGGATGCGGGGGTTCTGCGGATCCTGCTTCTGCAGCATCGTCAGAACAGCATTTTTTGCAGCAGCTTTCAGATCGCCGATCTTGTCGACCTTGCCGCGCTTGGCCATCGATCCCGTTATGTCCAGCATCATCGCCACTTCGACGGTCTTGTCCGAATAGAGCGCCGTTGTGGAAGCGGTGACGCGTTTCATGTCGCCCGTGCCGAAAATCGGAAAGTACAGCGCGACATCGATATGGGCGTCGGCCTGAACCGTCTTGGCAGTCCTGTCGACGATCAACCTGTCGAGCACGATCTGGTCGGCCTGCAGAATGCCTGCTTGGCTGTTGGCGTCGAGAAAGGCCTGCACCGATGTGTCGGCATCGGCTTCGTTGGTGGCGCCGGTCGTCAGGTCGCGTGCCGTTGACGTGACCGCGGCGTCGACCACGCTCTGGAGGCTCGATCTGGCATTGTAGAGCTGCGATACGTTGACCGAGAAGCCCGCTGCCAGCGCCAAGACCGAGGCGCTAAGGCCGAACAGGACCGCGAAATTTCCACCGCGATCCCTGGCGAAGCCGCCGACCGCGTGAACAAGACCCCCGTAATTCCGCATCCTACAGCCTCCACTCGCCTCGGCCTCGTCGCCGCGGAAAGGGCAATGCAGGATTCCCGCCGGATGACGCCTTGGCCTGGCGGAGAGCTCGCCTTCCAACAGCAAGTCGTTGTTTTTGTTAAGTTTTGGAACCCACAAAGGTGAACGGTTGGTAAACGGGAACGCGCCGTGGCGCTCGCGTTTACCGGCCGCTTACCATGATCTGGCCCAAGGCATCGCGACGCCATCGACGGCGTCCTGTTGCGGCACAAGCTCACTGTGCCGAAGCGGACCATGTGTCCCGAAAATTGTGCCTGGAAAGAACCTCGCTGCCACCTGTCGCATCGGCAGGCATCGCGACTACGCCAGCATCTGTGCGCTGACGGTCCTGTCGATGCCGTGGTAGGGCGGGTTGAACAGATTGCCTTCCTGTTCATAGGTCCACACCTTGAACAGGCTGAGCCGGTGGGGGCCGAAACTGTGCAGCAGCGGCACGTCGGTGGCGTCGCGGCCGCGGGCGATGACGATACGGCCGATTCTGGGCGTGTTGTGGCGAGGATCGAACGTGTACCATTTGCCGTCGAGGAACACTTCCAGCCACGCCGAGAAGTCCATCGGCGCCGGATCGGCTGGCACGCCGATATCGCCGAGATAGCCGTTCACATAGCGTGCCGGAATATTCATGCAGCGGCAAAGCGTGATCGCCAGATGGGCGAAGTCGCGGCAAACCCCGACGCGCTCCTCATGCGCCTGAGCCGCGGTGCGGGTCGAGCGCGCATAGCCATAGCCGAACGACAGCCGGTTGTGGACATAGTCGACGATCGCCTGCACGCGCGCCCAGCCGGACGGGATGTCACCGAAGAGCTGCCAGGCTAGGCTGCTCAGATGATCCGTCTCGCAATAGCGGCTGCCGAGGAGATAACCGAGAACTTCGTCGGGCAGATCCGCCACCGGCACTTCCCTGGCCAGGGTGTTTACCTCGTCCGTCTCGCCGCTGTCCTCTACGACCGCGTCGTACAGGATGCGAAAACCACCGGCGGGCGCTGTGAAGCGCCGGCAGGCATTGCCATGCAGATCGTGGTACAGTCTTGTCGGCACCGCGGGCGAGGTCAGCACCCGCGTCTGCCGCTTGATGTCGCCCTGCCTGTCCCGATGGATCTCGAGCACTGAAATCACCGGCGTGGCGGCTACGCATTCGATGGCGATTTCGTAGCCGAGCCGGATCAGCACCGTTGGTCCCCCTTCGATCGTTGTTGTGAGAAGCAGTCCTTCCCAAACGCCCGGAGGATATCGTGGTTCCCTGGGCCGATCGAAAAGCACGCCCCCGTGTCTTCCCCTGCCGCAGTCGAGACGTTAGGTTCGGTCACCCGACCAAGCGCCTCCCCGGACTCAAGGAAAATCATGTATTCAGGCAGAAAATTCGCGGCCTTCCTCTTCGACATGGACGGCACGCTCATCAATTCCATCGCCTCGGCGGAACGGGTGTGGAGCAATTGGGCTCTCCGCCAGGGGCTCGACGTCGCCGCCTTCCTGCCGACGATCCATGGCGTGCGCGCGATCGAGACCATCACCGGCCTGGCACTGCCGGGCGTCGACCCGGCATACGAGGCTGATCTGCTGCTGAAGGCCGAGGCGGCCGATCTCGATGGCATTATCCAGATCTCAGGCGCCGTGGCATTCCTCGATTCGCTGCCGCCCGAACGCTGGGCAATCGTCACCTCCGCCCCACGTGAGCTGGCGCTGTTGCGCATGAAGGCCGCCGGCATCCCCGTCCCGGCCATCATCGTCGCGGCGGAAGATGTCTCCCGCGGCAAGCCGGCGCCCGATTGCTTCCGGCTTGGCGCGGAACGGCTCGGCTTCGACGCGCGCGATTGCCTCGTCTTCGAGGATGCTCCAGCTGGCATCGCGGCAGCCGAAGCGGCGGGCGCCGCGGTCATGGTCATCAGCGCCACGCACAAGCACCCCTTGCCAACGCAACATGCCGCGATCGCAGGCTACGACATGGTCGGCATCACCGTCGACGAGCGTGGCTGGATCGCGCTCGAGCCGCAGCGCAACGCCGCCTAGGCGGCATCTAGAAATCGCTGGTGAGGCCCTTTACCTCCCAGTCGCCGTAGCGCCCTGGCTCCTTGCCGCCGCGGCCGCCGATCTCCTTCGGCAGCGCGGCCTCCTTTTCGCGGTACTCTTCCCGCCGCGCTGCGGCCTCGGCCAACGCACGGCGTGCGGCCGGCGTTAGCTCTCTCTGCGATGCCGCTTCGGCAGAAGCGGCGCCTGTTTTACTGATTTCGTCGGTCATGCGATAATCTCGGCAGATTGAGCCCAGTCAATTGAAACAGGAACTGGCGTTTCCCATCATATAGCCATGAACGCACGACGATCGACCCCTTTTCGGTGCCATTTCGACAGGAGCAGACGATGAACACCATCCGCACCGCCATGCTTCTTGCCGCGATGACGGCGCTGTTCATGGGCGTCGGCTTTTTGATCGGCGGCACCGGCGGCATGATGATCGCCTTCCTGTTCGCGGCCGGCACCAATCTGTTCAGCTACTGGAATGCCGACAAGATGGTGCTGTCGATGAACCGTGCCGTCGAGGTCGACGAAAGGAACGCGCCCGAATATTACGCCATCGTCCAGGCAATGGCCAAACAGGCCGGCCTGCCGATGCCGAAGACCTATCTGATCGACAACCCGCAGCCGAACGCCTTTGCCACCGGCCGCAACCCGCAGAACGCGGCGGTTGCTGCCTCCACCGGCCTGTTGCAGGCGCTGACGCCTGAAGAGGTCGCAGCCGTCATGGCGCACGAGCTCGCCCATGTGCAGCACCGCGACACGCTCACCATGACGATCGTCGCCACCTTTGCCGGTGCCATCTCGATGCTCGGCAATTTCGCCTTCTTTTTCAGTGGCAATCGCGACAACAATCCGTTCGGCTTTGTCGGCGTGCTGGCGGCGATGATCGTAGCGCCCTTTGCCGCGATGGTCGTGCAGATGGCGGTCAGCCGCACCCGCGAATACGAGGCCGACCGGCGTGGCGCTGAAATCTGTGGACACCCGCTCTGGCTGGCATCGGCGCTTGACAAGATCGCCCGCGGCGCCGAACGCATCCGCAACCCCGATGCCGAGCGCAATCCCGCGACCGCGCATCTCTTCATCATCAATCCCCTTCACGGCGAGCGCATGGACAGCCTGTTCTCCACCCACCCCGCCACTGAGAACCGCATCGCAGCCTTGCAGGCGATGGCGCAGCAGATGCAAGGCGAAGCCCAGGCCGCCCCGCGCCAGGCGTCGACGCCACGGCAGGCAGATCAACCGCGGCCATCCGGCCCGTGGGGCGAGGCAGCGCAGCCCGAGCAGCCGGCGGAGCCCGCCAAGCCCAAATCCAACCCATGGGGTCGCAATCCGACCGGGCCCAAGGGCCGGTGGTCGTGAGCGTGGCGGACAGAGGACCACGACGCACGGTTTCAGGTGATCAGGAACACAGGGACGGCGGCGACTTCGTTGCCGGTCTCGCCGCACGCAAGGCGGCGGCGCGCCTGCTTGCCGCCGTCATCGATGCCAGGACCCCGCTTGATGGGCTGACCGATCACGAAAACGGCCACCCGCAGTACAAGGCGCTCGACTTGCGCGATCGCGGCCTGGTCCGCGCCATCCTGGTCACCGCGCTGCGCTACCGCATGACCATATCGGGGCTGCTGGCGCGGCGCCTGGAAAAGCCGCTGCCGCCCAACGCCACCGCTTTGTCGCACATATTGCATGTGGCGGCGGCACAGATCCTGTTCCTCGATATTCCCGACAGCGCCGCCGTCGACATTGCGGTGACCCATGCCAAGTCCGATCCGCGCACGGTGCGCTTCTCCGGCCTCGTCAATGGCGTGCTGCGCACACTGGCACGTGCCAAGGAAACGGAATTGCCTGCCGCCCTTGCCGCCACCGACGAAGCGCCAAAGTGGTTTTCCGATCGGCTGAAGACCACGTACGGCAACGAGAAGGCCGGACAGATCCTCGACGCGCATCGCGTTGAGGCGCCGGTCGACTTCTCGGTCAAGGCCGATCCCGGTCTCTGGGCCGAAAAACTTGGCGGTATCGTCCTGCCGACAGGCACGGTGCGAGTCGAGAATCTTGTCGGTCCTGTCACTGAATTGCCTGGCTTTGCCGAGGGCGCCTGGTGGGTCCAGGACGCCGCGGCCAGCCTGCCCGCCCGGCTGTTCGGCGATGTCACGGGATTGCGGGTTGCCGATCTCTGCGCCGCGCCCGGCGGCAAGACCGCGCAACTGATCGTTGCCGGCGCGAAGGTCACCGCCGTCGACACCTCGAAAAACCGGCTCGTGCGGCTGACGCAGAATCTCGACCGTCTCGGCCTGTCCGCCGAAATCGTTCAGACCGACCTGCTCAAATACGAGCCGAAGGACTTGTTCGACGCCGTGCTCCTCGACGCGCCCTGCTCATCGACCGGCACGGTGCGGCGGCATCCAGACGTGCCATGGACCAAGACTTCGGCCGATGTCGAAAAACTGGCCGACCTGCAACGCAGGCTGCTCGCCCGCGCCGTCACGCTGGTGAAGCCCGGCGGCAGGATCGTCTTTTCCAACTGTTCGCTCGATCCGCTCGAAGGCGAGGATCTCTATCGCGCCTTTCTGGCCGGCACGCCTGAAGTCACCAACGATCCGTTGCGGCAAGGCGAGATCGCCGGCATCGATCCGTTCCTGACCCCGCAAGGCACGCTGCGCACCACGCCCGCCGACCTGGAGCTCGGCGCGCCGGAACGCTCGGGCCTCGATGGTTTCTTCGCCGCTCGCATGCGGCGAGCCGGCTAGCGATTGAATTGCCCGGATTTACTGACTTTTAGGGGTAGGATCGGGGGCAAAGCCAGGTGAACCGGCGTGGGGTCGTGGAATTCGCCTTCGCACGAATCGTGCAATCATGTAGACTCGGCGCCGGGGTAGAGGACGATCAGGAGGGGTTTTGGCACTTGCTGCCAGCAGCACGACGCGTCTGTGGACGCTTGTCGCGAAGGAGTTCTGGCGCAAAACGCGCCGGCGCCTGCGCGCCGGGCCTATCTATCGCTGGCGCTATTCCGGCCGCACGCCGGAACGTGTGCTGATCGCGCCGCCGGACCTGCGCCTCGCCGACCCGCAGATCGCACTCGAGATCTATTACGGCCGCTATCCCCTGTCGGGGCATCTCGTCGAGACCGGCGGCAAGTCGCCTTTCCAGATCAGCGTGCCCAATCACGGCTGGCAGAAGACGCTGCACGGCTTTCGCTGGCTGCGCCATATGCGCGCCGCCGGCACCGAGCTTGCCGCCGCCAATGCCCGCGCCCTGGTCTCCGATTGGATCACCATGCATGGCAGCCATATTTCCGGCATCGCCTGGGAGCCCGGCACGACGGCCAAGCGCATCATCGCCTGGTTGCAGCACTCCTCGGTCGTATTGCAGGGCGCCGAGTTCCCTTTCTACCGCGCCTTCCTGAAATCGGTAGCCATCCAGATCCGCTACCTCAGGTCGATGGCGCGCGAAATGCCCGACGGCAAGGACAGGCTGCGGGCCCGCATCGCGCTCGCCTTCGCTGCCTTGTCCCTGCCGGCGCCGGCATCGGCGCTGCGTGGCGCGACCCGCAATCTTGCCGAGGAACTCGACCGCCAGATCCTCGCCGATGGCGGGCATATTTCGCGCAATCCGATGGTCGTCCTGGAAATTCTCGCCGACCTTCTGCCGCTGCGCCAGACCTATGCCAACCAGGCGGAAACGCCGCCGCAGGCGCTGATCGGCGCCATCGACCGCATGCTGCCGGCGCTGCGCTTCTTTCGCCATCAGGATGGCAGCCTCGCCCGCTTCAACGGCATGGGCGCCACCATCCACGACCGCATCGCCACCATTCTGCGCCACGACGACACCGCTGGCGCGCCGCTGCTGCATGCGCCGCATTCCGGCTATGAGCGCCTGTCGATGGGCGGCACCACGGTCATCGCCGACACCGGCCCGCCGCCGCCGGTCGATGTGTCCAACGCCGCACACGCCAGCTGCCTTGCCTTCGAACTGTCGTCCGGCCGCCAGCACTACATCGTCAATGCCGGCATCGACACCTATGGCGCGGCTGAATTCCGGCCGCTGGCGCGTGCCACCGCCGCGCACTCGACCGCCACCATCAACGACACCTCGTCGGCGCGCTTCAGCCATTCACTGCGCGTCAACGACCTGCTCGGTTCGCCGCTGATCGGCGGCCCGCAGCATGTGCAGTGCAAGCGCACCGACCAGAAGGGCATTCAGGGCTTCATCGCCCGCCATGACGGCTATGTCCCGCGCTTCGGCTTCCTGCATGAGCGCGAGCTGAAACTGTCGTCGAACGGCAACGTGCTGGCCGGCCGCGACCGCTTCCAGCGGCCCGGCAATGCCGCGATCCGCAACAATGGCCGCGACTTCGTCACTGTCCGTTTCCACGTTCACCCCGACGTCAATCTTTTGCAGGACGAGCATGATCGCCTGGTGCTGGCCGCCGATCAGGCCGACACCTGGGTGTTCACAGCAGCCGAGGTGGTGCCGGAAGTCGAGGAATCAATCTATTTCGCCGGTCTTGGCGGCCCGCGCCGCAGCCGCCAGATCGTGCTTGCCTTCAAAGCCTCGGAAATCGCCGAAGTCCACTGGCAGCTGACGCGCACCAGCATCGCCGGTCATCCGGAAAACAACTGATCCTCCTGGCAGGGCTTCCAACGCAGGTTAACAGAAGGCCTGAGGACAACCAGTTCGGCGGCATCGGCAGCTTTCGTCGGCAGCGATAGGAATTTTTTCTTGACTCGGTGACCTCAGCTATGGTACAAATTCGCCCATGGTGCTGATTTGCGCCAGTGACCCGCCACACAGGCGGGTTTTTCGTTTTAATACGGATTCATTGCCTTGCCCCACCTGACCGCCGGTTTGATTTCCGGACGGCATGTGCTACGGGCGCGGGCATCCATCACACCAGTCGTGAAAGGCTGCCAGCCCATGGCCGTCGCCGCCAAGAACATTCCCGCACCAGACCTTGTTCCCGTGCGTCGCGCCCTGCTCTCCGTTTTCGACAAGACCGGCCTCATCGATTTCGCCAAAGCGCTGGCAGCCGCAGGCGTAGAGCTGGTCTCGACCGGCGGCACGGCAAAGGCGATCGCTGACGCGGGCCTTCCGGTGCGCGACGTCTCCGAGCTCACCGGTTTCCCCGAGATCATGGACGGCCGCGTCAAGACCTTGCATCCTGGGGTGCATGGCGCGCTGCTTGGCGTGCGCGACGATCCGGAGCATTCCGCGGCAATGCGCAAATACGGCATCGAGCCGATCGATCTCGTCGTCTCCAATCTCTATCCGTTCGAGGAGGTCCGCCGCTCCGGCGCCGACTACGCGTCGATCGTCGAAAACATCGACATTGGCGGGCCGGCGATGATCCGCGCCTCGGCCAAGAACCACGCCTATGTCGCCATCGTCACCGACCCCGGCGATTACGCCTCGGTGCTGAATGCGCTGGAGATGAACATCGGCTCGCTTTCGCTGGATTTCCGCAAGAAGCTGGCGGCCAAGGCCTTTGCCCGCACCGCCAGCTATGACGCGGCGATCTCCGGCTGGTTCGCCGAGGCGCTCGAGATCGAACATCCGACATGGCGCGCCTTTGGCGGCAGGTTGGTCGAGGTGATGCGCTATGGCGAGAACCCGCATCAGAGCGCCGGCTTCTACGTCAACGGCGACAAGCGCCCGGGCGTCGCCACGGCGCGCCAGCTGCAGGGCAAGCAGCTATCCTACAACAACATCAACGACACCGACGCCGCCTTCGAACTGGTCGGCGAGTTCGACCCCGACCTTTCCGCCGCCGTCGCCATCATCAAGCACGCCAATCCGTGCGGCGTTGCCGAAGGCGACTCGCTGAAAGCCGCCTACGCCAAGGCGCTGGCCTGCGACCCGGTCTCGGCCTTCGGCGGCATCATCGCCGTCAACCGCACCCTCGACGCCGAGGCGGCGGAAGAGATCGTAAAAACCTTCACCGAGGTGATCATCGCGCCCGGCGCCACCGATGAGGCAGCGGCCATCGTGGCGGCGAAGAAGAACTTGCGCCTGCTGGTCACCGGTGGGCTGCCGGACCCGCGCACGCCGGGCACGACGGTCAAATCCGTAGCCGGCGGCCTGCTCGTCCAGGGCCGGGACAACGCCGTCGTCGACGACCTCGAATTGAAAGTGGTGACCACGCGGGCGCCGACGCCAGCCGAAATGGCCGACCTGAAATTCGCCTTCCGCATCGCCAAGCACGTCAAATCCAACGCCATCGTCTATGTCAGGGACGGCGCCACCGTCGGCATCGGCGCCGGCCAGATGAGCCGGGTCGATTCCTCACGCATCGCCGCCCGCAAGGCACTCGACGCCGCCGAGGCCGCCGGCCTCGCCGAACCGCTGACCAAGGGCTCGGTCGTCGCCTCCGACGCCTTCTTCCCCTTCGCCGATGGCTTGCTGTCGGCGATCGCCGCCGGCGCCACCGCCGTCATCCAGCCGGGCGGTTCGATGAACGACAAGGACGTCATCGCCGCTGCCGACGAGCACGGCATCGCCATGGTGTTTACGGGGATCAGGCATTTCCGGCATTGACGCACTTCTTCCTTCTCCCCTTGCGGGAGAAGGTGGATCGGCGCGTAGCGCCGAGACGGTTGAGGGGTGTCCAGCGAAGTGAGACGTTGGTGTTCCCTGGAACACCCCTCATCCGACCTCGCTTCGCGAGGCCACCTTCTCCCAAGGGAGAGAAGGAAAGAGGCGCTCCTATCCCACCGGCCGGTCCGCCGGATAGGGCGTCTTGACCAGGATCGCCATGCCGATGCCCAGGAACAGCACGATCACCGCCATACCGAGCCGCGCCGAGCCGCTGGCCAGGGTGACCGACGCGACCATGAACGGCGCCAGGAAACTGGTCGCCCGCCCGGCCAGCGCATAAATGCCGAAATAGCGGCCGGATTCTGCCGCCGTGACGCTGCGCGCCATATAGGATCGCGACGATGCCTGCACCGGCCCGAAAGCCACGCCGATCAACAGGCCGAAGAAGATGTAGGCTTTTTCCGCTGCCGTGCCGAACAGGCCGCCGCTGTCCGGTCCAGGCATCATCCAGAGGCCGAACAACGTATAGCCGGGCCCGGTCGAGACGATGCCGATCGTGGCGATGCTGAGCAGGACCAGCGAGATCATGACGATGGTTTTTGAGCCAAGCGCCGTATCGAGACGGGCTGCGACCAGGCAGCCGAAGATGGCGACGACGTTGAGAATGATGCCGAAAATACCGATCTCGGTGATCGACCAGTGGAACATCGCAGCGGCGAAGGTGCCACCCAACGCCAGCAGCGCGTTGACGCCGTCCTGATAGATCATGCGGGCGACCAGGAAGCGGAAGATGCCGCTGCGCTTGCGCACCTCACCCAGTGTCACTTTCAGCTCCGCCAACCCCTCTCGGACAGCCGGACCGATCGGCAGGCCCTTGATGGCGTCGGGGGTGAAAAAGAACATCGGCAGGATGAACAGGAAGTACCAGCCGGCTGACAAAGGCCCGGTTGCGCGCGCGTCCTCGCCGAGCTTCGGGTCGAGCCCGAAGAGCGGGTCGATGCCGATGATCGTCTTGCCGGTCTCAGGCGAACCGGCCAGGCAGGCGACGACGAAGACCAGCACGATCATGCCGCCGAGATAACCAAGCCCCCAGGCCATGTTGGAAACCCGGCCGATCTCACTCTTCGGCACCAGGCGCGGCATCATCGAATCGTTGAACACGGTCGAAAACTCCGCCGCCACCGACGCCAGCGAAAAGAACAGCACGACCAGGAAAAGGTTCGAACCGGGGGCCGCGAACCAAAGCATGCAAAGGCAGGTGACCTTGACCGCGGCAAAGAATGCGATCCAAGGCTTGCGCGGTCCGGTCTGGTCGGCGATCGAGCCGAGGATCGGCGACAGCACTGCAATGACAAGGCCGGCCGCGGCAATGCCGTAGCCCCAGGCCGCCTGCCCGGTTTCCGGATCGCTCGCCATCCGCGACACGAAGTAAGGCCCGAAGATGAAGGTGGTGACGACGGTGAAGAACGGCTGCGCCGCCCAGTCGAACAACATCCATCCCCAGATGCCGCGCCCGGACGCACGCTGCACTGTCTCTACCGTCATGATGATCCCCCGGCACCGGTTCCGTGTCGGGCGCCATGTCTGCATGTTTCATGCGCTCATGCAATGAACCAAGCTTGGTGCCGTCCCTTGCCCCTGCCGGGGCGTTCGTTGTTCGAAAACCCAGCAATTGGCTTTCGTCCGCGACGCGCGACCAAGCCCTATTTTTTCTCGTGGGGAAGTCGGACCGAAGGTCCGGCGCCGTCCTCCACCCCCTGCTTCGCAGCGATTGCCGCCGGCGCGAATTTCTTGATTATTTAAGTTGACTCTTTTTATCCAGTTTGACTAATTGCGCTCGCGCAGGGCCGGAAAGTCGCCGGTCGAACGGCTCGATATTGGTCTGACAGGGAATAAGAGATGACGATTGGTCGACAGGCATTGTCGCGCACTCAGGCAAGGCGATTGATTGCGAGCAGTGCCTTGATAGCGGCATCTTTTGGAGTGGTGGGGGCCGGCCGGGCCCAAGTGGTTTCGCCGGACGATGCAACTCAACTGGAAACCATCGTCGTCACCAGCAAGTCGGACCGCCTTGTCGGGCCCGATCAAACGATCGTCGCCGAGGATACGGCGACCGGCACCAAGACCGACACGCCCATCGTCGACGTTCCCGCCTCGGTTTCAGTTGTTACCCAGAAGGAACTGGAGGCACGCCATGTCGAAAGCCTCCAGCAGGCCGTGGCCTATACATCCAGCGTCCTCACCGACGAGTTCGGCAACGATGACCGATACGACTATATTCGTATCCGCGGTTTCGACCAGACATCGCTCGGCACTTATCGCGATGGTCTCACGGCGCGCATCCCCGCTTGGTTCACGGCCAGCCGTCTCGAGCCTTACGGACTTCAGCGCGTGGAGGTCCTGAAGGGATCGACATCGACGCTTTTTGGTCTCAACGGCCCTGGCGGACTGGTCAATGCCATCACCAAGCGGCCGCTGGACCAGAAGCAGGGGGAGATTTACACGTCCTATGGCGACGGTACCAAGGAGATTGGCGTTGATTTTGGCGGGCCGATCGACCCCGATGGCGTGTGGACCTATCGGCTCACCGGGCTGGCCAAGGATGGCGATCAAGGATGGGATTATTCCAACGACGATCGGCTTTACATCGCGCCCGCGTTGACCATCAAGCCCGAGGAAGGAACGTCGCTCACCATCCTGACTGACTATTACAAGCGAGATGGCACAGGCGCACGCGGCACCCCGGCTGGCGGCAATATCGACATCGGCACATTCCTGGGCGAGCCGGATTTCAACCGCTTCAACACGGAGCAGGTCGATCTCGGCTACCAGTTCGAGCACGAGTTCAACGAGAACCTCACCTTCCGCTCCAATGCCCGCTACACGCATTTGAGCCTCGACTACGCCGAGGTCTACGGCGCGTCGCTTGACCCCACGGCGGACCGCACAGCATTTTCCGTCGATGGCCTGTCCAACCGCTATGCCTTCGACAATCAGTTGCAATACGATACGGGCTGGGGCGGGATCGACAGCAAGACGCTTGTCGGCGTCGACTACGCCAACGACAATACCCGTGAAAACATTCTCTTCGGCACCGCCGGTCCCATCGACATCGACAATCCGACCTATTGCGGTCTGTCCTGCATCAATCTCGGCCCCTACGTGAACTGGCGGGTCAAGCAACAGGCGGTCGGTGTCTATGCCCAGGAGCAATTGACGTTTGACGACCGCTGGATCGTCACCTTGGGCGGGCGCTGGGACCGCGTGCATACGACGGCGGACTATCCCGACTCGGGAACGCAGGACGACGACACGGCGTCCGCCTTCACCAAGCGCGCCGGCCTGACCTACAAATTCACTCCGAACCTCGCGGTCTACGCCAACTATTCGGAAAGCTTCCAGCCGCTCGTGGCGCCAAGCGCCAATGGATATGCGGTCTCGGGTTCGCTGAAGCCTCAAGAGGGCAGGCAGTATGAGGCAGGTATCAAGTACAAGCCCGACGGCTTCGACGGCCTGTTCACGGCCGCGGTCTTCGACCTTACCCAAACCAATGTTCCGACCTATGTCACGCCTGTTGTCCAGCAGCAGATCGGCAAGGTTGGCGTCCGCGGCATCGAACTCGAGGGCAAGGCCGCCATTGCGGAAAACCTGAACCTGACACTTGCCTATTCCTACTGGGATGCCGAGATCCTGGAAGACGGTATTGGAGGAAATGCCGGCAATCGGCCGCAGCGTGTCCCTCGCCACCTGGCTTCGGCCTGGGTTGATTATACGCTACCCGAGGAGGGACGGCGTGGCGACCTGACCATCGGCGGAGGCGTGCGCTATATCGGACAAACCTACGGGGATGACGCGAACACGACTTCGATTGGCGGCTACGCACTGGTGGATGCGGCGATCAGCTACAAGATGACCAAGGACGTGACGTTGGCCCTGAACGCAACGAACCTGTTCGACCGGAAGTATTTGACAACCAGCTATTACGGAACCGAATTTTGCGGCGACCGGCTGAAGATCGTCGGCACGCTCAAACATTCCTGGTGAGCTTTTTGAACGCCGGTTTCGAAGCGGATGGCATTCGAAAAGAGCCACACGCATCCGGTAATGCGTGTGGTGATCGTCGGCGGTTCACATCCCCGTCAGATCGCTCATCAGCCCCGACGCCACCGACAGCCGCGACACGGTGATGTCGCCGCCCTCGGTCAGCGCCTGCAGCCGCTCGCGGATGCGCGCCACCCGCTCGCCACCGGCGTCCAGCCAGGCAACCACCGGATCGGCCGTCTTGGCGTGGCCGGTGAGTGCCGCCACCGCGATGCCGCGCCGTGCCGCGCCGATCGTGTCGGTGGCGCGCGACAGTGCCAGCTGATCATAGTAGTCCGAAGGCGTGATCGAGCGTGCGGCGTCCTCGACACGCGGGATGCGGAAGGCATCGCTGACGGCGAAGAACGCCTTGGCCGCGGCGACGATATCGGCGCCGGCGGTGCGCGCCGTCAGCGCGATGTCGGGGATAAGTTCCGCCACCTCGCTCAGCGCCAGTTGCCCGGCCAGCCCTTCCGGCGCGCCGCTCTTGAACAGCCCGTGCCGCTTCTCCTCGATGCGCTCGCGCGAGAAAGCCGGCAGCAGCGCAACGAGCTTCGGTTCCAGCGCCTTGCGTGCTTCCTGCAGCTCGGCGATGCGCTGGCCGAGGGGTGCCGTGCCGGCATCGTTCTTGAGATACCAGCCGCTGGTCACGTAGATCAGCCGGCTGACCATCTGATAGAGATCGAGCTGCACCTGGCCGTCGATCTGGTTGTCGAGCGCGTCGATCTCGCGATAGAGTGCCGGCAAGGCAAAACCGTCGCGCACCATCGCGAAGGTCCGCACCACGTCGGCGGCGGTGCGCCCCGTGGCCTCCTGCAGCCGGTTGACGAAGGATGGGCCGCCGCGATTGACCAGATCGTTGGCGACGACCCGCGTGATGATCTCGCGGCGCAGCCGGTGGCCATGGATCTCAGTGGCGTATTTCTTCGCCATCCGGTCGGGAAAATAGCCCATCAGATCGCGATCGAAATGCGCGTCATCAGGCACGTCGCTGGCGACGATGTCGGAAAACAGCACGATCTTGGCATAGGCGAGCAGCACGCCAAGTTCGGCCCTGGTCAGCGGTTCGCCACGCGCCTCGCGCTCGGCAAGCCATGCTGGGGACGGCAGCGTCTCCACAGTGCGGTCGAGCAGGCCGCGCGCCTCCAGCGCCGTCATGAAACGGCTCTGATGCGCGATGTCGGCGAGGCCGCGCTTGCGGGCGATCGAAAGCGCCAGCGTCTGCTGGTAGTTGTTGGACAGCACCAGCGAGCCGACCTCGTCGGTCATCTCGGCGAGCAGCTTGTTGCGTGCCGGGCGCGTCAACGACCCCTTGCGCATGGCGGATGCCAACGCGATCTTGATGTTGACCTCGACGTCGGAACAGTTGACGCCGCCCGAATTGTCGATGGCGTCGGAATTGCAGCGGCCGCCATTTAGGCCGAACTCGATGCGCGCCCGCTGCGTGACGCCGAGATTGGCGCCCTCGCCGATCACTTTCGCCCGGACATCGAGCGCGGTGATGCGAATGGCATCGTTGGCGCGGTCGCCGACCTCGGCATTGGTCTCTGTCGATGATCGCAAATAGGTGCCGATGCCGCCGAACCACAGGAGATCGACCGGTGCCTTGAGGATGGCGGTCATGATCTCGACCGGCGTGGCGGTGGTCTTTGCCAGGCCGATCGCCGCCGCGGCCGCTGCCGGCAAGGTGATCGATTTCTGGTTGCGCGAGACGATGATGCCGCCTTCCGACAGTTTCGTCTTGTCGTAGTCCTGCCAGCTCGAACGCGGCAGCGCGAACATGCGCTCGCGCTCGGCCATCGAGGCTGCCATGTCGGGATCGGGGTCGATAAAGATGTCGCGATGGTCGAAGGCGGCGATCAGCCGGGTTTTCGGCGACAAAAGCATGCCGTTGCCGAACACGTCGCCCGACATGTCGCCAACCCCGACGACCGTGAAGGACGAGGTCTGGATATCGCGGTTGATCTCGCGGAAATGCCGCTTGACCGCTTCCCAGGCGCCTTTGGCGGTGATGCCCATCTTCTTGTGGTCGTAGCCGGCCGAGCCGCCGCTGGCGAAGGCGTCGTCGAGCCAGAAGCCGTGCTTCTCCGAGATCGCGTTGGCGGTGTCGGAGAAGGTCGCCGTGCCCTTGTCGGCGGCAACGACGAAATACGGATCGTCCGGGTCGCGTCTGATGACGCCGGCCGGCGGGATGACACCGTCGAGACCGATATTGTCGGTGATCGACAGCAGGCTGGAGACGAAATTCTTGTAGGCTGAGGTGCCGGCCTCGAAGATCGCGTCGCGACCGGCGCTCATCGGCAGCTTCTTCGGATAGAAACCGCCCTTGGCCCCCACCGGCACGATGACGGCATTCTTGACCTGCTGTGCCTTGACCAGGCCGAGCACCTCGGTGCGGTAGTCCTGGGCGCGGTCGGACCAGCGCAGGCCGCCGCGCGCCACCGGACCGAAGCGCAGATGCAGGCCTTCGACCTCGGAACCGTAGACGAAGATCTCTCGCCACGGCCGCGGCGCCGGCAAACCCTCGACCGCGTGCGAATCGAGTTTGATCGCCAGCGACTGGCCTTTCTCTTTCGTATCGGCAACGAAATGATTGGTGCGCAGCGAGGCTTCGATCAGATTGAGATAGCGCCGGATGATGGTGTCGTCATCGATGTTCGGCACATCCTCCAGCGCGTCCTTGATCTTGGCCTTGAGGTGCTTTGCGGCCACCACGCCTTCGGTCTCGGCTGTCGGGCCAAGCCGGGCGATGAACAGCGCATGCAGGCCCCGCGCTATGTCGGGATAGCGATTGAGCGCGGCGGCGATGAAATCCTGGCTTTGCGGGATGCCCACCTGCTGCAGATAGCGGCCATAGGCGCGCAGGATGGTGATCTCGCCCGACCACAAGCCGGCGGTCTGGGCAAGGCCGTTATAGCCGTCATTGTCGACATCGCCTCGCCAGACAGAGAGGAAAGCGTCCTCGAACAGCGCGCCGCCATCGGTCAGGTCGATCGGCTTGCCGTAGCTGTTCTCAAGCTCCATGTCGTGAATGAAGACCAAACTTGACTGGTCGTCGCCGACCTCGAAGGTGCGCTCGCTGATGACGCGGAAGCCGATGTTTTCCAGCACCGGCACCCGCCGCGACAGCGCCACCGGGCTGCCATGGTGATAGATTTTCAGCGCCGCCTGATGCGGTTTCTGCTCGGCATGACGATAATAATCGATGGCGATCGGATTGCCGGCGCTGATCTTGGCAATGCGCCTAGCATCGGCCAGCGCCACCGCCGCGCTGAACGAATCGCGGTAGCTTTCCGGCAGCCGCGCGGCAATCGCCTTCAAAGCCTGGTCGCCGCCACTGGCCTCGGCCGCATCGGAAAGGGCGTCCTCCCAGGTGCGCACGATGTCGCGGATCGCCGCCTCTATCGTCGCTTGCTCGACCTTCGGCGTCTTGCCGCCGGAGCGGCCGATGATGAAGTGCACGCGCGCCAGCCCGCCCTCGGGAAAGGCCGGGTAGTAGGCCGACAGCCGGCCTTCGAATACGGTCTTCAGATACGAGCCGATCTTCTCGCGCACGACGCTGTCGTAACGGTCGCGCGGCACGAAGACGAGGATCGAGACGAAACGGTCGAACTGGTCGGCGCGCACCAGCGCCCGCACGCGTGGCCGCTCGACCAGGCCCAGAATGGCAGCGGCGTGCTTCCTCAGGATCGGCACCGGCACCTGGAACAATTCGTCGCGCGGATAGCTTTCCAGCACGTTGATCAGCGCCTTGCCGGAGTGATCGTGCCGGTCGAAGCCGGACTTGGCGATGATGGTTTCGGCCTTGGACCTGAGATACGGGATCTTCATCACCGAGCGCGTGTAGGCGGTCGAGGTGAACAGACCGACGATGCGCAATTCGCCCGCGAGCGTGCCCTTGGCGGTGTAGGTCTTGACGCCGATATAGTCGAGATAGATGCGGCGGTGCACGGAAGACTTGGCATTGGCCTTGGTGACGATCAGCGGCTCCGGCCCATGCAGGAAGGCGCGGATCTCCGGCGTCGTCGTCACCGCTTCGGTGCCGCGCCTGAGCACCAGCACGTCGGGGTCGGACAGGATGCCGAGGCCGGGCTTTTCAGCGCGCTCCAGCGTACCGCTTTCTTCGCCGCCGGTGTATTTGAACTCGCGCATGCCAAGGAAGGTGAAATTGTCGTCGCGCAGCCACTCCAGGAAGGCGAGGGCCTCGGCAACGCTCTTCTTGTCGAGCGGCACGGCCGTATAGCGGAATTCCGAGATCGCCTGATCGAGGCGGGCCAGCATCGGCCTCCAGTCGTGAACGGCGGCATGAACCTGGCCAAGGATCTTGCGCAGCCGCTCGCTCAATCCGCTCGCCTGCTCGGATGTCAGCCGCGGGATGTGGACATGGATGACGCTAAGCCGGTCGTGGCTGCCATCGTCCTTGGCGAAATTGCCGTCGCCGAGGATTTCTTCCACGCCGCCCTTGCCGTGGCGCACCACGATAACCGGATGGGTGACCAGGGTCGGTTCGCCCGATGTCTCGGTGATCTCGCCGAGGATGGAATCGAACAGGAACGGCATGTTGTCGTTGACGACCGTGACAACCGTCATCGGGCGGCCGTCTCGCACAACGCCCGAATCGGCATCGACGGCGACGACGCACTCGCCTTTCCTGTGAGTGGCGACTGCCTGGCCGGCGAGATCGGCAGCCCGCTCCAGGTCGGCCACATCGTAGGGAGCAATGTCTTCAGCTGGCGCGCGGGCGAGCAGATAGTCTGCAAGCCTGGCCGGCCTTTCCTCCGCTTTAATCGCTGCCGTGGCTTTTTTCTTCGGCTTGCTCGCGGATTTCACGCTGGCCATGACGCTATTTCCTCCCGTCGAATGCTTTTACGACTATCGTAGCAGATGACCGGTATTTGGCGACAAAGGTTTGACGGCTTGCCAAGAATTATCGGAATTTGGCGACAAGATGCCGCGCAACGAGGAGAAATGACCCATGACCGGCAAAATCAGCGCGCTTGATCTTGGCCAGGGAGAGCTGAGCGAGGCGACAAAAACCTATTTCGCCAAATGCGAGGAGAAGCTCGGCCTCGTCCCCAACGTGCTCAGGGCCTATGCCTTCGACGACAGAAAGCTGCGCGCCTTCACCGACATGTACAACGATTTGATGCTGGGTGAGTCCGGGCTGACCAAGCTGGAACGCGAGATGATCGCGGTCGCCGTCTCCTCGATCAATCATTGCTACTATTGCCTGACCGCGCACGGCGCGGCGGTGCGCCAGCTCTCCGGCGACCCGCCGCTCGGCGAAATGATGGTGATGAATTTCCGCGCCGCCGATCTTTCGCCCAGGCAGGTGGCAATGCTCGAATTCACCGTCAAGCTGACGCAAGAGCCGGCCAAGATCGTCGAGGCAGACCGGGCCGCGCTGCGTCAGGCCGGCTTCACCGATCGCGACATCTGGGACATCGCCTCGACCGCTGCCTTCTTCAACATGTCGAACCGCGTGGCCGCGGCAATCGACATGCGCCCGAACGACGAATACCACGCCATGGCACGGTGAATTTGCTTTCTTCTCCCCTTTTTACGGGGAGAAGATGCCGGCAGGCAGGCGAGGGGCGGCACCAACATCCGTGAATGGAGGGCCAACTTTGCGCTGCCCCACCCGATCCTTCGGGCCACCCTCTCCCCGTAAACGGGGCGAGGGGAAGATCAGCGAGCAGCGATCGCCGCCGCCGCGCCGGCCATGGTCGTCGCGCTGACGCGGTTGGCGATCTTCATGGCGCGCTTGCTCTTCAAAAGCTTGCGCGCCTGTGATGCGGCGAGCACCCAGGCGAGATCGATGGCGACCAGCACCACGGCCATGGTCGCCGTCAGCTCGACCCAGCCGACGATGCTGACCGAAGCGAGGTCGATGATGGTCGGCAGCAGCGCCAGGTAGAACATCATGATCTTGGGATTGCCAAGCGTCACCGCCATGCCGGCGAAGAACAGCTTTGCCGGAGAATCCTCGCGCGGCATCTCGCCCTCTTTTGCATCGACAGGCGCGGTCCACATTTTCCAGGCGAGGTAAGCGAGATAGGCGACGCCGACCCATTTCACCACGACGAAGGCGAAATGGAAGGTCTGCGCCACGACAGCCAGGCCGAACACCGCCAGCGACAGCCAGATGCCCTCGCCGATCCACATGGCGAGCAGGAACGGGAACACGTCGCGAAACCCTTTCGAGATGACGCGCGCGACAAGCGCCGCGATCGATGGACCGGGCGAACCGGCGGCAACGAACAGAGCGGCGGCGAAAATCAGGAGCGAGGTGGCGTGCATAACCGGGGTCTCTGGTTGAAAACCTTCGATTTCGGATATTAGCGCAAGTGGCTCGGCTGCGGTAGCACCGACAAAAGACCCTTGTCGGTCCAGCATCTCGCGGCTAGAAAGGCCGCCGCGAAACAATTTTGAGCGTCACTTTGCCTACGTAGCCGCCGGTCTCGTCAACTCCCCCGACACACTGCATGACACCGCATTCGCGGTGTCTGTTTTCATTTCATGTGTTCTTCTGGGCGGCGGTTCGAGACCGGTTTGGCACTGCTGAACCGTTGTTGCGCGCTGCCGCCCGTGACATCCGATTTCCGATCATAGCAAGCGACCGCCACGCCGCGCCCGCATGGGCATCTCGACATCGCCGGCCTGATGAACTTCCCGACGGGAAGGGCTTATCGGCATGTCTGGACTTCAGCGTATCCATTGGACGATCGCACCCCAAACCCCACCTCGGCCGCTCATCAGCTGCAATCGTTGCGGCACTGTGAAGGCCTATTGCAGCAGCGGGAAATTCCGCGTCAACGCCAATGGCAAACGCATCGACGTGTGGCTGATCTATCGCTGCATCGACTGCGACAACTCCTGGAATTTCGGCATTTTCGAGCGCTGCAACCGCCGCGACATCGACCCGGCGCTGCTGGCGGCGCTCGAAAGCAACGATCCTGCACTCGCTCACCGTCATGCCTTCGATGTAATCGCGTTGCGCAACCGGATCGGGCGCGTCGAGGAGTTCTCCGATGTCAGCATTCACAAGCGCAGGCTCGGCGACACCGGGGAAGCCGCGACCGTGTTGGAGATCCAGCTTGGACTGGAAATGCCGACATCGCTGCGACTCGACCGGCTGCTCGCTGGCGAACTCGGCATCTCGCGATCACGGCTTCAGGCGCTGGAGGAGAGGCGGCTGCTCATCGTTGAACCGGATGGCGCAAAGGCCCTGCGCAAGCCTACCCGCGCGGGAATCGCGATCCGCATCGATCTGGCCGGCGAGGCCGATCGGCAGGCCATCATCTCGGCTGCCGGTGGATGAACGAAAAAGGGGCGGAACACTGGTTGCTCCGCCCCTATCGACTGTCGGAAAATAGAGAGCTTACGCCGCGCCGACCACCTTGGACGACTTCTCGAACCGCTTGCGCTCGTTCGGATCGAGATAGAGCTTGCGCAGCCGAATGGTCTTCGGCGTCACTTCGACCAGTTCATCGTCCTGGATCCAGGCCAGGGCGCGTTCCAGCGTCATGCGGATCGGCGGCGTCAGCTTGACCGCCTCGTCCTTGCCGGCGGCACGGATGTTGGTCAGCTTCTTGCCCTTGAGCACGTTCACTTCAAGATCATTGTCGCGGCTATGGATGCCGATGATCATGCCCTGATACACCTTGACGCCCGGATCGATGACCATCGGGCCGCGATCTTCCAGGTTCCACATGGCGTAGGCGACCGATTCGCCCTGTTCGTTGGAAATCAGCACGCCATTGGTGCGGCCCGGCAGCTCACCCTTGTAGGGCTCATAGGCGTGGAAGAGCCGGTTCATCACGGCGGTGCCGCGCGTGTCGGTCAAAAGCTCCGACTGGTAGCCGATCAGGCCACGGGTCGGCGCGTGGAAGACGATGCGCTGGCGATTGCCGCCGGACGGGCGCAGTTCGACCATCTCGGCCTTGCGCTCGGACATCTTCTGCACGACGACGCCGGCATGCTCCTCATCGACGTCGATGACGACTTCTTCGACCGGCTCCAGCAATTCGCCGTTCTCGCCCTTCTGCATGACGACGCGCGGACGCGACACGGCGATTTCAAAGCCTTCGCGGCGCATCGTCTCGATCAGCACGGCCAGCTGCAATTCGCCGCGGCCGGAGACGAAGAACGAATCCTTGTCGGGTGATTCCTCGATCTTCAGCGCGACATTGCCTTCGGCTTCGCGCAGCAGGCGGTCGCGGATGACGCGGCTGGTCACCTTGTCGCCTTCGGTGCCGGCCAGCGGACTGTCGTTGACCAGGAACGACATGGTCACGGTCGGCGGATCGATCGGCTGCGCATGCAGCGGTTCGCTCACGCTCGGGTCGCAGAACGTGTCGGCGACGGTGCCCTTCGACAGGCCGGCAATGGCGACGATGTCGCCCGCCTGCGCTTCTTCGATCGGCTGGCGCTCAAGGCCGCGGAAGGCCAGGATCTTCGAAATACGGCCGGTTTCGATCTGGGTACCGTCATGATGCAGCACCTTGACCGGCTGGTTGGCCTTCAGCGTGCCGCTCTCGATACGGCCGGTGATGATGCGGCCGAGGAACGGATTGGCTTCCAGGATGGTGCCGATCATGCGGAACGGGCCGGGATGAACGGTCGGCTCCGGCACATGCTTGATGACGAGGTCGAACAGCGGTCCCAGCTGCTGGTCCTTGGGTCCTTCCGGATTTTCCGAAACCCAGCCATCGCGGCCTGAACCGTACAGAATCGGGAAGTCGAGCTGCTCGTCGGTGGCGTCGAGCGCCGCGAAAAGGTCGAACACCTCGTTGACCACCTCGACGTGACGGGCGTCCGGACGGTCGATCTTGTTGATGACGACGATCGGCTTCAGGCCGACCTTGAGCGCCTTGCCGACGACGAACTTGGTTTGCGGCATCGGCCCTTCGGCTGCGTCGACCAGCACGATGGCTGAGTCCACCATCGACAGGATGCGTTCGACCTCGCCGCCAAAATCGGCGTGGCCGGGGGTGTCGACGATGTTGATGCGGGTATCCTTCCAGTCGACCGAAGTCGCCTTGGCCAGGATGGTGATGCCGCGTTCCTTTTCGAGGTCGTTGGAATCCATGGCGCGCTCGGCGACGCGCTGATTGTCTCGGAAGGAGCCGGACTGCTTCAAAAGCTGGTCGACCAGGGTGGTCTTTCCATGGTCGACGTGCGCGATGATCGCGATATTACGGATTTTCATGTTCTGGTCTCGGAAGCGTTGCAGGCAGCAGGCCAAAAGGCGCTGCCTCTTTCGGTTGCGCGGCTCATACAGGGTTTTTCGCAGTTGCGAAAGAGGAGGAGCGTCACCAAATACTCATCAAATCTTAAGCATCTGCGTGTGAGATGATTTTGTTAACCAAGGCGGGAACCCTTTGGGGCCCGGGCAGTTCAAACGTCATGACCGATAAACTCAACCGATTCTGGCCGCTCATCGCGTCTGTTGCCTTCGCCGTCCTGCTGGCGGCCAACGCCGCACAGTCAGCCGCGACGATGAAGGAATCACGGCCTGCCTTGCCGTCGGAGGCACAGTCGGCCGAGCAGATTTTCGCCGACGCACCAGACGGCGTCGACCCGATGGTGACCGGCCCGGTCAGCGCCGCCTTCAAGCAGCGGCAGGACGCCGCCAACTGCGACAGCGCCGTCTGGCCGAATATCCCCATGGTCTGCTACCCGGACTAGTCAGCGCTTCACCCCCCGCCCCGTCTCGCCAGCTTCGCTTTGCGAAGCCGCCGCCAACCTTCCCCACAAGGGGGAGGGTTGAGAAGCGCGCTTACGCCGACCGCACCGGGTCGAGCGTCACCTTGTAGAGTTCGTTGTCGTCGCGATCCATCAGCCGCACCGTCATCTGCTCGCTGGCGCCTGAAATATCGACGAGCCCGAAGAATTGCAGCCCGGCCGAGGGCGGCAGGTTCTGTCCCTGTTCGGCGGTCGGCGCCTTGATGAACTTCAGCTCCGGACCGAACGTCATGTCGAAATCGTTGGGACCGAACGTGCCGGCATGGATCGGACCCGAGACGAATTCCCAGAACGGATTGAACTCCTGGAACTGCGCCTTGTCCGGGTTGTAATAATGCGCGGCCGTGTAATGCACATCTGCGGTGAGCCAGACGGTGTTGCTGATGCCGGCATTCTTTATGAAGCGCAGCAGGTCGGCGATCTCGAGCTCGCGCCCTTTTGGCAAGCCATTGTCGCCATTGCTGACCGCTTCGGCGCCAACCTTCTTGGTGCCGTCGTCCCAGACGACGAGGCCGAGCGGCATGTCGGCGGCGATGATTTTCCAGGTCGCCTTCGAATTCGCCAGTTCGCGCTTCAGCCATTTCGTCTGCTGCTCGCCGAGCATGCGCGACTGCGGCGTCATCTCATCCTGCATGTCGGGACCATTGGGGCCGCGATAGGAGCGCATGTCGAGGAAGAACACGTCGAGCAGCGGCCCATAAGCGATCTTGCGATAGACGCGGCCGGGCTCGGACGGTTCGTAGCGGATCGTCGTCATCTCGTGGAAAGCCCGCGCCGCGCGGGCCGCCAGCACGTGGATGGATTTTTCCGTGTAGCGGCTGTCGGCGCTGAGATCCTTGGAATCCGACCAGTTGTTCAGCACTTCATGGTCGTCCCACTGGTAGAAAGTCGGGCAGATGGCGCTCAGGCCGAGCACGCTCCTGTCCATCATGTTGTATTTCCACTGGTCCCGGTACTCGTCCAGCGTCTCGGCGACTTTGCGCTTGCCGTCGATCAGCACGACGTTCTTCCACTTGCCGCCGCCGGGCAGGTCGACCTCGTCCTTCATGGCGCCGTCGGCATAGATGGTATCGCCCGAATGCAGGAAGAAGTCAGGCGTGTGCTTGCCGATCGTGGCGTAGGTCTTCATGCCGGTCTCGTCGATGCCCCAGCCCTGGCCGGCGGTGTCGCCCGACCAGGCAAAGCGGATGTCGCGCTTCGAGGCTGGCGCCGTCCTGAAACGGCCGGTGATCGGCTCCGAAACGGCGTTGATGTCGGCGAGATCGGCCGATGTCATGCGGTAGAAGATATCCTGGTCCGAAGCGAGGTCGGTGAGCAGCCGCTTGACCGTGTAATCGCTGGCCGGCGACGTATCGAGCGGCGCCAGCCGCGTCGCACTGGCGAAATTCTCCGTCGACGACACCTCGAACATGACGCGCGACGGTCGGTCGGTGCGCGTCCACACCATGCCGCTGGTGGCGTCGACATCTCCCGACTGGACGCCATGGGTGAAGGAAGGCCGCTGATTGGCGCGCGAATAATAGGGCAGCGCCAGACCCGAAACGCCGGCCAGGCCAACGGCGCCGGCGGAGGTAACGAAAGCACGGCGGGTCATCGAAAGCTTGTTCACGGCTGTCTCCTGGATGGCTTGAACGGTGCCACCAAAATCCAGCGTCAATGTTTCAGGCGCATCTCGGGATGATGAAGGTTTGATAACAGTGAACAGGTGATCTCCCCCCTCGAGGGGGAGATGTCGCCGAAGGCGACAGAGGGGGTCGCCGCGCGTGGAGCGCTAACCTCCTTCTATCGCAAGAGGCCGAGCCCAGTCGGACCGACCCCCTCTGGCCGCTTCGCGGCCATCTCCCCCTCGAGGGGGGAGATTAACGCAGCGCCCTACGCCGCTTGCGGCTCCGGATCGAATGCCGGCTTGCTGGTGTTGATCAGCAGCGAGATACAGGCGGCGGCGATTGCCGTCATGCCGGCAATCAGGAAGGCCAGTTCGTAATTGCCCTGCAACTCGCGCATGGTGCCGCCAAAGGCGGCGGCTGTGGCCGCACCGATCTGGTGCCCGGCGACGATCCAGCCGAACACGATCGGCCCGCTGCGATCGCCGAACGCCTCGTTGGCGAGCCGCAGCGTCGGCGGCACGGTGGCGATCCAGTCGAGGCCGTAGAGCACGGCGAAGATGATCAGGCTGGTGGCCGAGAAGCCGGAATAGGGCAGATAGATCAGCGACAGGCCACGAATGCCGTAATAGACGCCGAGCAGCTTGCGCGGATCGTAGCGGTCGGTGAGCCAGCCTGACAACGTCGTGCCGATCAGGTCGAAGATGCCCATCATCGACAGCAGGCCGGCGGCCTGCACTTCGCCGATGCCCATGTCGCCGCAGAACGCGATCAGATGCGTGCCGACCAGCCCGTTGGTGGTGAAGCCGCAGACGAAGAAGGTGGCGAACAG
Organism: Mesorhizobium sp. LMG17149; assembly: GCF_024518695.1. Lineage (NCBI taxonomy): Bacteria > Pseudomonadati > Pseudomonadota > Alphaproteobacteria > Hyphomicrobiales > Phyllobacteriaceae > Mesorhizobium > Mesorhizobium sp. LMG17149. The sequence goes on from NZ_JANIFL010000013.1 coordinate 194,111, forward strand.
ATACCAGAACACCCGCGTGCCGGCGGCACGGCGCAGCGTCGAGAACGTATGCGCCAGAAAATTGCCCTGTGACGCAGGCGGAGTGGGCGGCACGTCGTCAGCCTCGGCGCCGTAGCGCACCATGCCGATCGATGCCGGCCGCTCCGGCACCAGCAGCCAGACCAGCGGTATCAGGGCAGCGGTCGCGATCGCGACCGCAATGACAACCGGCTGCCAGCCGCCCGACTGCGCCAGCGCGGCGATCAGCGGCAGGAACACCAGCATGCCCGAGGCGCTGGAGGCCGACATCAATCCCATGACAAGCCCGCGATTGGTCTTGAACCACCGGTTGACGATGGTCGCGCCGAGCACGCTGGCGACAGCACCGGAACCAATGCCCGAGAACACGCCCCAGGTGATGAACAGATGCCACGGCTTGGTCATCAGCAGGCTGAGCGCGGTCGAGCCCGACATCACCACCAGCGAGGCCAGCAACGTGCGGCGCAGCCCGATGCGCTCCATCAGGGCCGCGGCAAATGGCCCCGTCAGACCGTAAAGCAGGATGCCGACACCAGCAGCCAGCGAGATGATGTCGCGGCGCCAGCCGAAACTGTTTTCCAGCGGCAGCATCATGACAGAGGGTGCGGAGCGCAGGCCAGCCGCGACCAGCAGGCTAAGGAAGATCACGCCGACCACGACGAAAGCGTAGCGCTGGCCAAAGGGGCGGGATTGAGCTATCATGTTACTGACCGGTACGTTGCAGGTGGAGTATGTATACGTACCGATCGGTAACATTGTCAATCGAGCCACACGATGCCAACCGACAAAAATATTGATCTGACCATCAGCGACGATCATGCGTCGGCGCCACCGAAAGCAGCCAAGAAGATCCTCGATGTGGCTTATGACCTGTTCTACCGGCGCGGTATCAGGGCGATCGGCGTCGACGAGATCGTCAAGCGTGCCGGCGTCACCAAACCCAGCCTCTATCGCAGCTTTCCGTCCAAGGATGAACTGGCCGCCTCCTATCTCAGGCAGTACGATCTTGAATATTGGGAGCGTTTCGACGAGGCGGTTGCGGCTCATCCCGGCGACCCGCGCGCACAGATCAAGGCTTTCCTGACCCGCATCGGCAAGCGCACGCAAGTGGCGGACTATCGCGGCTGCGGCATGACCAACGCGGCGGTCGAATATCCCGACCACAGCCATCCGGCCCGTGTGGTCAGCGAGGCCAACAAGCAGGAATTGCGCCGCCGCCTGCGCGCCATGGCGGTTGCGATGGGCGCGCAAGACCCTGACACGCTCGGCGACGGCCTGCTGCTGCTGATCGAAGGCGCCTATATCAGTGGCCAGCTGTTCGGGCTCGGCGGCCCGGCGCAAGCGGTCGCCCGCAACGCGGACCTGCTGATTGAAGCGAGCTTGAAGAAATAACGTTTGGCGCTACGCTGCGGCAGCTTGCAACGGAGATTGACCGCCATGCGTGCCATTCTGATCCCGCTTGTTCTGGTCGGTCTGGGTCAGGCTGCGCAAGCCGACGGCATTTCCAGCGCCTACACCGATCTGGATTCGAAAAAGGATTGCGTGACCTACGCGCAGGCCGAGGAAGGCGACGGCGACTGGGCCGAACTCGCCTGTTCGGGCTATCGCGGCTATCCCGTACTGATAGCCTATGACGATGCCCGTGAATCGCTGTTCTACGGCTTTCCCCCCGGCGGCGACATGACGACGGTCTGGGAGAGCTTTTCCGGTTTCAATTCGTCCGGAGCCAAGATCGAATGGCGCATCGAAACCACCGGCGACAAGGCTGTGCCCTATGCAGCCATCCATCGCCGCTCGATCAGCAATCCCGAGGACGAGAAAAAGCCGACCGAGGTGCTGCTCGTCGCCAAGGTCGGCCAGATGGGCGCCCGGGACGGCTGCACCGTCGGCCTCGTGCTGGCCACCGGCAATCCCACCGCCAACGATCAGGCGCGCAAGCTTGCCGACGACAAGGCGCGGACCTTCGCCTGCGGCAAGGACAGGCGCACCGTCATCGGCAACGTGCCGGCTTTCGGCCGGGTGGATAACTGAGCACGGCGGAGATTGGGCATCGCACCCGTAGCTTCGTCATCCACGGGCGGAGCAAGGAGCGTAGCGACGCAGCGCAGACCCGAGGGTCCATGCCGCGACATCAACACCGCCGCGGCGGTTCAGAATTCCGTTCCGCCGCACACGTCGCCTGGCGTCACGGCATGGATACCAGGGTCTCCGCGACGCCGCTTTGCGGCTGCTCCGCCCTGGTATGACGAAGTTGGGCTACTTGCTCGCCTTGGCCCGCTCGATCGCGTCGACGATCATCTTCTTGGCGTATTTGGAATCGTGCCAGCCTTCGATCTTGACCCATTTGCCGGGCTCGAGATCCTTGTAGTGCTCGAAGAAGTGCTGCACCTGCTGGCGCGTGATGTCGGGCAGCTGAGTGTATTCGGTGACGTTCTCGTAGCGCAGCGTCAGTTTTGGCGACGGCACGGCAATGATCTTCTCATCCTGGCCGGCATTGTCTTCCATGATCAGCACGCCGATCGGCCTGACGTTGATGACGCAGCCCGGCACCAGGGCGCGCGTGTTGCAGACCAGCACGTCGATCGGATCGCCGTCGCCCGACAGCGTGTGCGGCACGAAGCCGTAATTGCCGGGGTAGCGCATCGAGGTGTGCAGGAAGCGGTCGACGAACAGCGTGCCGGCTTCCTTGTCCATCTCATACTTGATCGGCTCGCCGCCGATCGGCACCTCGATGATGACGTTGACGTCCTCAGGCGGGTTCTTTCCGCTGGCTATGGCTTCAATGCGCATGGCTTAAATCCCTCTCTCGATGGACGATCGATAGCGGGCGGCGCGTCATGGTGCAATGCGGCGAATGGTGCTGGCTGAAATCGGGAGAGGCAATGGCCGAAAGGCCGGGCTGTCATTCCCAGACGAAAGCGACCTTCTTGAGCGCCTTCTGCTCGAAGATCTCGACGCCTTCCGCTACATCGCGGCCGCCGGCGCCGGCATAGAAGGCAAGCGCGTTCTGGTTGTCTTCCAGCGCCCACACGACCATGCCTTTCAGCCCGTGATCGGCCAGCCGCGCCTTGGCCGCCGAAAACAGGCGGCTGCCGAGCCCGATGCCCTGATATTCCGGCCGCAGGTACAATTCGTAGATTTCGCCCTGCTGCCTGAGTTCACGGGCGCGGTTCTTGCCAATCGTCGCATAGCCGGCAATCTTTCCGCCGATCTCGACCACCAGAACAGTGGCGGCGCGGCGAATCGCATTCGCCCACCAGTCGGCACCTCGACGGTTGATCATCGATGTCAGGGTGCGGTGCGGAATGATGCCGGAATAGGCGCCGCGCCAGGCCTCCAGATGCACCTCGGCGATGGCACTGGCATCGCGCGGGTCGGCTTTCCGGATGTCGATCGTCAGCGTATTCATGATTAGTTAACCATAAACCCGCATCGCCCGATTGCAAGAGTCCCGGCGGCCCGCCGGCTGCTTTCTCACAGGCGATCATGACACTGATGACATCGGGCAAAGCCTGCTTGAAAACGCGCTCAGCCGAGGCGGATGGCGTGGGCTTTCGAGAACCGGAGCGGAGCGTAGCTTTACACGTGAACGCCGGCCGAAGCCTGCCTGCCAAGGCTGCTCATGAGTGAGTGCTTCGGCCGGCGAAGGCCGGAAGCGCAGAAAACCGCGTCAGGCGTCCGGCTGAGTAGCGTTTGCAGGCGGGCTTTCAGATTTCGACCAGATGGTCGTCAAGTTCGTTGCTGTCGCCCACTGTGACCGGGAAATGCTCGGCCAGCACCGCACCCACCTGCTCGATCGCCTTGACGAAGCCGTCGGCAAGCCGGTCGTCGCCGGCATGCGCGGTAAGATCGCGCACGACACCGTCCCAGACATGCTGGCCGACCTTGGCGTCGATGCCCGAATCGGCAACCACTTCGGCATAGCGTTCTGCGATCGAGACGAAGACCAGCACGCCGGTGCGCGCCGTGGTGCGGTGGACGTTGCGGGCAAGGAACTGCTTGATCGCGTTGGCGTGCGCCGCCTGGTAGCGCAGCCGCCTCGGCACCAGATGGATGCGCAGGCCGGGCAGCGCCCACAACAAGGCCAGCACGCAGGCAAGCGCCAGGAGCTGGGCGAGGACGAAATGCGGCAGCCGGATCGACAGCCACCAGGCCTCCAGACCGTAGCCGACCGCCAGGCTGACGATCAGCATGCACACGGTCGCCATGAAGGCGGCCGGGAAGAAATAGCCGTCGCTGGCATGCGCCACGACGCAGTAGATCTCGCCGTCGGTTTTCTCCTCGGCGGCGCGGATCGTGGTTGCGATGCGCTCATGATCCTGCGGGCTGATTGGTCGTGTTGCCATGATATGTCTCACCAGCTTCCTGAAGAACCGCCACCACCCGATGAGCCGCCGCCACCGGAAAACCCGCCACCGCCGCTTGATCCCGAAGACCAGCCACCACCGGAGCTCCCCGACGACCAGCCGCCCGAAGACGAACCCGTTGTCCAGCCACGGCTGCCCGAGTACCCGCTCGGCCCACGGCCGTAACGAAACGTCATGCCCAGCCATCTGTACACGCCCGGGGACAGCTTCGTGCCGAACATCGGCGGCAGGAACGCCATCGCCAACCCGCCGAAAAACATCGTCGCCCACAGGATCAGGAACACGGCAACGATCGGATCGATGGACGTGCCGTCATCGGCGGGATTGCGCTTGCCTCGCGCTTCCAGCTCCTCCGGATTACCTTCCAGCACCATGACCATGTCATCGACGGCTTTACTGATGCCGCCGGAGAAGTCGCCGGCGCGGAAGGCCGGCACCATGTCATTTTCGATGATCAGCTTGGTATGCAGGTCGGTCAGCGTACCTTCGAGCCCATAACCGACCTCGATGCGCATCTTGCGGTCGTTCGGGGCAACCAGCAGGAGCACGCCATTGTTCTCGCCCGCCTGGCCAAGTTTCCAGAAGCGGAACAGGCGGTTGGCGTAGGGCTCGATCTCCTCGCCATCGAGGCTGGGGATCGTCGCCACGACGATCTGGTCGGAACCTTTTGTCTCGAAGTCGGCAAGCTTCCGCGTCAGCGCCGCCTTGGTCGCGGCATCGATGATGCCGGCATTGTCGACGACACGGCCGGTCAGCGCCGGCAGGTCGGCCGCGTAGGACATGACGCAGGAGAACAGCACGACCGCGGCAATCAGGACAGCCGAGGCGAGGCGGTCGCGTTTCGACAGGCTGATGCTGGGTATCGTCATGCCATCACCAGCTTCCCGACGAGCCGCCGCCGCCGGACGAACCGCCGCCGCCGGAAAAGCCTCCACCGCTGCTTGACCCCGAAGACCAGCCGCCGCCGGAAGTCCCCGACGACCAGCCGCCACTGGAAGATCGCCGGCTTGGCTCGAAGGTCATGCCGAGCCAGCGGTAGCGGCCGGGACCGAGCTTCTGGCCGAAGATCGGCGGCAAGATGGAGACAGCAAGACTGCCGACCATAATGGTTATCCATATGCCGATGAACACGGTGAAGAACAGGTCGTCGGACTCGAAGGGCGCCTGCTGGTTGCGCTCGCCGCGCGCCTCCAGCTCCTCCGGACTGCCTTCCAGCACCATGACCATGTCGTCGACGGCTTTGCTGATGCCGCCGGAGAAATCGCCGGCGCGGAACGCCGGCACCATGTCGTTTTCAATGATCAGCTTGGTGTGCAGGTCGGTCAGCGTACCTTCCAGCCCATAACCGACCTCGATGCGCATCTTGCGGTCGTTCGGCGCAACCAGCAGCAGCACGCCATTGTTTTCCTTCGCCTGCCCAAGTTTCCAGAAGCGGAACAGGCGGTTGGCGTAAGGCTCGATCTCCTCGCCCTCGAGGCTGGGAATCGTCGCCACGACGATCTGGTCGGAGCCTTTTGTCTCGAAATCGGCAAGCTTCCGTGTCAGCGCCGCCTTGGTCGCGGCATCGATGATGCCGGCATTGTCGACGACACGGCCGGTGAGCGCGGGGAGATCGGCGGCGAGGGCGGTGAAGGGGAGGAAGAGGAGGCTTAGAAGAGCGAAAAGGAACCCTAGGCTTGCATTCCGGGGCGCCCCCCTCTGCCCTGCCGGGCATCTCCCCCTCAAGTGGGGAGATTGGCCGCCATCTCCACTTTCTCCAATTTTCAACGTCGCAAGATCGGCGTCAGCGCCGAAGCTGCCAATCTCCCCCCTTGAGGGGGGTGAGGACTGATCCGCGTAGCGGACGGGAAGCCAATTGCTTGGCTTTCCGAACGACGAACGCCCGAAGCGGCAGCGAAGGGCCGGTTCCGGTAGGACAGAGGGGGGTGTTTGCACGCCAGCAGCCCGTCATTTCGCGGGATTTATTCCGATGACAGTCGACGTTCACCCGCCCTGCTTCGTGCCGAAATCGACCTTCGGCGGCTGCATCTTGTCTTCGGCGACAGTGAAATTGGCAAAGGGCTCATTGCCGCGGAACCAGAAGGTCGCCCACAGCACCGAGGGGAAGGTCCTCAGCGTCAGATTGTAGTCCCTGACCGCCTGGATGTAGTCGCGCCGCGACACCGCGATGCGGTTCTCGGTGCCTTCGAGCTGGGCTTGCAGCGCCAGGAAATTCTGATTGGCCTTGAGGTCGGGATAGGCCTCCGAGACCGCGATCAGCCGCGACAGCGCGCTGGTCAGCCCCGCCTGGGCATCCTGAAACTTCTTGAGGGCTTCGGGATCCTTCAGCGTTTCCGGTGTTACCGTGATCTGCGTTGCCTTGGCGCGTGCCTCGACCACCGCGTCGAGCGTATCCTTTTCGTGCGAGGCATAACCCTTCACCGTCTCGACCAGATTGGGGATGAGGTCGGCGCGGCGCTGATACTGGTTCAGCACCTCGCTCCACGCCGCCCTGGCGTTTTCTTCCGCTGTGGGGATGGTGTTGTAGCCGCAGCCGGCAAGCAGCGGCAGCACGATCGCCATCATCAGGAAGGCGGGCAGCGTGCGGAAAATGGACGGCGAGGCAAGGCGCTGGGCAAACATGATGGGGTCCCTCGGTAGAAGTTGCACGCGAAGCATTACCACAATCAGCGCGCAAGAAAACCGCCCGGGCCGGCAGCCCCTCGCCTGCCATGCCCAGTGCCGCTGCAAGGGTCTGTGATTGGCCGTACGAACGCGATAAGGTCCGCAAAACGGGACATCATCATGGCGGAGCGCCAGGACAGCGAGAAGGAATCGCGCCGTATCCTCGAGCGCATCGCGCACGAGACGAATCCGGCGGGCGACTCGTTTGCGGGGCGGGCCGCGAAAGGCATGCGCGATCACGTCACCGCGACCGATGCCGATCGCGCCGATCCGATCGAAGTCTGGGGCACCCGCTTTGGCCGCACGCTGGGCCTGCTGCTGGCGCTGGGCCTGATGGTCTGGCTCGTGCTTTACGTCATCCGGGGCAGTTAGGAATCAAACGACAATGAGCGCCGAACAAACCGACGCGCCGCGTGCGGTCATCGTCATTTCCAGCCATGTCGCGCGCGGCTCGGTCGGCAACCGTGCCGCCGTGTTTGCGCTGGAGACCCTGGGGTTCCCGGTCTGGGCGGTGCCGACCGTCATCCTGCCCTGGCATCCCGGCCATGGACGGGCAACACGGATCGTACCGCCGCTCGACCAGTTCAAGGCGCTGATGGCCGATCTCGAGCGGGCGCCATGGCTGGGTGAAGTCGGCGCCGTGTTGTCCGGCTATCTCGGCGAGGCTGGCCAGGCCGAGGCCGTCGCCTCGCTGGTCGCCGCGGTGAAGGCAAGGACACCCGGCGCCGTCTATATCTGCGATCCGGTGATGGGTGATTCGGGCGGCCTCTACGTGCCCGAGCCGACAGCCATCGCCATGCGCGACCGGCTGATGCCGATCGCCGACATAGCCACCCCCAACCGCTACGAACTGGAATGGATGGCCGGCGCCGCGTTGCCCGACCTGAAATCGGCGATCGCGGCAGCGCTCCACGCCGGACCATCGACCATGCTGGTCACCTCTGCGCCGTCGATGATAACGGGCGGCACCGGCAATCTGCTGCTCGATAGCAGCCAGGCGCTGCTCGCCGAACATCGCCTGATCGACAAGCCGCCGAATGGCCTGGGCGATCTGACGGCGGCCGTCTATCTGGCACGTATCCTGTCCGGCCAGCCGCCGATCAAGGCGCTGCAATCGACGACGGCGGCGGTCTACGAGATCCTGGCGCGCACCGCCAAGCGCGGCGGCGACGAACTGCAGCTCGAAACCGATTCGCAGAGCCTGTCGCATCCGATGGCGATGGTCCAGCTTCGCCACCTCACGCATCCGGGGCGGGGCCGCCGGGCGTGACGTCGACTGAGGCCGTGCTTGTCGGCGTCGACGGCTGCAAGGCCGGCTGGATCGCCGTCCGGCGCGCTTCTGGCATGGCACCGTCGGTCGGTGTCTTTGCAACCTTCACCGCCTTGCTCGCATCCCTTCCCGAAAACGCCGTCATCGCTGTCGACATGCCGATCGGCCTACCCGAGTTTTCGGGCAAGGGGGGTCGCGGCCCCGAAGCGCTGGTGCGGCCGCTGCTCGGGGCACGCCAATCCAGCGTCTTCTCGATCCCCTCCCGCGCCGCGCTCTATGCGGAGACCAATGATTTCACCACCATCGAAGCCTGGTATGCCGCGCACATCAGGGCAAGCGAGGTGGCCCTGACCACATCCGACCCGCCGCGCGGCGTCTCGATCCAGGCCTTCGGCATTTTTGCCAAGATCCGCGAGATCGACGCCCTGCTGATCGCGCGACCCGATCTGCGCGGCCGTGTGTTCGAATCGCATCCGGAAGTCGCTTTCTGCCGCCTGAACGGCGATCAGGCCATGCAACTGCCGAAGAAGATCAAGGGCGGCATCAATCCGGCCGGCATGGCGGAACGCAAGGCTCTGCTTTGCCGGCATGGCTATGACACGGCCTTTCTCGACCAGCCGCCACCGCGCGGCGCCGCCGCCGACGATTTCCTCGACGCGGCCGCGATGACGCTGATCGCCGGTCGCATCGCCAGCGGTGAGGCACGGCCGCTGCCCGACCCGCCGGGCCGCGACAGCTTTGGCATTCCTGTCGCCATCTGGGCGTAACGCTGTTGGCCAAGGTTGCGCTCGATGCATGGCATTTCTAGCCAGCCTCATAATTCTGCATTGCTCGCGACCGGCTTTTGCCGCTAGAGCCTCTCTAGACCGCAACGAGCTGCCGCATCCAACCCGGAAAGGCTCCAGACGCCGCCCATGTCCCATCTGCCTGAACATCTTCTCGCCGGCTACCGCAATTTCATGAATGGCCGCTATCTCACAGAGAGCGGGCGCTATCGCGATCTCGCTCGCGAAGGCCAGGCGCCGGAGACGATGATCGTCGCCTGCTGCGATTCGCGTTCGGCGCCCGAGGCGATCTTCGATGCCGGGCCCGGCGAACTCTTCGTGCTGCGCAATGTCGGCAATCTGGTGCCGCCCTATGCTCCCGACGGCGAGTTCCATTCGACCTCGGCGGCGCTTGAATTCGCCGTGCAGAGCCTCAAGGTCAAGAACATCGTCGTCATGGGTCATGGCCGCTGCGGCGGCATCCGTGCAGCGCTCGACACCAATTCCGCGCCGCTTTCGCCGGGCGACTTCATCGGCAAGTGGATGAGCCTGATCGCGCCGGCGGCCGAAACCGTCTCCTCCAGCACCTTCATGACCGCGTCGGAGCGCCAGACCGCGCTGGAGCGCATCTCGATCCGCTATTCCATCGCCAACCTCAGAACCTTTCCCTGCGTCTCGATTCTCGAGGGCAAGGGGCGACTGTCGCTGCATGGGGCCTGGTTCGATATCTCGACCGGCGAACTCTGGACGATGAACAAGGAAACCGGCGATTTCGAACGGCCGGAGCTGGGATGAACACAGCGGCGCGCAAGGTGCTGAACATCAGGTCGGCCGCTTTGACGGCGGTCGCGCTGCTGATAGCGATTATTGCCGCCCGCGCCGATGATCGTGCCCTCATCAGCCGCTGGTATTCGGCGCTGCTGGTCGCCGACCGCACCGAACTGTCCGACCTGCTCGCCGATGATGTCCGCATCAAGCTGGACGACCTCGGCATCGTGCAAAGCAAGCAGGAATTCATCGCCTCGATGGACGAATGGAAAGGTGCGGTTGCGGGCGCAGCGATCCGGCATCGGATCGAAAAGAGCGAAGGCGGGGTCACCACCGTGGTCGCCTGCTACGACTTTCCCAACAATGACAAGCTCATGCATGAGACTTTCGCGGTGACCGACGACCGCATCACCGCCAGTTCGCAAGCGGCAATCGCCGAGACGTGCGACGGCTTCTGACGCCATCCTGAGGGCCGAGCCGTTGCGCCTTGCGAGGCCTCGCCCTACATCGGGGACGACCAAACCTCTCCCCGTCAACGATCGAAAGACTGTCCATGCCTTCCACGAAAGCCGTCGACCTCGCCGCCCATCCGCTGACCGCGTGGCAAGGGCCGCTCGGCCTGCCCGATTTCACGCGCATTGGCGATGGCGACTTTTCCCCGGTCTTCGACGCGGCGCTGAAGGCGCACGAGGCCGAGATCGAGGCGATCGCCGGCAACAAGGATGCGCCGACCATCGAGAACACGCTTGCCGCGCTGGAACTCGGCGGCGAAGCGCTCGACCGTGTCTCGTCGATCTTCTGGTGCCGCGCCGGCGCCTACACCAACGAGACGATCCGGGCGCTGGAGCGCGACATCTCGCCGAAAATGTCCAGGCATTTCTCGGCGATTTCGATGAATGAGCGGCTGTTTGCCCGCATCGACGATCTCTACCAGCGCCGCGAGAGCCTGAAGCTCGACGCAGAGACCCTGCGGGTCCTGGAAAAGACCTGGAAGGGTTTTGTCCGCTCCGGCGCCAAACTCGATGCCGACGGCAAGAAGCGGCTGGCCAAGATCAGCGAGGAATTGTCCTCGCTCGGTACCAGCTTCGGCCAGAATGTGCTGGCCGACGAGAGCGACTGGGCACTGTTCCTCGATGAGGCCGACCTTGCCGGCCTGCCGGACTTCGTGAAAAGCTCGATGGCCGAAGCCGCCGAGATACGCGGCCAGAAGGGCCGCTACGCCGTCACCCTGTCGCGCTCGATCTACGAGCCGTTCTCGACCTTCTCCGAGCGCCGCGATCTGCGCGAGATCGCCTTCCGCGCCTTCACCATGCGCGGCCAGAATGGCGGCGCCACCGACAACACGAACGTGGTGCGCGACATGCTGCGCCTGCGCGCCGAGAAGGCAAAGCTGCTCGGCTATGCCTCTTTCGCCGCGCTGAAGCTCGATGACACCATGGCCAAGACGCCGAAGGCCGTGCACGCGCTGCTCGATCCGGTGTGGGAAAAGGCGCTGGAGAAGGCAGCAAGCGACCAGATCGAATTGCAACGGCTGGCGACGGAGGCCGGCAGCAACGAAAAATTTGCTGCCTGGGACTGGCGTTTCTACCAGGAGAAACTGCGCGCGGAAAAATTCGCCTTCGACGAGGCGGAGCTGAAGCCCTATCTGCAGCTCGACCGCATCATCGACGCTTGCTTCGATGTGGCGACACGGCTGTTCGGCATCACCTTCGAGGAGAAGAAGGGCATCGCTGCCTGGCACCCCGACGCCCGCGTCTTCGTGGTGAAAAATGCCGACGGCAGCGAGCGCGGCCTGTTCCTCGCCGATTATTTCGCCCGGCCCTCGAAGCGCTCCGGCGCCTGGATGAGCGCGCTGCAGTCCGGCTACAGGCTCGGCCACGGTGCGAGCCCGGTGATCTACAACATCATGAACTTCGCCAAGCCGCCGGCCGGCGAGCCCGCGCTGCTGTCGGTCGACGAGGCGAAGACGCTGTTCCACGAGTTCGGCCACGCGCTGCACGGCATGCTGACCGACGTCACCTGGCCGTCGGTAGCCGGCACCTCGGTCAGCCGCGATTTCGTCGAATTGCCCTCGCAGCTCTACGAGCACTGGCTGACCGTGCCGGCGGTGCTGGAAAGACACGCGCTGCACGTCAAGACCGGCAAGCCGATGCCCAAGGCGCTGCTCGACAAGATGCTGGCCGCGCGGACTTTTGGCGCTGGCTTTGCAACAGTAGAGTTCACCGCATCCGCGCTGATGGACATGGCTTATCACGCACGGCCGGATGCGCCTGAAGTACCACTTCGTTTCGAAACCGAAACGCTTGCAGAGCTGCACATGCCGGACACCATAGCCATGCGTCACCGCACCCCGCATTTCGGCCACGTCTTCTCCGGCGACGGCTATTCGGCCGGCTATTATTCCTACATGTGGTCGGAAGTGCTCGATGCGGACGCTTTCGCCGCCTTCGAGGAGACCGGCGACCCCTTCAACCCGGCGCTCGCCGAACGGCTGCGCAAGAACATCTACGCCGCCGGCGGTTCGAAGGATCCGGAAGAACTCTACACCGCATTTCGCGGCAAGATGCCGTCGCCCGAAGCGATGATGGTGAAGCGGGGATTGGTGTAGCACCGGATAATCTCCCCCCTCGAGGGGGAAATAGCCGCGAAGCGGCCAGAGGGGGTCGGTTCGACCGGGCTCGGCCTGCTGCGGCAGAAGAAGGTTGGCGCATTACGTCAGGCGACCCCCTCTGTCGCCTTAAGCGACATCTCCCCCTCAAGGGGGGAGATTGCCAGCATCCTTCCAAGGATCCGTCACCCTTGGCCACACCGGCCGCGTCAGCTTGGTATAATTCGTCACCGCCGGATTGCTGGGATACGAACTCGGCGCCGAGACATAGATGATCTCGGCGGCGATCGGCTCGAAGCCGGCGTAGAAATGATTGGTCGACTTGATCAGCAGCATGTCCTTGGCCAGCGGATCGACGCCGATGTTGGAAAAGATATCCGGCTCGAAGGTCTGCGTGCGATTGGTGTTGAGAATAATGTCGACCTCGGTGCCTTCGAGGCGGATCAGCGCGGTCGGCCCAAGCGTCACGCGGCTTGGCCCGAAACTTTGCCAACCCTCCGTAACCGCCTTCAGCACGCGCACGCGCGCGTCGATCGGCTCGCCGGCCTGCGGCCCGGCCTTGCCGCCGAAGCGCAGGTCGATGACCGCGCCCTCGCCCGCCGCCAGGCAGAAGGTGACCGCGATCGGATCCCATATCGTCGCCACGGCGAATCTGTCCAGGCCACGCCCCAGCATCTGACGCAGCACGAAGGTGCCGTCACCGGGGACACCGCCGCCGGGATTGTCCCAGATGTCGGCAATGACCACCGGCCTGCCCGGATTCTCTGTGCGCACGGCCAGGGCCCGGTCGATGCCGTCGGCGGCGCTCAGCATCGTCATCGCCGTCTTTTCGCGCATCGCGTAAAGTTCCCGCCCCAGTCGTTCCGCCAGCGCGTCGCCCTTGGCCTTGTCATCGTCGGTGACGACCAGAATGCGCGTGCCCATCTCGGCCACGTCGGCCGCCATGAAGCCATGGATGACGGAGACCGACAGCACGCCGTCCTTGCCGTGCAGCGCCTTGATCCGGTCGACGAAGGACCGCATCGGCTCGCGGCTGGTCGGCAGCACCTGGATCATGCGGCAATCGAAACTCGAGATGACCGGCTTGATCTCGCCGCGCACTGCTGCCAGGCCAAGCTCGACGACATGTTCGCCGCGCTCGTAAAAATCGGTGTGCGGAAATTCGAGGAAGTAGGCGAGGATGTCGGAGGCCGCCACGCGCTTCGGTGTCAGATGGCTGTGCGGATCGAGTTCCACGGCGATCACCACCTGCGGCCCGACCATTGCGCGAACCCGTTCGAGCAGGTCGCCTTCGCAGTCGTCATAGCCTTGCGCCACCATGGCGCCATGCAGGCCGAGGATGACGGCATCGACCGGCAGCGCTGCCTTGAGCTGGCCAAGGATCTCGTCGCGCAGCGCCTCATAGGTCTGCCGTTGCACCAGGCCGCCCGGCTCCGCCCAGGTGGCGGTGCCCTCGATGACATCGAGGCCTTCGGCCGCTGCCCGCCGGCGCAGCGCCACCATCGGCGAGGAGCACAGCGTCGGCGTGTCCGGATGTTTGCCGGGCCCGGCATAGAAGGCCATCTCGAACGAGGCCCTATCGGTCGGCACCGGCGAGAAGGTGTTGGTTTCCGTCGCCAGCGAGGCGGTGAAAATGCGCATGAAAGCTCCGTCCGTGAATAGGCGTTATTTGACCGCCCCGAGCGCCAGCCCGCGAACGAGGTAGCGCTGCAGCCAGATGAACAGGATGGCCACCGGCAAGGTCGCCAGCAGCGTCGCGGCCATGACGTGGTGCCATTCGATGGTGTAGCGGCCGGCGACCAGCGAAAACACCTGGATCGGCAGCGTATAGCTTTCCTGGCTGCGCAGCATGGTGAGCGCCACGACGAATTCGTTCCAGGCATTGATGAAGGTGAAGATCGCGGTCACCGCGATCGCCGGCAGGCACAGCGGCAGGAACACCTTGCGCAAGGTCAGCCAGCGGCCGGCGCCCTCCATCCAGGCGGCTTCCTCGAGATCGCGCGGAATGGTGTCGAAATAGCTCTGCAGCATCCACACCGTGAAGGCGACGTTGAAGGCCATGTAGATGAAGCCGAGCGCCGTCGTGCTCTCGACCAGGCCCCAGGCCGCCATCAGCCGGAACAGGCCAAGCACCAGCACGATCGGCGAGATCATCTGCGAAATCAGCAGGAACTGGCGCAAGGCGCCGTAGCCGGCAAAGCGGAAGCGCGACATCGCATAGGCCGCCGGAACCGAGATCAGGATGGCGCCGACCGTGGCGATCACAGACACGTAGAGCGAATTGAGCAGCGCCTGGCCAAAGCCGGTCGCCACCCACATGTCGGAAAAATTCGACCAGCGGAATTCGCTCGGCCACCAGGTCGGCGACAGCACTTCCTGCCTCGGCTTGACCGCGGTCAGGAACATCACCGCGAAGGGAAAGAGCGTCACCACGATCAGCGGCGCCAGCAGCAGCCAGGCGATGATGGAGCGTTTCAGCTTGCTCGTCATGTGCGTTGCTCCCGCATCGCCAGCCGCACATAGATCATGGTGAAGACCAGCAATATGGCGAACATCACCAGCGACACCGCCGATGCTTCGCCCAGCTTGCCGATGCGGAAGGCCAGCTTGTAGAGATGGGTGACCAGGATATCGGTCGAGTTGGCCGGGCCGCCCTGCGTCATCACCCAGATGATCGGGAAGGAATTGAAGACGTAGATGGTGTTGAGCACGATGGCGATGTTGATGAACGGTTTCAGGAGCGGAAAGGTGATTTCGCGGAACTGCTGCAGCGGCGTCGCCCCTTCGAGCGCCGCCGCCTCGTAGAGATCGTCCGGAATCGACGACAGCCCGCCGAGAAAGATCGTCGTCGTGAACGGCACCGTCACCAGGATACCGATCAGCACCTGCATCGGGAAAGCGGTCTCGGCGCTCGCCAGCCATTGGATATTGTGATCGATGAGCCCGAGGCCGATCAGCGCCGAATTGAGCATGCCGCTTTCGCCGCTCAGCGCCCAGCGCCAGACCACCGCGGTCATGGTCAGCGACACCGCCCAGGGCAGCATGATGATGACGCGGGCGATGCCGCGGCCATAGAAATCGGTGTTGAGGATCATCGCCACCGGGATCGACAAGAGAAGCGCACCGCCGACCACCATCACCGTCCATTGGCCGGTGCGCCAGAGCGCGGCCGTGAAATCGGGATCGGCAGCGAGTGCCGCGAAATTGGCGAAGTCGTTGAAGTCGCGAAGCTGGCCGAAGCGGCTGACCTCATGCGTCGAGATCTGGATCAGGTCCCAGACCGGCCAGAAGATGACCACCGCCGCCAGAAACAGGCTGGGCAAGGTCAGGAGATAGGGCAAGAAACGATTTTGCATCTGCTGGCCTGCAACCTCGGCGCGCTGGATCAGAAGGTTCTGCTTATGCGAATTTCGGATCCGCCGCACCGGGCCGGGAACCTAGGTGTGGCGCGCCCCGCCTGAGTCTGGGGCGCGCCACGGGCGCAGGGAGATACGCCCTATTTCTTCAGCACGGCCTCTATTTCTTCAGCACGGTGTTGGCCTTGGCGGCCGCGTCCTTCAAGCCCGCCTCGGGGTCGCCGCCGAGATAGATCTTCTGCATGGCGTCCGACGTGATCTGGGCGACTTCTTCCCAGCCCGGAATGACCGGCGCGAAGCGGGCGTCGGGCAGCAGCGCGGTGAACGCCGCCAGATCGGCATTGTTGACGTAGTAGTCCATCCTGGCCTCTTCCTTGTTCACCGGCAGGAAGCCTTCGCCTTGCGTGAACTTGGCGCGCTGTTCCGTGGTGAACAGGAAATCGAGCAGCTTCCAGGCTTCGTCCTTGTTCTTGGAGTTCTTGAACATGATGATGGAATCGGTCACGCCATAGGTGCCGCGCGCGCCGGTCGGGCCGGCGGGGATGGCTGCAACGCCGTATTTCAGGTTCGGCGCCTCGTCCTTGATCTGGTTGGACAGGAAGGGTGCGGTGATCATCATGCCGACCTTGCCCTGCTTGAACAGGTTCTGCACGTCTTCGCGGTTGTTGGAGGTGACGCCGGGTTCGGTCAGGCCTTCGTCGATCATCGACTTGTAGAGCTTGGCGGCCTCAAGCGCACCTGGCGTGCTCAGGCCCGAAGTGCCGTCCTTGTTGAGGATCTCGGTGCCCTGCGACCACATCGCATAATAGTAATAGACGTCGGTCTCGATCTCCTTGCCCTGCAGGCCGAAGCCGAACGTGCCCGACCCCAGCGCCTTGATCTTGCGCGCATCTTCCTGCAGCTCGGTCCAGGTTGCCGGTGGCTTGGCGATGCCGGCTTTCTCGAACAGCTCCTTGTTGTAGTACATGGCGCGCGCCGAGGCCGCGATCGGCAAGCCGTAGGTCTTGCCGTCCATGATCGAGGGCGACAGGAAGGTGTCGATGAAGCGATCCTTGAAGTCGGGCTTGATGTAGCCGTCGAGCGGCTCGGCGACATCCTGCTGGACGAAGTCGATCAGCCAGCGCGTGCCGATGATCGACAGATCGGCATTGGTGCCGGCGGTGATGTCGGTGGTCAGCTTCTGCAGCAGCACATCCCACGGCACCACTTCGAACTTGACGGTAATGCCGGGGTTCGCCGCCTCGAATTCCTTCTTGACGTCGGCGAAATAGGGAGCAGTCTTGGCGCTGTACTCGGCCACGGTGACCCGCACCTCGCCCGCATCCGCCTGCGCCGCAATTGCCAGCATGCTCATTCCGGCCATCAGGCCGACAGTCCATTTTGCAAGGCTCATTTGATCTCTCCCATTGGTGTTGCGCCTGCGCGCCTCTCCGTGCCGGAGCAGAAGATTATGTGACTTTCCTACATTATCGATGATTTGAAGGCTTGCAAGCGGATTATTCTGTTGCTTAATTACATTTACAGGCCTAGGCCTTATGCGATCTGTCAGAGCTCCCGGAGGATGACGCACGGTGGTTTCGCAATCCGAGTTCGAAGGCAGGGCCGAGTTCGAAGGCAAGACCGTCGTGGTGACGGGTGCCGGCGGCGGCCTCGGCACGGCCATCGTGGCGCTGATGGCGCAAAGAGGCGCCAAGGTCGTCGGTTGCGATCAGTCAAGCGAGGCGCTGAACAGTCCGCACCTTGCCTCCCGCCATGTCTTCGATCTTCTCGACAAGCCATCGATAGCCACGGCGGTCGCCACGATCCTAGACCGGGATGGCGTGCCCGACATTCTCATCAACAATGCCGGCTGGACGCGCGCCGAGACGATTTCGGCACTCGATCCCGACAGAATAGAGCAGGAACTCGATCTCAACCTGACTGGCGTGATGAATTTCGCCGACCCGCTGGTCAAGGCGATGGCTGGCCGCGGCTCGGGCAGCGTCGTCTTCATCTCCTCGGTCAACGCCATCGCGCATTTCGGCAATCCGGCCTATGCCGCCGCCAAGGCCGGCATCAACGCCTATGCCAAGGCGATCGCCGTCGAGCTCGGCCGCAGCGGCCTGCGCGCCAATGTCGTCTGCCCCGGATCGATCCGCACCGCCGCCTGGGACCACCGCCTTGCCAAGGATCCCGAAATCCTCGGCAAATTGCAGCGGCTCTATCCGCTCGGCCGCATCGTCAACGCCGCGGAAGTGGCGGAAGCTGTCGCCTTCCTTGCGTCCGATCGCGCATCGGGAATAACAGGCGTGGTGATGCCCGTGGACGCGGGACTGACCGCCGGCTGCCTGCCCTTCATCGACGACATATTGGGAGCGTGAGCATGACCGATGTCGAGTTTCGCGATCTGTCGAAATCCTTCGGCCAGCACAAGATCCTCGAGAACATCAGCCTCGATATCAAGAGCGGCGAGTTCGTCGTCCTCGTCGGCCCGTCCGGCTGCGGCAAGTCGACCTTGCTGCGCATGCTGGCCGGCCTGGAGACGATCACCTCCGGCGACCTGTTGATCGGCGGCGTGCGCGCCAATGCGCTGCCGCCGCAGCAGCGCAACATCGCCATGGTGTTCCAGTCCTATGCGCTGTTTCCGCATCTGAAGGCAGCTGACAATATCGGCTTTGGCCCGAAGATCCGCGGCGAGACGCGCACGGTGATCGATGAGAAGGTCAAGAAAGCGTCCGGCGTCCTCAATCTCTTCTCCTATCTCGACCGCTATCCCCGCCAGCTGTCGGGCGGCCAGCGCCAGCGCGTCGCCATGGGCCGCGCCATCGTGCGCGAGCCGTCTGTGTTCCTGTTCGACGAGCCGCTGTCCAACCTCGACGCGCAATTGCGCGTGCAGATGCGCGTCGAGATCAAGGCGCTGCACCAGCGGCTGAAATCGACGATCGTCTACGTCACCCACGACCAGATCGAGGCCATGACGATGGCCGACCGCATCGTCGTGATGGACCGCGGCAGAATCCAGCAGGTCGGGGCGCCGCTGGAACTCTACGACAGGCCTGCCAACAAGTTCGTCGCCTCCTTCCTCGGCTCGCCGTCGATGAGCTTTGTGTCCGGTTCGCTCAAGACGGCGCTTGAGAAAACCTGGTTCGAATCGGCCGGTGGCGGGCGGCTTGCGCTTGCCGGCAAACAGGTGCCGGCGCACAGCGCGGTGGAGGCTGGCATCCGGCCCGAGCATTTTATCGTCGGCGAGGCTGTCGACGCGATGGCGATCAGAGTGGATGTCGTCGAGCCCACCGGCTCCGAAACACATGTCTATGGCGCTATCGGTGCTGATACGGTACGCGCCGTGTTCCGCGACAGGGTGCCGGTCAGGCCGGGAGACCTGCTGCCGGTCTCGGTCGACCCCGGCAACATCCATCTGTTCGACAAGGCAACGGGCCTGCCTCTATGAGAATAGCAGCATGAAGACGCCGGCCGACATCATCACGCGGCTGCAGCTGATGTCGCAGGACGGAACGAAGTCGGATCGCAAGCTGGCCGGCTTCGTGCTGGCAGACCTCGATTTCGTTTCCAAAGCGGCGATTTCGGAAATTGCCTTGCGCGTCGGTGTCAGCGAGCCGACGGTGACGCGGTTCTGCCGCAACCTCGGCTGCGAGGGCCTGCGCGACTTCAAATTCTATCTGGCGCAAGCCATCGCCATCGGCGGCCAGTATCTGTCGCCGGAGCCGTTGAGCCGCGATGCCCGCGAACAGCGCATCGCTTCCGCCATCACCGAAGCGGCGATATCGGCCATCCAGCGCGCCAGCGAAAACCTCGACATGACGACGCTGGTCGCCGTCGCCGCACGCATCGCTGTTTCCGGTAATGTGCTGTGCATCGGCTCCGGTGGCATTTCGTCCATGATGGCGACCGAAATGCAGAACCGGCTGTTCAGGCTTGGCGTGTCGGTGCTGGCGCAGATCGACGGACAGTTGCAACGCATGTACGCCGCCGTTGCCACCCCCGACACCACGCTGATCGCCTTCTCCGTCTCCGGCTATGCCAGATCGGTCATCGATGCGGTGCAGGTCGCCCAGCAATATGGCGCCACCACGATCGCCATCACCCCGCCGGACTCCGCACTCGCCAAGGTCGCCGACACGGTCATCCATTTCCAGTCGCTCGAGGATGGCAATATCTACAAGCCGACATCGTCTCGCTATGCGCTGCTGTCGATCGTCGACATGATCGTCACCTCGGTCGCCGAGACGCGCGGACCAAGGGTTTTGGAGAATCTGCGCCGCATCAAGCAGAGCGTGAACACGTTGAAAGTCGACGATCCGCGTTTGCCATTGGGCGATTGAGCCCCTGCGGCCAAGGACATCAGGACTGGCGGCCGAGCGCCTCGATGCTTTTCGCCAATTTCGCCGGATCGCCTTCAATGCGCACGGTCTTCAGCCGCGCGGTGCCGCCGGCGACAACCGAGACAGCGGACCCAGGCACGCCCAGAGCCTTGGCCAGCAGCTTTTCGAGCGCATGATTGGCGGCGCCGTTTTCCGGCACGGCGCGGACACGCGCTTTCAGATGGCTTCGCCCGTCCGCCGTGGTCTCGAAACCTTCGAGCCTGTCCAGCGCAGCCTTTGGCGTCAGCCGGACAAACAGCTCGGCGCCGTTTTCGCGAAGGCGAAACGGCGTGCTCATAAGGTCATCCTGCTCACAGGATCAGAGGCGCCACCGTGGTGAGCAGAAACTGCCGCAGGAAGAACAGGATCAGAAGCAGGATGATCGGCGAGATGTCGATGCCGCCAAGGTCCGGCATGAAGCGGCGGATAGGCCGCAACGCCGGCTCGGTCAGCCGGTAGAGCATGTTGCCGATGGAACCGACGAACTGGTTCTTCGAATTGACGACGTTGAAGGCGTAGAGCCAGGAAAAGATCGCCGAGGCGATGATGATCCACCAGTAGAGGTCAAGCGCCATGACGATTGTTTGAATGAGGGCGAGCATGCCGGTCTCCAATTGTTGCCGACATGTAGCCATTGCACGCGAAACCGGCAAGGGCCGCCTTTCTGTGGGGCGCCAATACCGGCCCGGTCGGACTGTAGGGCATGTCGCCGACACCCCAACGAAGGCGCGAATACACAAAACCGGCAAGGGCCGCTTTCCGCCGGCGCCAGATCGACGCTTGACGGCACTGGATTTCGGCAAACCTCCGCCTTGACAGGAAACCGCGGCGCCCGATAAATGCGCCCATCCGCTGGACGGGGCTGTAGCTCAGCTGGGAGAGCGCGTCGTTCGCAATGACGAGGTCAGGAGTTCGATCCTCCTCAGCTCCACCAGCGGAATAATTCTCCACGCTGCGCGCCAGATGCCCATCTCTGCGCCACATGCAGTCCGCGACGCTCGTCCCGGCTTGCCCCCGCGGTTGGCATTTGCTGTGCCAGCGCACCTTAAAAGGCCGCGCTACATCGCCTATTTCGCAATATCCGGCAAAACTTTTGTCAATTGGACTTATGGCGGAAGAGCTCGCTGATTGTTTCCGTTTTTTTTGGAAACCACCCCACTAAATTGAGGTTACCAAATCAGTTTTTTCTGTGCGTTGTGACCAGGGCGTTTCGGCGGGGGCGACCGGAGACGCTATATCGATTTCGAGTCGAAATGAAAAATCCGCCTGCGGAAGCAAAGACGTGTCAATTCGCGACAATCTCGCTGCAAACCTTAGACGGCTGTGCAAGGACCATGCCTCCGTAAGTGCGGTATGCCGTGAGCTGCGCATCAATCGCACGCAGTTCGAACGCTATCTGCAAGGGCAGACCGTTCCCAACAAAGCTACCGCCAAGCTGATATGCGATTACTTTCGGATCGACGAAGCCGAACTGTACCAGGATCCCGGCGCACCCGAGCCGGCGATGCGTGGCCTGCCGCCGGTTTCCGAGAGCCTGTTCAACCAGATGATCCGCCCTCCCAGTCCTTCGATCGCGGGCGGCACCTATTTCACCTATTTCTCGATCCCGGGCCGCCTCGACCTCCTGATGCGCTCGGTGACCTTCGTGAGGCGCGAAGCCGAACTGGTCACCTTCCGAAGGGTCACCGGATGGTCGGAGCGCCGGGGATCGACCTGGGCACGAGCGCGCGGCAATCACTATGGCGTGGCGATCTCGCGGCTGAACTGGATCTATTTCAGCGGCATCAATCGCCGCCAGACCGGGGAGCCGTCGCTGATCTCCGTGCAATGGGCTCCCATCTCCGAACCGGTGCTGATGGGCAAGGCCATGCTTCTGACGGAGGCCGGCCCGGCATTCGTGTCCGTCATCATGCGGCGCGACATTGCCAACATCCACCAAAGGGATGCCATCAGCATGGCGCATGTCATCAATCTCGACGATCCGGGCGTCGATCAACTGGTTGTCAGCCTCACCCGGGACGGGTTGGGCTAACCCCTCGGATCGCCGTGTCTTACGCCAAATAAGAATAAGCGTACGCCGATTAAGCGTATGCCAACGATTGTCTACTCTGTATCTGAATAAAATCGATATTTTACACTTTAATGCCAGGAAAGATAATCCACGGGTCCGTCTTAGGCTCGTGGTTTTACTATAATTTTAACAAACCATTAACTCTTCCGACCTTACCTTTCTTCACGCGGATCCCGTTCCGGGGGTCTTTCAACGGATCCCAAATTGGGGTCAGGAAAGGGATGAAAATGGCCAAGAAAGTGACCAATGCTCCGAAGCTGACGATTGCCGCCGGCACGCAGACCGTCTTCTTTTCGCAGGGCATGCACTACAACAAGCGCTGAAGCCGTTCTGCGCCGACGAGCGTCTTGCTTGTCGGCGCCTCGGCTCCGCAGATGGCAACCAGCTTCATGAAAATGCGCTCTTCGAAAACGCTTGTTTTCTACCCCGGACCGAACAAGGTCACGGCATGCAACTTCCTGACCAGAAGCGTGTTTGAATGCAGTCCTGAGATGGTCGGCCTTCTCGCTTCGTGGGACAAATGGGCATCGACGGCGGACATTGCCCGCGCCCATGGATGGTCGAAGTCCGAGTTGAAGGCTGTCGTTCCCCAGTTGCTCGATTTCTCCGCGCTGGTCACAGCCGGATCGCCTCTCGCCGAGCAGGAGGAACAGTTTTCAGGACAATGGAGTTGGGGGCTTCCGACGGCGCTGATGCATTTCTGCGTCCAGGACAGCGAATACATGACCATCGAGCAAGCGGAAGAGCGGCAGATAGAACGCGCCGGCCATACGCCGCAGCCGAACCTCATGCTCAAGAATTCCGCAGGCGCCATCCAGCTGCCGAATGCACTGGAAGACAATGAACTTCTCAGCTTGATGGCGCGGCGCCGCACCAACCGCACGGCGGCTCAGCCCACCATCACGGCCAAACAGCTTTCCGATTGCCTGTTCGCAGGGCTCGGCATCATCGGCGAGACCGCCAATTGCGTTGGCACCCTGCCGCTCGGCATGACCCCTTCAGGCGGCGCGCGAAATCCCTATGAGGCCTATGTGGTCGCGCTCGGCGTCGATGGCCTCGAACCCGGTGTCTATCACTATTCCGCCGCGGATCACGACCTTGGCAGGATTTCCGCAAACCATCTGCCGAAAATCTCCGAACTGGTCGGCGGACAGGAGTGGGCCGACGCCATGCCGTGCCTTGTCCTGCTTTGCGCCAAGCTAGATCGCACGATGTGGAAATATGAGGACGCCAACGCCTATCGTGTCGTGCTGATCGAGGCCGGCCATATCGGCCAGAACATCATGCTGGCAGCGACCAATCATGGCCTGTCGGCATGTCCGACAGCCGCGCTCAGCCATTCCGCCATCAAGCGGCTGCTTGGTCTCGACAGTTTCACCGACGCACCGATCTATGCCTTGACCCTCTCGACGCCGGAAAGAGATCCGTCCACGGCGGGCCAGTCCATCAATTAGCCGACCAACTATGTGCATCACAGCCAGTAACGCGTTCCCTAGGGTATAACCAGAGACAGGAGCAGCACGTGCCAAATCAATCCTTACGCCAGTCGGAAATCGATAGCCTTCAATATATTTCGTCGATGACCAATGAGCTCGTGCAGATGGCCGAAGCAAGCCGTTTTCCGATGATCTCCTATCTGCTGGGCATGGCCTATGCAGAGGCCTTCGACGTTCTTCGCGGCGCACGGCCGGCCAGGCATGCGCAGCTCAGCGGCAACCCGCTGCACCCCAAGGCGCAGGCAAAGGACACTCGGGCCGCCCAGCCACGGAGAGCGTAGCGACATGCAATCGTCAGCCGCATGCGCGGTGGCCGGCTCGACCTCCCGGCCAAACCGCTGGGAGACGCTGTGCGCGTTGCAAAGCCTGCTGCCGTTGCTGAAGAAGGCCGCGACGGACCTGCGCCGCGCCGACATGGTCTACTGGTTCGAGCAGGCCGACGCCGAGGTCGCCAACATCATCAGGGGCCACCCCTCCGATGCAACCGCAATCCCGGCCCTGATTGCATCCTGCCCGCAGGACCGGCATCCGGTCGCTCAAGCTTGATGCATGTCGCCCGCCAAAACGCGACGCGTTCATTGGCGCCGCTGAAAATGCTCTGATCACCAGTTTTTCAATTTCAGACCGGAACCTATTGCGCGTCTGGAATGCCAAGGGGGACCTGCACATGAACATGATAGCCAACATCAGAAGCGTCGATGCCAGGGAAGGCGTTTTCAGCCGGCTCGACGTCTTGATCGCCAGGCGGCCGCCATCGCCTGACTCCGCGCGGGTCGAGGCCCGCCAACTCGTCTCGATGGCGATTGCCGACAGCTGCCAAGCCGACAGTCTCTGGGGTACAGTGGACGCTTTCCACGCCCATTTCGACTTTATGATGCAGACCATCGAGATCAACGGCGCCGATGACCCAGGCCTCGGGCCCTTGCGCACGAAATGCCGTTTCTATCTCGAACAGATCGAGGCCCTGAGTCTGTCACTGGCCTATTGACAGGCCGGCCCGAACAAATTCGGACCTAGAGCAATTCCAGGAAAAGTGTGAAACGGTTTTCCCGGGAAAACGCAGAGCGTTTTCCCTTGGAATTGCGTCAAACCAAAGAATTAGAGCAGTTAGCCGTTTCCGTGAAACGGTGAACTGCTCTAGTTGCGCAGGCTGAACACGAACGGCGCTGTACGGCTCAGACGCGAGCCGAGTTCCGGTGGCGGTTTCGGCACCGTGGCGCCTTGCAGCACAGCGAGCGCCGCACGGTCCAGATCCGCATCCCCCGAGGAACGAGAGAGCCTGGCAGACAGGACCCGGCCGGACGAGTCGACCGTGAATGCGACATATGGCCTGCCCTCCACGCGTCGGGCCTTGGCAGAGCTGGGATAGCGTGTGTGCCGCTTGATCCAGGCGCCCAGACGGGAGTCCCATTTGCTGGAGCCGCCGGAGCGAGACGTCGATTCCGCCGCCTTCGGCGCGGCGGTCCTGGCCGCGGGCCGTGCGTCGGCGCTGGCCACGGTTGCCGTCTTCGGCGGAGCCGCCTTCTCCTTCTTAGGCCGCGGCTTGGCCTTCTCGACAGGCTTTTTCGCCTTGGCCGCGACCGGTTTCTTGTCTTTGATAATTTCGACCGGTTTCGGCTGCGGCAAGGGAATGACGACGTCGGGCGTGACAGCCTCGACCACATCCGGAATGACCTCATCCGGCGGCGGCTGATCGACCTGTTCAGCCATTTCGGCCTGGGTAGGTTCGGTCCGGGTGGCTTCGGTCTCGTCTGGCGCGACCGCTTCCGGCGGCTCGACAACCGGCTCCGCCTTTTCGACCGGTTCTTCAGGTGTCGGCTCGGTCGTCGGTGTCGGTTCGGTCTGATCTGGCGTCACCGCGTCCAGCGCGGCGACCTGCTCTTCCACGGCCGGCATCACCACCATCGGTGCCATCTCGATCATCTGCGCGGGGGGTGGACCGCCATCCACTTCGGTGACCATTGTGAGGTTCTGCACTGCGTAGGCGACCGCGACATGGGCTCCAAGGACCAGCGCGGCAGCACCGGCCCACAAGCCAAGGTCGCGCCAACCGAAGCGCGACAGCTGGACCGAGGGCACGGCGACCGCTTGCGTCATGGCGCCGCCGCACCAGTGGCTGCGGGCGCCGGGGCATTGGACGCGGGAGCCGTCTCCAGGCCGACCAGCGCGATCTTCAGATAGCCGGCACCGCGCAATAGATTCATCGCCTCCATCAGGTCGCCATAGGCGACCGCCTTGTCGGCGCGCAGGAAGATGCGCGTCTGCTTGTCGCCCTTGGTCTTGGCGTCCAGCGTCGTGGCGAAAGCCGGGCGCGGCACGCCGTCATTGCCGATCGCCAGCGTCAGATCGTCCTTCAGCGTCAGGAACAGCGGTGTCTCGGGCCTCGGCGCGGGCGTTGCCGTCGAACCAGGCAGGTCGACATTGACATCCACCGTGGCCAGCGGCGCCGCGACCATGAAGATGATCAAGAGCACCAGGATGACATCGATGAACGGGGTGACGTTGATCTCGTGGCTTTCCTCGAGATCGTCATCCATGGTCTGTCGGATTCTGCTTCCCATGGCGCTACTCCGCCGCCAGTGGCGTTGCCGGCGCCACGGTGCGGAAGTCCAGGTCGCGGCTGACCAGTCGTTCGACCCCGGCCGAGGCATCGGCGAGGATCTGCCGATAGCCGGCTATCGAGCGTGCAAAGACGTTGTAGATGACGACGGCCGGTATGGCCGCGACCAGGCCCATCGCGGTGGCCAGCAGCGCTTCGGCGATGCCCGGCGCGACCACAGCGAGATTGGTGGTCTGCGCCTGCGAGATGCCGATGAAGGCGTTCATGATGCCCCAGACAGTGCCGAACAGGCCGACGAAGGGCGCGGTCGAGCCGATCGTCGCCAGCACGCCGGTGCCGCGCGACATGCGCCGCGCCGCCGCCGCCTCGATGCGCGACAGGCGCGACGTGACACGCTCCTTGAGGCCATCGCCCGAGACATGATCGAGCGCGCCGGCCGAGAGTGCGGTCTCCTCCTCAGCCGCCCGCACCAGCAGCGCGCCGGGCCCGCCGCTGCGGTCGAGGGTGCGGCTGGCCTGCTTCAGCGTGGCGGCCTCGCCGATCGCCCGCACGGCGCGACGAATGCGCAGCTTGCCGCCGAAAAGCTCCAGCGACTTGGCCAGCCATATCGTCCAGGTGACGAGGGAGGCAAAGGCCAGCCCGATCATCACCGCCTTGACGACAATGTCGGCCGCCATGAACATGCCCCATGGCGACAGGTCATGCGGCAAGGTCAACTCCATCGCCGTCGAAGGTCCGGCCTCAGACGGCGCGCCCGTGTTCGGCTGGGTGCCTGGCTGCGAAGGCGCCATCGTGGCGGGCGGAGCGACTGCCGGTGCGGAGGGTGCGGGTGCAATCGGCGCTGGGGCTGCGGGAGCAGCCGGGGTGGGGGCTTCGACCGCCGGCGCGGCACCGGCGGGTTGCTCCTGGGCCATCGCGCTGCCGGCCGACAGGATGACGGATGCGACCAACGCCGCCAACAAACCAGTTCTCGACAACAGCTTCTTCCTTGTTCTCACAGCGGCCTGCCGCCTTCTATTTCCCGCCGCCGCATCAGATATTGTCACTGCACATAGCCGACAGGCTGGCCGGTGACGGGGTGCGCGAACACGCCCATCTCCACACCGAAAATGCCTTTCAGCACATCGCTGCGCATGATTTCGCCTGGTGTGCCGCGCGTCAGCAGCTTGCCGTCCTTGAGCGCGATCAGTTCGTCGCAGTAGCGCGCCGCCATGTTGGGATCGTGCAGCACGACGACGACGCATAGGTCGCGTTTGCGGCTGAGCTCCTTGACCAGCCCGAGCACCTCGACCTGATGGGCGATATCGAGCGCCGAGATCGGCTCGTCGAGCAGCATGACGCCGGCGTTCTGCGCCACCAGCATGGCGAGCCAGGCGCGTTGGCGCTCGCCGCCCGACAATTCGTCCACCAGCCGGTCGGCAAAACCCTCCATATCGGTCAGGGCCAGCGCCTCCTCGACATGCTGCCTGTCCTCGGCGCGGAAACGGCCAAGCGCGCCATGCCAGGGATAGCGCCCGAGCGTCGCCAGTTCGCGCACGGTCAGGCCGGTCGCCGCGGGCGTCGTCTGCGGCAGGTAGGCAAGCGCGCGGGCAAATTCGCGGGCGCCCCATTGCGGCAGCGGACGTCTGGCGAAAGTGATGGCGCCTGAACTCGCCGGCTGCTGGCGCGCCATGAGCTTGATAAGCGTCGACTTGCCCGAACCATTGTGGCCGATCAGCCCATAGACGCGCGAGCGCTGCAGTTCGAGCGAGACCGGACCGAGCAGCGTCCGCTCGCCGACGGCAAAGCGCACCGCGTCGATATGGAAGGCAGTCTGGGCATCAATTCCAGCCATGCTCATGGCTTTTCTCCAGTGCGGCCGCCCGCATTTCCAGATTCCGGCATTTCGACGGGTCGTGCCCGGTTGACTATGAAACATGACCTTACTAGTCAACATTGAAGATGACTGCAACGATCAACAAATCGTCGCGACCGGCAATATCGGCACGAAATTTGGAAACAGGGCGCACCAGATGATTTCAGGACATGGACCGATTTGGCAGAACCGGATAGCGCGCAAGCGCCTGCTGATCGCAACGGTGTCGCTGCCGGCCCTGCTTGGCTGCGGCCATGCACTGGCCCAGGAGACGGTCACCACCACCCTAGACCCGATCAAAGTCCAGGAACGTGTCGAAAGCGCTTTCGGGCCGGTCAAGGGCTACGTTGCCACAAAGGGCTCCACCGGCACCAAGACCGACACGCCGCTGATCGAGACGCCGCAATCGATATCGGTCATCACCAGGGACCAGATGGAAGCGCAGGCCGTCGACAGCCTGAACAGCGCGTTGCGCTACACACCCGGCGCCACCGGCAATCTCTACGGCACCGACAATCGCGGCCTCGGCCTGCAGTTGCGCGGCATTTCGAACGCCAGCGGCGTCTTCTACAGGGACGGGCTGCAGCTCAAGGAGAGCAATTTCACCCTGTTCACCGCACTCGATTCCTATGGCGCGGAACGCTACGAGGTGCTGCGCGGACCGGCGTCGGTGCTTTATGGCCAGGCAAGCCCCGGCGGCATCATCAACTATGTCAGCAAGCGGCCAACCGAGGAAAACCTGCGCGAGGTCGAATTCAGTGGTGGCAGCTTCAACCGGTATGAAGGCAAGTTCGATTTCAGCGGTGCCGTGAACGCCGACAAGTCGCTGCTGTTTCGCCTCACCGGTGCCGCTCACATGGGCGACACGCAGATCGATTTCGTCAAGGACGACCGCATCTTCATCGCGCCGGCGATCACCTGGCAGCCCGATGCCGACACCAGCCTGACCATCCTCGCCAACTATCAGCGCGACCGCTCGGGATGGGCGATGCAGTATCTGCCTGCCTACGGCACGGTCATACCGGGCAAGGACGGCAAGTACCTGCCGAACAGCATGTTCGTCGGCGAACCCGGCTTCGACTCCTACAACAACGACCAGGCTTCGATCGGCTACGAATTCGATCACCGTTTCAATGAAACCTGGCAGGTTCGACAGCATGCCCGCTACGTCCACCTCACCCACACCGAGGAGGGCGTCTTTGGTGGCGGACTGACGGACTCGAACGGCCTGGAACCTTCAAGCGGCGACTACTACCGTTATGCAGATGCCGGCGGCACTAAACTCAGCGGCGTCACCATCGACAACCAGGCACAAGCCGATTTCGACACCGGGCCGCTCGCCCACACGCTGCTCGTCGGCCTCGACTACAAACGCTATACTTACCGCGACTATGCCTCGGAAGGGACCGTCGAGGACGGTTTCAACGTCTTCGATCCGGTTTACGGGTACCCGATCACCGATCTGACGCCCTACACCGATACCGACACCACCCAGCAGCAAGTCGGTCTCTATGCGCAGGATCAGGTCAAGCTCGGCAACTGGCGGCTGACCCTTGGCGGCCGCCAGGATTGGTCGGACGCCAAGGTCTACGACAATCTGGCCGGCAGCTACATTCCCGAGCAGAAGGACAACGCCTTCACCAGCCGGGCGGGGCTCGTCTATCTCGCCGACAACGGGCTTGCGCCCTATGTCAGCTACTCCGAATCGTTCCAGCCCGTGGCCGGCGCCGACAGCGACGGCAATCTGTTCGTGCCCGAGACCGGCAGGCAGTACGAGATCGGGCTGAAATACCAGCCGACCGGCTGGAACTCCTTCATTACGGCATCGGTTTTCGACCTGACCCGGCAGAATGTCGTGCGTTCCGGTAATGAGGGCTCACCCAACGATCTGTTCCAGACCGGTGAGATCCGTTCGCGCGGCGTGGAACTGGAAGCCGTGGCGAGCCTGGATGCGGGCCTCGATCTGAGAGCGGCCTACACCTACCTCGACACGAAGATCACCAGGGCGACCGCTGTCGAAGACGTCAACGGCGTCTGGGTCAGCAACGAGGGCAACACGCCCTTCGGCGTGCCAGCCCATTCCGCATCGCTCTGGGCCAATTACACCTTCATGGGCGGCAAGCTCGAAGGTCTCGGCCTCGGCGCCGGTGTCCGCTATGTCGGCTCGACCTATGGCGACGACGCCAACAGCTTCAAGGTCCCATCGGTCGTGCTTGCCGACGCGGCGGTGCATTACGCCTGGCAGAACGCCACGCTCAGCCTCAATGCCAGCAATCTGTTCGACAAACGCTATGTCGCCTCCTGTTTCTCCTCGGGCTTCGGCTGCTTCTACGGCGAAGGCCGCAGGATCAACGGTTCGGTGAAATACACATGGTAGAAGCAATGTGGCGGGCCGGCCCAAAATGGCGGCGCTGACACGGCGCCAGTATCTTGCCGGCCTCGCCGCGACCGGCCTCGCTTTGCCGGGCGGCATGGCACGCGCGGCACCTGCCCGCGTCGTCTGCCTGGAATGGACATCGGCCGAACTGGTGGTCTCGCTCGGCCTGTCGCCGCTCGCCGTCGGCGACACCAGGGGTTATGGCGACTGGGTGCAGGGCCCGGCGCTGCCGCAGGCCACCATCGACCTGGGATCGCGCAGCGAGCCCAATATCGAACTGCTTCGGGAATTGCGGCCCGACCTGATCGTCGGCGCCTATGGCTATGGCTTGGACGAGAACAGCTTCACCAGATTGGCGCCGACCTTCAACGTGCCGTTCTACAGCGGCAAGGCTCCACCTTACGCGCAGGCGCAACAGGTGACGCTGCAGCTTGGCGACATGCTTGGCCGCAGGACGGAAGCAGAAAACCTTGTCGGGCGCACCGAAGCCTCGATCGCCCAAGCGCGTGCCAGGCTGGAGCGGGCGGTGCAAAAACCGGTCTGCGTCGTCAGCATGTTCGACGATCGCCATGTCCGCGTCTACGGCGCCGGCAGCCTGCTGCAGGATGTCCTCGACCGGCTCGGCCTCGTCAACGCCTGGACCGGCGCCACCAATGAATGGGGTTTTTCGACGGTCGGCATCGAGGAACTGGTCGCCGTAGGCGAGGCGCAACTGATCTCGCTCGATCCGATCCCGCCGCACGTCAGGATCAGGATTGCCCGCAGCTCGCTCTGGGCCAATCTGCCCTGCGTCCGGAACGGCCAGGTGCGGACCATTCCGCCGGTCTGGCCGTTCGGCGGTCTCACTGCTGCCGCGCGTTTCGCCGAATTCGTGGCAGCGGCATGATCGCTCAGGCAATGTCCCTGCCGCGACAGCGCGACGGCATCGGCGCGCTCATCCTGCTGGTGGCCGTGCCCGCGGGCCTGGCACTGATGCTGACCATCTTCGAGCTCATCAACCTTTTCCCGACGCACTTGTGGTGGCATGCGCTCACCGCTCCCGACACATCCGATCCAGCGCAGTTGCTGTATCGCTATGCCTTCCTGCCGCGTGTCGCGGTCAGCATGCTGGCCGGCGCGGCACTTGGTCTCGCCGGTGTCGTCATGCAGCATGTGCTGCGCAACCCGCTGGCCGAGCCGACCACTATCGGCACCAATGCCGGAGCGAGCCTCGCATTGGCGGCCGCCACCCTCTACGCACCATGGTTGCTGGAAGGCGGCCGCGAAGGCGTGGCGCTGGCTGGCGGCGCGCTCGCCACATCAGCCGTTTTCGCACTGGCGCGCGGGCGCAGCTTTTCGCCAGTGTCGATCATCATCGCCGGCCTCGTCGTCAGCCTCACTTTCGGCTCGGCCGGCGCGCTGCTGATGGCGCTCAACCGCGAATACACCGAGGAGCTGTTCATCTGGCAGAGCGGCTCGCTGGTGCAGAATGGCGACGCGGCGGTCGTTGTTCTGGCGCCATGGCTGCTGGCCGGCATCTGCGCCGCGCTCCTGCTCTGGCGACCGCTACGCCTGCTCGACCTCAGCGACGACGGCGCGGCATCGCTCGGCACCCGGCCGGCCGTCATCCGCCTTGCCGGCATGACAGTCGCCGTCTCGCTTAGCGCGCTGGTCGTCGCCGAGGTGGGCGTCATCGGTTTCGTGGCGCTCGCCGCCCCGGCGCTGGCGCGGCTGGCCGGAGCGCGCACGCTTGGCCGCCGTCTGGTCTGGTCGCCGCTGGTCGGCGGTGCCCTGCTCTGGCTCACCGACCGCCTGGTGCAGCATCTGCCGTTCACCGGCGAAATCCCCGCCGGCACCGCGACCGCTTTGCTCGGCGCGCCGCTGCTGCTGTTCCTGTTGCCGAGAATGCGAACCACCCCCGAAAGGCAGGCCGACATGGTGTCGTCGATACGCCTGCCGACAAACGGCCTGCCGTTGATCGCGGGCCTGCTGGCGCTCATCCTCGCGGTTGTCCTCGCCATCGGCTTTGGCCGTGGCGCAGGCGGTTGGCACTGGATCGCATCCGCGGATTTGACCGAGCTGCTTGCCCTGCGCGCGCCTCGCGTCGTCGTCGCCCTGTCGGCGGGCGTCCTGCTCGCCGTCGCCGGCACGCTGATGCAGCGCATGACCGGCAACCCGATGGCCGCACCCGAGGTCCTGGGCATTTCCGGCGGCGCCTCTTTCGGCGTGCTGGCGCTGCTGTTGCTCAGCGACGGCTTCGACCGCGCGGCAATGCTCGGCGCCGCCCTCGCCGGCGCCTTGCTGGCGCTGACGATCGTCGTGCTGGTCGGGCGGCGCAATGCCCTGTCGCCGGAACGG
Organism: Mesorhizobium sp. LMG17149; assembly: GCF_024518695.1. NCBI lineage: Bacteria > Pseudomonadati > Pseudomonadota > Alphaproteobacteria > Hyphomicrobiales > Phyllobacteriaceae > Mesorhizobium > Mesorhizobium sp. LMG17149. The sequence goes on from NZ_JANIFL010000013.1 coordinate 226,983, forward strand.
CTGCTGCTTGCCGGCGTCGCCGTTGCGACGGTCGCGTCCGCCTTCGCCGCGCTGCTTCTGGCCAGCGGCGATCCGCGCATGGACTTCCTGCTCGCCTGGCTGTCGGGATCGACGTATCGCGCAACGCCAACGGATGCCTTCACCGCCGCAACGGTCGCGGTCACCGTCCTCGCGCTGGCGCCGCTGACCGCGCGCTGGCTCGATATACTGCCGCTCGGCGAAACCGCCGCGCGTGGCCTTGGCCTGCGACTCGGACGTGTTCGCGCCACATTGCTTGCGCTCACCGCATTGGCCACCGCAACCGCGACATTGGTCATCGGCCCGTTGAGCTTCGTCGGCCTGATGGCGCCGCACCTCGCACGCATGCTCGGCTTCCGCCGCGCCGTGCCGCAGCTTCTGGCCTCGGCCATGACAGGCGGGCTGATCCTCGTTGCCGCCGACTGGGCAGGGCGGACGCTGATCTTTCCCTGGCAAGTGCCGGCCGGCCTCATCGCCGCCTTCGTCGGCGGCCCCTATTTCATGGCGCTGATGTGGAAAGGCAGGCAATGAAGTCCGTCCTGGCCTATTGCCGCCCTTGCGCTGCCGATTGTAAGCAGCGCCCACCGATGACGGCCGGCGCGCTCACCGCGCCCGTCAAGACAGCTTGCGGTTCACCTCGATGATCAGACGTTTCCTTTCCTACTACGCGCCCTGGAAGGGGCTGTTCGCGCTCGACTTCTCCTGCGCGGTGCTGGCCGGCCTGCTTGAACTCGGCTTTCCCATGGCGGTCCGCACCTTCGTCGACCAGCTGCTGCCGCAGCAGGACTGGACCTTGATCATCATCGCGTCTGCCGGGCTGCTGGTGATCTACCTGCTCAACACCGTGCTGATGGCGGTCGTCACCTATTGGGGCCACATGCTCGGCATCAACATCGAGACCGAGATGCGGCGCAAGAGTTTCGACCATCTGCAGAAGCTGTCGTTCCGCTTCTACGACAACCACAAGACCGGCCATCTCGTCGGCCGTGTCACCAAGGATCTCGAGGAAATCGGCGAGATCGCCCATCACGGCCCCGAGGACCTGTTCATCGCCATCATGACCTTCGCCGGCGCCTTCGTGCTGATGTTCACGGTCAACATGCATCTGGCGCTGATCACGGCGGTGATCGTGCCTCTGATCGCCTGGGTGACGATGCGCTACGGCGACCGCATGGAGCGCAACTGGCAGGCGCTGTACCGGCGTGTCGGCGATTTCAACGTCCGCATCGAGGAGAATGTCGGCGGCATGCGCGTCGTCCAGGCCTTCGCCAATGAGGAGCATGAGCGCACGCTGTTCGCGCATGACAACCAGCGCTACCGCCAGACCAAGCTCGACGCCTACCGCATCATGTCGGCCAGCAATTCGCTGAACTATATGGGCATAAGGCTGATCCAGCTCGTGGTCATGATCGCCGGCAGCTATCTCGTCATCACGGGAGGCCTCAGCAATGGCGGCTTCGTCGGCTTCCTGCTTCTGGTCGGCGTCTTCGTACGGCCGATCGAGAAGATCAACTCGGTGATCGAGACCTATCCCAAGGGTATTGCCGGCTTCCGGCGCTACACCGAATTGCTCGACACCGAACCCGACATCGCCGACCGGCCAGGTGCCGTGACCGTAAGCGGCCTCAAGGGCGATATCGAATATCGCGGCGTGAGCTTTGGCTATGGCGACGGCAAGCCGGTGCTCAGGGGTATCGATCTCACCATCCACGCCGGCGAAACCATCGCCTTCGTCGGCCCGTCCGGCGCCGGCAAGACCACCATCTGCTCGCTGCTGCCGCGTTTCTACGAGGTCAGCGCCGGCGCGATCAGCATCGACGGCATCGATATCAGGGACATGACGCTCGCTTCGCTGCGCGGCCAGATCGGCATCGTCCAGCAGGATGTGTTCCTGTTCGGGGGCTCGATCCGCGAAAACATCGCCTATGGCCGCCTCGGCGCTTCCGACGAGGCCATCACCGACGCCGCACGGCGCGCGCAACTCGACGGCATGATATCGGGCCTGCCGGCCGGCTATGACACGATCATCGGCGAGCGCGGCGTAAAATTGTCCGGCGGCCAGAAGCAGCGGCTGGCGATCGCCCGCATGTTCCTGAAGAACCCGCCGATCCTTATCCTCGACGAGGCGACGTCGGCGCTCGACACCGAGACCGAGCGCGAAATCCAGAAGTCGTTGGCCGAACTTGCCGAGGGCCGAACCACGCTGGTCATCGCACACCGGCTGGCAACGATCCGAGGCGCCGACCGCATCGTCGTCGTCTCGGAGTCGGGCGTCGTCGAACAGGGTTCGCACAGCGAACTGCTCCGCGCCGGCGGCATCTATCGGCGTCTGCACGACGCGCAGCATCTGGTGTCGTCGCGCTGATCCACTATGGTGGCGGCCCAAAGCAGGGAGCCCCGGATGATCAAGGCAACGCCCTTCGATTTCCCCTATGACGGCAGGCTGGTGGCCGAAAACACCGCACTGGTCGTCATCGACCTGCAGCAGGATTTCCTGTCGACGACAGGCTACTTCGCCAGGCAGGGCTATGACCCGTCGCCTCTAAGGGCGATCCTGCCGACCGTGAGCCGGCTGATATCAGCCGCCCGCAAGGCCGGTGTCAGGGTCATCCACACCAGGCAGGGCTACCGGGCTGACATGGCCGACATGACGCCCTACGAGACATGGCGCCGCAAGCGCGCTGGGCTCGAAGGCACCGAAATCCTGCTGCGCTCTGGTCCAGGATTCCAGATCGTTCCGGAGATCGACGTCGCCCCGCAGGACATCATCGTCGACAAGACCTGCAACAGCGCTTTCACCTATACGGATTTCGAACTTGTGCTGCGCGCGCAAGGCATCACGCATCTGCTGTTTTCCGGATGCACCACGGATGTCTGCGTCCACACCACGCTGCGTGAGGCCTGCGACCGCAATTTCCAATGCCTGACGATTTCGGACGCCTGCGCCAGCGGCGACCAAAAGGTGCATGAGGCAGCGCTTCACATGGTAACGGTTGAGGACGGCGTCTTCGGAGTGCTGGCGGATGCAGCCGCCGTCATTGAAGGCCTGTCGCGGCTTGGCGACAGGCCCGAGGCAACAAAGGGCTGAAGAACTTCAGCCCGTTGCCCGCGTCTCCAATCCTGCACGAGACGCATATGCCCCAGGCTGGAATGCCTCGTGTTCGCGACGCGCCAGCGAATTGCGCAGCAGAGCGATCGTTTCCCGGCCGAGCGTTGCGATCTCGCGTGGCGTGTCGACGCCGACAATCATGAATTCATCGATCCCGAGGGCTGCATACGCAAGCAGCGACAGGGCGGCCTGGGCTGGCGGCCCGGCAACATCGACCGCCTTGTGGCCGGAGGCGGAAGCACCTTGGTGAATCCCGACCGGAAGCGCGAAGCGCAGCTTGCCGGCCCGACCATGTTCGGCGGCGGAGCGGCGCACCCGCTCCATCAATTGCCGGATCTCGTCGATCGAGCCGGGCGCCAATTCAAAGACATCGGCATGCCGGCCGGCAACTTTGAGTGCCGTTCCGGACTGCCCGCCCATGCGGATGACCAGGTCGGCGCCGTGCGGTCCCTTGCGCGGCACATAGCCGCCCTTGATGCTGTAGAACGTTCCTTCGTGGTCGAAGGGCCGGTCGTTCGACCACAGCCGCTTCAGCAGCACCAGATATTCGTCGATGCGCTGCCAGATGACGGTGTGCCCGACCGGCCGTGTTTCGGCGTCGGCGTCGCTCAGCGGCTCGCTGATCATTCTCAGCGCCAGGCGCCCGCCGCTTTTCCTGTCGATCGACGCCAGTTGGCGGGCCGCCACGGTCGGTTCGACCACGCCCGCCCAATGGGTGAGCACGACTTCCAGCGACGAGGTGCGATCGAGCACCTGGGCCGCAAGATCCATGTTGGTCAGCAGTCCGGCCGAATCGTCGATGACGATCTTGCGGAAGCCGCCATCCTCGATCAGCCCGAGCTTGGTCGCGGTCTCGGCAAAGTCGTAGAAAAAGGGAACCGCGGCATCGGCGGTCTTACCGGGAATATGCGTGAACTCGATCGGCATTGCCATGTCCTCCGTGGTGTCGGGCGCGCGAAAGCACGCCGAGGATTCGGTTCATTCAACTCCGATTGCCTGAAAGCGGTGGGCAGCTAAGCCCGGTCGATCTGACGACTCAGGGAATAAGGCCCAGTACGACGGCCCCGGTGAACACGAACGCAAGGGCAAAGACGAGATAGGCGAAAGCCCCGGCATAGGCCGGGCGAAAGGCCTGGGCATTGGCCGACCGCTGATCACTGCGATCCGTCTGGGCGTTCTGGATATAGGACATATCGACCTCCGTCTCGGCGGTTAATCTATAAAACTTGTAGACTTTGTCGATTGCTATTTTTTGGCCAAAGATAGAATAATTTTCTCCTATGGTGCTGGAAGTTGGTAGACACTTGCTTAGAGGGAGCACTCCAACGGCCGATCCATATGGAGCGTCCGTTTTCGCTTCTGCGTCCGAATGGACCTATGACCTTGCTTTCGCTGCGCTCAATTCGTGGATTGGCCGCCCGGCGCCGGCGCGGTAGCATCGCCCACCAGCAAAGCGAAATCGCCACACAGGGGGCAGAAAAATGGGCACAAGACTGGCCGGCAAGGTCGCCATCATTTCGGGGGGCGCGACGGGAATGGGTGGAGCGACTTCGGAGCTGTTCGCCGCCGAAGGCGCCAAGGTGGCGATCATCGACCGCAACGGCGAGGCGGCCGCCGCAACCGCAGCGACAATCAGGGCGCGCGGCCATCTCGCCGAGCATTTTGTCGCCGACGTCTCCGACGAGGCACAGGTCGAAGCGGCCGTGAAGGGTGCTATCGAAAAACTCGGACCGGTCACCGTGCTGTTCAACCACGCCGGCACCATCGTGATAAAGCCCTTCCTGGAGACCACGGTGCAGGAATGGGATTGGCTGCATGCCGTCAATGTGCGCTCGATGTTCCTGATGACGCGCGCCGTTTTGCCCGGCATGATTGCGGCCGGCGGCGGCTCGATCGTCTGTACTTCGTCGATCTCGGCGGTGGCGGCGACTCCCAACGAAGTGCTCTACGACACCACCAAGGGCGCCTGCCACATGTTCGCCCGCGCCATCGCCGTCGAGTTCCGCGATCGCAACATCCGCTGCAACGCCGTCTGCCCCGGCTTCATCCGCACACCGCACGGCCTGCGCGAGGTCGCCGACCTCGGCAGGCTCGGCGTCGACGTCTCCGACGCGGCACTGGCCGCGCAGCAGGGCCGCATCGGCGAGCCGGAAGAGGTGGCGAGGGCAGCGCTCTACCTGGCCAGCGACGAGTCGAGCTTCGTCAACGGGACGCATCTGTTCGTTGATAATGGTTTTACGGCGATGTGAGGCTTTCCAGGGACAGGTTCTTCGTCCCAGGGACAGCTTGTCGCCCTTCCTCTACCCCGTCGATCGGGGGAGAGGAAAGGCACCAAGTCCTGCTCGTCTACCGTTCTTCCCGTCGAAACGGCTTGAGCAGCGCCGACGGTGCCGTCGCGTTGCGCGACATCACCGCCATGGCGACGATGGTGAAGATGAACGGCAGCATCAGGAACGCCTCGTAGGGGATGTGTCCGAGCCCGCTGGCCTGCATGCGCAGCTGCAGCGCATCGACGAAGGCGAACAGCAGCGCGGCCCCCGCCGAGCGCCACGGATCCCAGCGGCCGAACACGACCAGCGCGATCGCCACCCAGCCGCGCCCCGAGACGACGCCGAAGGTGAAGGCGTTGAACTGCGCCATCGACAGAAAGGCGCCGGCCAGCCCCATCAGCGCACCACCGAGGATGACCGCCTGGAAGCGCGTGGCGATGACACTGACCCCCGCCGAATCCGCGGCGCGCGGGTTTTCGCCGACCATGCGCACCGACAGGCCCCATGGCGTGCGGTAGAGCACGAAGGCGGCCAGCGGAATGGCCAGGATCGCCATGTAGACCAGCGCGAACTGGTTGAACACCGCCGTCCCGAGCACCGGGATGTCCGAAAGGAGCGGGATCGGCAGTGTCTGAAACCCCTTGATGTTGGGCGGCACCGATTGCTGGCCGAAGATCAGCCGATAGAGGAAATAGGCAAGGCCCGACGAGAACAGCGTCACCCCGATGCCGCAGACATGCTGGCTGAGGCCGAGCGCCACGGTGAACAGCGCATGCAGCGCGCCCATCAGCATGCCGGTCAGCACCGCAGCCAGCACGCCGAGCCACAGGCTGCCGCTGAGGCTGGCGGCGGTAAAGCCGGTCATCGCCGACAACAGCATGATGCCTTCGATGCCGAGATTGAGCACGCCAGCCCGCTCCGAGAACATTTCGCCGAGCGTCGCGAAAGCCAGCGGCGTGGCAATGCGGATGATCGCGGCCAGGAAGCCGACCTGGAAGATCTGTTCGAACACCGCGCTCATCGGGCAACTCCGACGCGGCGGATGCGATAGGCGGTGAACAGCAGCGCCACCAGCATGGCAAGCAATGCGGTGCCCTGGATGACGTCACTGAGGAAGGCCGGAACGCCGGTCGCCCGCGACATCGCCTCGGCGCCGGTCATCACGGCGGCAAGGAAGATCGCCGCCGGCACGACGCCAAGCGGGTTGAGCCGCGCCAGCATCGCAACGACGATGCCGGAATAACCGTAGCCCGGCGAGATGTCGCTCATCACCTGGAAATGCACGCCGCCGACCTCGCCGACGCCGGCCAACCCGGCCAGCGCGCCGGACAGCAGCGCCGTCGAGATCAGCACCCGCTCGACATGGATGCCGCCACATCTGGCGGCTTCCGGGTTTTCGCCGGTGACCCTGATCCTGAAGCCGAGCGTCGTGCGCACGATCAGGAACCAGATCAGCGGCGCCGCGATCAGCGCCGCGACGACGCCGAGATGCAGCCGCGTGCCTTCGAGCAGCACCGGGAAATTGGCCGAATCCTCGATCGGCGGCGAGATCGGATAGCCGCTGAAGGAGTCCTTCCACGGTCCTTCGATCAGCGCCATCAAGGCGTAATAGATGACCGAGTTGAGCAGCAGCGAACTGACGACATCGTCGACCTTGAATTTTACTCTGAGGGTCGCCGGCACCAGCGCGACTGCGGCTCCCGCCGCAGCACCGGCGACCGCCATCAAGACCATGGCGAGCGGCCCCGGCATTGGAATGGCGCCGACGAAGCAGCTGGCCACCGCGCCGGCCAGCAATTGCCCCTCGGCGCCGATGTTCCAGAATTTGGCCCGGAAGGCGACCGCGACCGCCAGTCCGGTGAAGATCATGGGTGTTGCACGCACCATCGTTTCGGTGATCGCATAGCTGTCGCCCAGCGACGCCGTGAACATCACGCCATAAGCTTCGAGCACGCCGGCGCCGGCCAGCGCGATGAGGCCGCTGCATAGGATGAGCGTCCCGCCGATCGCCAGCAATGGCAGAGCGAGGTTGAACCAGGCAGGTGTGCTTGTGCGGGCTTCCAGGCGGAACATTAGGCGGCACCCTCTGTTCTGTCTGTCGAACAAGAATTCTGACGAAGAGGGACCCCCACCCCTAGCCCCTCCCCACAAGGGGGAGGGGAACTCTCGCAGGCGCCGACCACGACAAAACAGCAGAAGTCCGGGCTCGGAAGCTGTGTGAACGGCGAGCGGCAGCATCCCCCTCCCCCTTGTGGGGAGGGGTTAGGGGTGGGGGTCAGCGCCGCCGGAAGGTCCATCTAGGCTCTTCCCTCCGCCCCGGTCATCATCAGGCCGAGCCGCGCGATCGTCGCATCGGCGCTGTCGAGCGTGCCGACGATGCGGCCTTCATACATCACCGCGATGCGGTCGCAGAGCACCAGCAGCTCTTCGAGATCCTCGCCAATGACGATGATGCCGCAGCCCTTGGCCCGCATGTCGAGGAACTTTTCATGGATGAAGCGGGCGGCACCGATGTCAAGCCCGCGCGTCGGCTGCGAGACAACAAGCACCTTCGGATCGAAGGCAAGCTCGCGTGCCAACAACGCCTTCTGCAGATTGCCGCCGGAAAGCGCTCCCGCGCGGGTCATCGGCCCGGGGCACCTGATATCATAGGCCTTGATCTGCTCTTCCGCGAAGGCGCGGATCGCATCCGGCTTCAGCAGGCCCCTGCTGCTGAAAGCGGCGGTGCCGATGCGCGGCAATACCATGGAATCGGCGAGCGGCAGGTTGGTGACCAGTCCTGTGGTCATGCGGTCTTCCGGGATGCGGCCAAGGCCGAGCGCCTGCACCTCGCGCGGCGAAAACCGCGAGACTTTTTGGCCGGCAATCGTCATCCGTCCGGCATCGGGCGCCCGCACGCCGGAGATCACCTCTGCCAGCGCCCGCTGGCCATTGCCCGACACCCCGGCAATGCCGAGGATTTCGCCGGCACGGACGGCAAGCGATACGTCGCGCAGCGGCGTGCCGGAATGATGCGAGGTGGAAATGCCGTCGAGTGTCAGCACATCAGCACCTGGCGTCGATGGCCCCCGCGCCGGCGGCACGATCTCATGGCCGCACATCAGTGTTGCCATCTCCGAGGATGTCGTGTTGGCCGGGTCATCGACGCGGCCGGCAACGCGGCCATGCCGCAGCACCGTGCAGCGATGCGTCAGCGCCCGCACCTCGTTGAGCTTGTGCGAGATGAAGATGATGCCGAGACCTTGCGCCGCCATAGAACGTAACGCCGAAAACAGCCCGTCGACCTCGCTTGGCGCCAGCACCGCTGTCGGCTCGTCGAGGATCAGCAGCCTGGCGCCACGAAACAGAGCCTTGACGATTTCGAGCCGCTGCTGCTCGCCCACCGACAGCGCCGAGACCGGCAGGTTCGGGTCAAGCATCAGCCCATGCTGGCGGCCGATCTCGGCCAGCCGCGCCAGCCCGCCGGCGCGGTCGATCCGTCCTGTCTTGCCGGGGATGCCGATCAAAAGGTTTTCCAGCACAGTCAGCCGCGGCGCGAGGTGAAAATGCTGGTGCACCATGCCGATGCCGGCGGCCAGCGCATCGGCGGAACTGGTGATCCGCACCGGCTTGCCCTGGATGAGGATTTCCCCAGCATCGGGCGCATAGGCGCCGAACAGCACATTCATCAGCGTCGTCTTGCCGGCGCCGTTCTCGCCCAGCAACCCCAGGATCTCGCCGGGTGCCACGCTGAGATCGACGGCCTCGTTCGCCTTGACGGCGCCGAAGCTCTTGGTGATGCCGCGCATTTCGATGAGGGGGGCGGGCAAGGGCAAGGATGCTCCTGATCGGAGTTGGCTTTGCGGTTCAGCTTTGATTGAGAGGGATGCGCTGCACCCCCCTCTGGCCTGCCGGCCATCTCCCCCTCAAGGGGGGAGATCGGATGTCATTTCGGCTTTCGCCAATTTTCTACGCCGAAGCAGGAGTGCCGCCGACAAAGCCGCCAATCTCCCCCCTTGAGGGGGAGATGTCCGGCAGGACAGAGGGGGGCGCCTAGCACCAACCCCAAAAGCCAGAGCGTCAATCCGAAACCGGCGTATTCTCGTCCACATCCACCCGGAAATTGCCTTCGAGGATCTCGGCCTTCTTCTTCTCGACCAGCTCCTTGACGTCCGCCGGCAGCGTCTTGTCGAACTTGTGGTAGGGCGCCAGATGCGAGCCACCCTTGGCCATGCGCGAGAAGTCGCCATAGTCCTGCGCGGTGAAGACGCCGGCCCTGACCAGTTTGATCGCCTGCTCGACCGTCGGATACATGTCCCAGACCGGGCCGGTGATGACCGTGTCGGGGCCGAGGCTCGACTGGTCGGACATGTTGGAGATGGCAAGGATCTTCTTGTCCACCGCGGCTTCGATGACGCCGAAGCGCTCGGCATAGATGACGTCGACACCGGCGTCGATCTGCGCGAGCGCCGCTTCCTTGGCCTTGGGCGGATCGAAGAAGGAACCGATGAAGGCGACCTTCTTCTTGATGTTGGGATTGACCTCCCTGGCGCCGGCGAAGAAGGCGTTGACCAGCCGGTTGACTTCCGGAATGCCCATCGCCGCGACGGCGCCGATCGTGCCCGACTTCGACATCTTGCCGGCGATCAATCCGGAGAGATAGGCCGGCTCGTGGATCCAGTTGTCGAAGACGCCGAAATTGGGTTCCGCCGGGCCGGCGCCGGAGCCGAACAGCCAGGCGGTCTTCGGGAATTGCTTGGCTGTGCGGCGCGATTCACGCTCGGCGGCGAAGGCATCGCCCAGCACCAGCTCATAGCCGCCTTGCGCATATTCGCGCATGACGCGGCTGAAATCGGCGGTCTGCACCTTCTCGGACCATTTGTATTCGATGCCGAGTTCCTTCTCGGCCCTCTGCAAGGCGACATGGATCTGGTTGTCCCACGGCTCCTCGATCGGCGTGGCGAAGATCGCCGCCACCTTCAGCTTCTTGTCCGCCGCGAAAGCGGCGCCCGGCAGCATCGCAGCTGCCAAACCAAGCGCGCCCAGCTCCAGCACATTGCGTCGCGAAAGCCCTTCGCGTTTTATCTGCGATTTATTGTTCCGGTTTTCCATTGCATTCCCCTCTGTTCGACAGCCGTGTCGAGCCGGCTGTTCGTGAAAATGTCAGACGGGGAAGTATGGAACGACGCCAGACTTTTGTCCACGTGGTCAAATTTGAACCGCGCACCGGATTCTTGATCTTAGCCGGCCAAGCAAGGGCCGCCGATCAAACCCGTTCCAGCGCGATCGCGATGCCCTGGCCTACACCGATGCACATCGTGGCAAGCGCATAACGGCCGCCACGTTCGCGCAGCTCCAGCGCCGCCGTGCCGGAGATACGGGCACCCGACATGCCCAGGGGATGGCCAAGCGCGATGGCGCCGCCATTCGGGTTGACGTGTTCGGCATCCTCGGCAATGCCGAGCTGGCGCAGCACGGCTATGCCTTGCGAGGCAAAGGCTTCGTTGAGCTCGATGACATCGAACTGTTGCGGGGTCAGCCCAAGCCGCGCGCAGAGTTTTTGCGTCGCCGGCGCCGGGCCGATGCCCATGATGCGCGGCGCCACGCCGGCGGCAGCGCCGCCGAGAATGCGGGCGATCGGCGTTAGGCCATATGTCTTCACCGCCGCCTCGGAAGCGACGATCAGCGCCGCCGCCCCGTCATTGACGCCGGAGGCATTGCCGGCCGTTACCGTACCGCCTTGCCGGAACGGCGTCGGCAGCTTGGCCAGCGTCTCGACCGTTGAGCCAGCGCGGGGATGCTCGTCCTTCGAGATGACCACCGGATCGCCCTTGCGCTGCGGGATCGTCACCTCTGTGATTTCCTTTGCCAGCCTTCCATTGGCTTGCGCGGCGACCGCCTTGTCCTGGCTGCGTACGGCAAAGGCGTCCTGGTCGGCACGTGACACCGAAAAATCCTCGGCGACGTTCTCGCCGGTTTCCGGCATCGAATCGACGCCATACTGCTTCTTCATCAGCGGATTGACGAAGCGCCAGCCGATGGTGGTGTCGTAGATCTCGGCATTGCGCGAGAACGCCGTGTCGGCCTTGGGCATGACGAAGGGCGCGCGGCTCATCGATTCGACGCCGCCCGCGATCATCAATTCCGCTTCGCCCGCCTTGATGGCGCGAGCGGCAATGGTCAGCGCATCCATGCCGGAGCCGCACAGGCGGTTGACGGTCGAACCTGGAATCTCCTTCGGCAGACCTGCCAGCAGCAGCGCCATGCGCGCCACGTTGCGGTTGTCCTCGCCGGCCTGGTTGGCACAGCCATAGACGACGTCGTCGACAGCCTGCCAGTCGATGCCGGGATTACGCTCGGCCAGCGCCCTCAGCGGTATCGCGCCAAGATCGTCTGATCGTACCGAAGACAGCGAACCGCCGAAGCGGCCGATCGGTGTGCGGATGTAGTCGCAGATATAGGCCTCGGCCATGTCATGCAGCCTTTGCTTTTCCGGTTCCCTCATGCGCCGCCTTGGTGCGGGCCTGCAGGTCGCGCAATGTCTTGAGTTCGAGTTCGCTTGGCGCCGGTGTTTCGTCAAGCGCCTCCGCGAACTTAACCGCCCAGCCACAGGTGTCCTTCACCTGCTGGCGCGTGACGCCGGGATGCAGCGACACGACCGTGAATTCCTTGCTCACCGGATCCGGCTTCCAGATGGCGAGATCGGTGATCAGCAGCGTCGGGCCGGCGGTGTCGATGCCAAGCCGTTTTCGATGGTCACCACCCTCGCCATGGCCGAAGGAGGTGAAGAAGTCGATCTTCTCGACCATGCCGCGCTTGGTCTGCGCCATGGTGATGTAGATCTCCTTCGACGACGTCGCGATCTCCGGCGCGCCGCCGCCGCCCGGCAGCCGGGTCTTGGGATGGAAATAGTCGCCGATAACCGTGGTGTTGATGTTGCCGAATTTGTCGAGCTGCGCCGCACCGAGGAAGCCGATCGAGATACGGCCGCCCTGCAGCCAGTAGCGGAACATCTCAGGCACCGCGACGGTGGTGATAGCGGTCTCGCACAATTCGCCGTCGCCGATCGACAGCGGCAGCACGTCAGGCGCGGTGCCGATCGTGCCGCTCTCGTAAATCAGGGTGATGTCAGGCGCATGCGTCAGCCGCGCCACATTGCAGGCGGCCGATGGCGCGCCGATGCCGACGAAGCAGACATCGTCGTTGCGCAGCGCGCGGCTGGCGGCGATGGTCATCATCTCGTTGGGGGTGAATCCCGGATTGTCGCTCATGCCGCTTTCCTCAGATGCTCGACCCTGGACTCGAAATCATCGGCGCTCTTCTCGATGACATTGGCCTGCATCCACGCCTGGAATTTGTCACGGTCGGCGGCGATCTCGTCCCATTCGAGATAGGCCGCATTGTCGCGCGCATAGTAGCCGTGCGCGTAGGACGGATGCGAGCCGCCGGGCACGACCGATATCGCCGCGATCGTCCAGCGCGGCAGCACGGTCAGATTGGGGTGCAGATCGTCGAAATTGTCGACGACTTCCTCGACGGTCACCACAGCGCGTTTGGCCGCCAGCACCGCTTCCTTCTGAATGCCGATGATGCCCTCGACCAGCACATTGCCTTTCCTGTCGGCCTTCTGGGCATGGATGAAGGTGACGTCAGGCCGGATCGAAGGGACAGCGGCCAGCACCTCGCCGGTGAACGGACAGGTCACCGACTTGATGTTCGGGTTGACCGCCGCGAGGCCAGCACCGCGATAGCCGCGAAACACCGCGCAGGGCAGGCCGGCAGCACCCGCTTCATAGGCATTGGCCATGCCGGCATGGCTGTGCTCCTCGATTTCGAGTGAGCGCGGAAAACCGTTCTCGATGGCGTCGCGGGCGCGCCGCAGCAGGCCGACGCCGGGATTGCCGACATAGGAGAAGACGATTTTCTTCGCCATGCCCATGCCGATCATCTGGTCGTAGATCAGGTCCGGCGTCATGCGGATCAAGGTCAGGTTGCGAAAACCCTGGCGGATCGCCTCATGCGCCGCTGCCGTCGGGATCAGATGGGTGAAGCCCTCGAAGGCGACCGAGTCGCCATCTTTCAAATTCTCGGCCACGGCCTGTTTGAGCGGCAGGAACTTGACCATCGCATCGGCTCCGGGTTTTCAGAAAGTTCGTATTGCGAACACATGTTTTGTATGCGATACTTTCTACGCTGAGCGAGGGCGAGGAGTCAATCCTGACGCCGATGCCGTTCCGCGGAGACAAGATGAACGAAGCGGCTGTTTCCCGTGATCATGTCGGCTCGCTCGAGCGCGGCCTCGCCGTCATGGAGATCCTGGCCCGCCATCCCTCGGGCATGACGCTGACAGAAATGGCGGAGGAAGCGGGCCTCACCCGCGCCGGCGCCCGCCGCTTCCTGCTGACACTCACCGCCACCGGCTATGCAACACAGGCCGGCCGCGTGTTCTCGCTGTCGCCGCGCCTGCTGACGGTTGCCCGCACCTGGCTCGGCGGCGCCTCGCTATGGGCCTTCGCCGCGCCCATCATGCGCTCTGTGGCAGCACAACTGAACGAGGCCTGCTCGGCGGCCATCCTGTCGGGTGAGGATGTCGTCTATGTCGCCCGCATTCCCGGCCGCCGCATCCTCAGCGTGTCGCTCGACGTCGGCACCAGGCTGCCGGCCTACTGCACCTCGATGGGACGCATCCTGCTTGCCGGCCTGACATCAGGGGAATTGGACGCATTCCTCGGTCAGGCGACCATCGAGAGACGGACACCGAAGACGATCACCGATATCAGGCTGCTGGCCGGCGCCATCGGCAAGGCGAAAGCGAACGGCTTTGCCATCGTCGACGAGGAACTGGAGCTCGGCCTGCGCTCGATCGCGGTGCCGATCCGCGACCGCGCGGAGCGCACGGTCGCGGCCATCAACGTCTCGACTCAGTCGGCGCGTTTTTCGGTGGCGGAGATGGAGCGGGAGATACTGCCGGTGCTGGTTGAGGCCAGGCAGCGCATCGAGGATTTTTTTGTCGTCTAATCAATCGCCCGAAAACTCTTCAAACGCCAGCGCCGCCCCTTGTATCTGCACGAGATGATTATGTGCGATGGAAGCGATTGAGCCTCGGGCCGGATGGCCATCCGGCCCGAGGCTTGGCGAAGTCGCCCGCTGCCCCTCCG
>NZ_JANIFL010000014.1:0-240580 GCF_024518695.1 Mesorhizobium sp. LMG17149
CGCAGCGCCGCGCCAACCCAACCGTTTGGCGCTGCCGCGAACCCATCATAAGGGGGAAAACTGTTACCTATCTATCCGGTTCAAACTGTTACCCATCTATCGGCTGGACACGGCAGGGAAATGAGGGGCAGCGCCAAAGTCGTGAATTTGTCAAAGCGTGAATGGTTGCGATCGTCGCCGAAGTCGGCACCGCCCCTCATCCGCCTGCCGGCACCTTCTCCCCGTATAGTGACGGGGAGAAGGAAGCTCAGGCTTCCCCAAACACCCGCTTGAAGATCGTGTCGACATGCTTGGTGTGATAGCCCAGGTCGAATTTTTCGCGGATTTCGGCTTCCGGCAGCGCTGCGGTCACTTCCTTGTCGGCCAAAAGTTCCTCAAGGAAATCAGCGCCTTGCTCCCACACTCTCATGGCGTTGCGCTGCACCAGCCGGTAGGAGTCTTCGCGCGACAGGCCGGCTTGGGTCAGCGCCAGCATGACGCGCTGCGAATGCACGAGGCCGCGGAACTTGTTCATGTTCTTCAGCATGTTGTCGGGATAGACGAGCAGCTTGTCGATGACGCCGGTCAGCCGTGACAGCGCGAAATCGAGCGTCACCGTGGCGTCCGGCCCGATCATGCGCTCGACCGAGGAGTGCGAGATGTCGCGCTCGTGCCAGAGCGCCACGTTCTCCATCGCCGGCAGCGCCATGGAGCGGACCATGCGGGCAAGACCGGTGAGGTTTTCGGTCAGCACCGGGTTGCGCTTGTGCGGCATTGCCGACGAGCCTTTCTGGCCCGGCGAAAAATACTCCTCCGCTTCCAGCACTTCGGTGCGCTGCAAATGCCGGATCTCGATCGACAGCCGCTCGACCGACGAGGCGATGACGCCGAGCGTGGCAAAGAACATGGCGTGGCGGTCGCGCGGGATCACTTGCGTCGACACCGGCTCGGGCTTCAGGCCGAGCTTTGCCGCGACATGTTCCTCGACATAAGGGTCGATGTTGGCGAAGGTGCCGACCGCCCCGGAGATCGCGCATGTCGCTATATCTTCCCGCGCGTGCACCAACCGCTCGCGGCAGCGCGAGAACTCGGCATAGGCCTGCGCCAGCTTGACGCCGAAGGTCGTCGGCTCGGCATGGATGCCATGGCTGCGGCCGATGGTGACGGTATCCTTGTGCTCAAACGCACGGCGCTTAAGCGCGGCAAGCAGGCCATCGATGTCGGCGAGCAGGATGTCGCTGGCGCGGGTCAGCTGTACGGCAAAGCAGGTGTCGAGAACGTCCGACGAGGTCATGCCCTGGTGGATGAAGCGGGCGTCCGGCCCGACGAATTCGGCGAGATGGGTCAGGAAGGCGATGACGTCATGCTTGGTGACGCGCTCGATCTCGTCGATCGCCTCGACATCGAATTTCGCCGCACCACCCTTTTCCCAGATGGTTTTGGCCGCTTGCCTAGGGATGACGCCGAGTTCGGCCAGCGCATCGCACGCATAGGCTTCGATCTCGAACCAGATGCGGAACCGGGTTTCGGGCGACCAGATGGCGACCATTTCGGGCCGGGAATAGCGAGGGATCATCGGTCAGTCCTGACGTATCGAGAAGTTTGCCCGCGTCCTAACAGAGGCGAGCAAAATGCTCAACGCTGCTGGCGCGCAAACCAGACGCCCGCGGCAAACAGAGCGATGAAACCAACTGGAAAATAGAGCCGGATGCCCAGCACCACGAACTGGTAGAGCGCAATCAGCGTCGTGAAGACGAACTGGAGGACCCAGGTGCGGGTGAAAGCAGGCGCATGCCACTCGGCATAGTAGGAGCGGTACTGCAGGGCAAACAGCCCGGCGGTCAGGCCGATCGTCGCCGCGGCTAGGCACACGAAGGCCGCGGCAAAGGCGACTTCCCAGCGTCTTCCCTGCGAGACCAGCCGCGCCGCGAACAGGCCGATGGGAAAGGCCAGCGCAGCTCCCACTGCAAACAGCGCGGTGACAATGCGGATTTTCGCCGGCGTCTCCCAGTCGTCCAACAACAGGGCGACGAGCGCACTGGCGCCCATAGCCGTGGCCCATAGCAAGGCGCCATAAAACGCAGTGCGCGGCGTCGGTATCGCGCGGCGAAGGCGGTTCAGCGAACGATCGCGCGGGGCGGGTGGGACAAGCGGTGTCACAGGCGGCCGGTCACCGCGATCCAGCGAAAGTCCGGGCCTTCAAAGCCGTATTGGCGCACCGCGATCAGCACGGCATAGGCGCTGAGACTGTCCATCGAAAAGGTCTGCACAGCGCCGATGCGGTAGCCGTTCGGGCAACCCCGGCTTTTCGGTATCGACTTGTCCTCGTGCAGCAGCTTGGTCGTGCCGCCATCCTGCGCCTCGATACGCAGCAGCCGGAAGCCGTTGATCTCGCCCTGGCTCTCGCAGCCCTCGGTGTTGTTCATGCCGAGCTCGTCGAGCCGAAACTCGAGCGGTGGGTCGACCGGCGAAAAGATCGGGCGCGGGTTGACTGCCATCCGGTGCGGATCGGCCGAAAGTTCGGTCACCGGGTTGAAGCCGGCGGTGATGCCGCGATTGGCGTCCAACTCGGCCTGACTGACAATGGCTTCGCCTTTTTGCCGGGCCTGAAGGCGCGCCGCATCCAGTTTGGCATTCTCGTCCTCAAGCCGGACCCGGATCGGCGTGCCCTTGAGAAAGCTGTCGGTGCTGGTGTCGATGTAGTAGCGGTTGGCATAGGGAAAACCCGATCCATCCTGCACGCCATATTCCTCGAAAGCAAAGACGCTGCCGTCCTTGGTGAAGCCGAGGATTTCAAGTTCGGCGACATCGCCGGCATGAGCCGCGATCGAGGTGGCAAACTGTGCAAGCAGGCCAACGGCAAACAGAAAGAGCATTCGCATCGATCTTCACCCCCGTGATCGTCTCAATCCCCTAGCACGCCGAAATCAAAACGTCGTGCGGTGCGAAAGCCGATGCATCCAATCGGCCCGTCATTTGTTATCGTCGGCAGTCCCAATGGAGACCACCATGACCGACACCAGCAAAATTCGCGAGCATATGGAAGTCGTCGGCGCCGACGGCGTGCATGTCGGCACTGTCGACAAGGTCGATGGCCAGCGCATCAAGCTGACCAAGGCCGATAGCGGCGAGGGCGCTCACAAGGGCCATCATCACTATATTCCCCTGAGCCTGATTGCCGAAGTCGACGGCAAGAAGGTCTGGCTGTCGGCGAATTCCGATGTTGCGGTGACGTTCGAGGAAGAAAAGTCCGATCGGGTCTGATTATCGCTTCACCTCAGGCGTGACGACCAGACCGGAAACAGATCGTTTTCGGCAGGGGTTGCCGCATAGACACCGCGGCTGATGGCGCGCGCCATGGTGGCGCCGGCTGCGGCGTAGAGATCGATTGCCGCATCGGCGGAGAGTTCGATACCGCTTGTGCCGGTCGCCAGCGCGAACACAAGGTCGCCATCGGCCGGTGTGTGCGTCGGCCATATCGCGCGCACGAACCCGTCATGCGCCGATATCGCCAGGCGCTTGGCGGCAGCTTTTGTGAGCACCGTATCGGTGGCAATGACGGCGATGGTGGTGTTGCCGCCGGTCTCCATCTGCCTGCCAACATGCTTGTCGCGGTGTTTCAAAAGAATCCGTTTCGCATCGGCCGGCATCGGCGAGGGGTAACCAAGCCCGCCGAATTCGTCGCCGATTTCGAACGGTGCCGCCCAGAAATGGCGGGTTCGGCCTGTTGTCACCGAGCCGGTCGGGTTGACGGCGGCCAGCGCACCGACGGTGACGCCGCTATCCAGCAGCGTCGAGGCGGAGCCGAGGCCGCCTTTTAGCCCCGAGGTCAGCGCGCCGGTGCCGGCCCCGATCGTGCCAAGCTGGAAATCGGCGGTGGCGGTTTGCGCGGCTTCATAGCCAAGCTCGCGGTAGGGCGGATAACGGCCCCAATCCTTGTCGCCGCCATTGCGCAGGTCGAACAGGATCGCCGACGGCACGATAGGCACGCGAAAACCACCGACCTCCAGGCCGATGCCGCGTTCACGCAGCGCCGCCTGCACGCCGGACGCCGCGTCGAGGCCGAAAGCCGAACCGCCTGAAAGCACGACTGCGTGCACCACATCGACGGAATTGTGCGGTTCGAGCAGGTCTGTCTCGCGGGTGCCCGGTGCGCCGCCCAGGATCTGAACGCCAGCCACTGTCGGCACATCGCAAAGCACGGTCGTCACGCCGGATTTCAGGCTGGCGTCGGACGCATTGCCGACGCGCAGGCCGGCAACGTCGGTGATCAGGTTGCGTGGGCCGGTGCGAAACATCAGTTGCTGTCCAAGGGCGCAAAGCGCGTGCCGTCGAAACGGAAGACGCGGTAGGGGCTCTGGCTGAGGTCGCCTTTTGCATCAAAGCGGATCGGCCCGATCGCCGTGGTGAAATCCTGTCCGGTCAGGGCCTCCGTCAGCGGCTTGCCCGAGCTTTCGGACAAGCTTGATGCCGCCTTGGCGATTTCGACCGCGGCGTAGGCGGGTAGCGCATAGCCGTCAGGCATGACCTTGTGCGCGGCAAAGGCTGCCAGCACTTTTGGATCGGCGACATCGGCCCATTCCGGCGGTGCGATCATCAGCGTGCCCACGGCATAGGGCACGTCGCCCGGCGGTGTGCGGAGATTTTCGCCGCCGGCAAAGACGATGCCCGCCTGAAGCTGTGCGGCATCGCGGCCCATGATGGCGATGTCGTCGCCGTCGCCGCCGGCAAAGACATGCGTCGCGCCGGCCTTCTTCAGCCGACCGATCATGCCGATCTGATTGTCGAGTTGTGGCCGGAACGTATCTGTGAATACCGGTTTCAGCGCGGCCTGTTCGGCCGCGGCCCGCAACGTCTCGGCGATCTCACGTCCGTAGATGGTGCCGTCGTCGATAATGGCGAACAGCTCGTTCTGCCACAGATGGGTAAGGGCAGACGCGATGGCGTTGCGCTCATCGTCGCCGCGCGGCCCGAGGCGATAGACCGGCCAGCCGGCCTTGGCGCGGCGGTCGGTCAGGCTCTCGGTCCGCACGCCAACGGTGATGACCGGAATGTTGGCGTCCTTGAGGATCGGCATCGCCGCCTCGATCGCCTCGGTGCAGAGAAACCCGACTACGATGTCGACCTTGGCGGCTGCGAATTCCTTGGCCGCGGCAGCGCCGCCGTCCGCGGTGCAGGCATCATCCACGGTCTTCAGTTCGATGCCGTTCGCTTCGGCCGCCAGGCCGGTGCCGGCCTCGATCTGCTTGCCGAGAATGGCAGATGGTCCCGATAGCGGTGCCGCGACGCCGACGAGCAGCGTCTGGGCATCCGCGGCACTGGCCAGAAACAGCCAGAACAGCGCCGCTATTGTTCTTGTCTTGGGTCGCATTCGAGCGATGGGTCCCTCCGTGCCGGCTCTATGCTCCTGGCACTATTGCCGCCAAGACCTAAAGGCTGCCCGGCCTTGGTGCAACACGGGAATTTCGGGATATGGCTCAAGCACTTCGCTTGTGGCGGGCTATATCTGGCCATATATGTCGGTAGGATCCTGACCATGGAAAAAATACGGTGCTGAAGAAGAACGACATTGGGCCGCAGGCCTATCGCGACGCGATGAGCCACTTTGCCGGCCACGTCCATGTGGTCACCACCGACGGGCCGGCCGGCAAGCGCGGCACGACGGTGATCGCCGCCTGTTCGGTGTCGGACACGCCGCCGACCATCCTGGTCTGTCTCAACCGCGAAAATGCCAAGAATGAGCTGTTCGTGAAAAACGGCAGGTTTGCCCTGAACACGCTGGCCTCGCACCAGGAGCCGCTGTCGGTCGGCTTTTCCGGCATCACTGGCCTGCCGGTCGAGGAACGTTTCGCGCTTGGCGAATGGGATGTGATCTCCACCGGCGCGCCGACGCTGAAAGGCGCGCTTGCCGTGTTCGACTGCGAATTGATCGACACCAAGGATCTGGCCACCCATCGTGTGCTTTTTGGCAAGGTGACAGGTCTGCGTATGGGCGATAATTTGCGGCCGCTGATCTACCACGCCCGCGGCTACCACGTTCTGGACAGCGGAGCGGCGGCGTTCACGGAGAAAGAATGACCGAGCTGAAACCGCGCGCCGCGCCACGGACGATCGACGAGACGCTCGATCTCCTGACCGGTGCGGACTATGTGGCGGACCGGTCGCTGGCGACCGTGCTGTTCCTGTCGTTGCGTATGAAGCGGCCGCTGTTCCTCGAGGGCGAGGCAGGCGTCGGCAAGACCGAGATCGCCAAGGTGTTGGCACAGGCGCTCGGTCGCCGGCTGATCCGCCTGCAGTGCTATGAAGGCCTCGACGTTTCGTCCGCCGTCTATGAGTGGAACTACGCCGCGCAGATGATCGAGATCCGCATGGAGGAGGCGGCCGGCAAGGTCGAGCGCTCCGCCATGGAGCGCAACGTCTTTTCCGAAAAATACCTGATCCGCCGCCCGGTGCTCGATGCGCTGACCGGAAAGACGGGCGCTGCCCCGGTTTTCCTGATCGATGAGCTCGACCGCACCGACGAGGCCTTCGAGGCCTTTCTGCTCGAAATCCTGTCCGACTTCCAGGTGACGGTGCCCGAACTCGGCACCATCAAGGCGGAAGAACCGCCGATCGTCATCATCACCACCAATCGCACCCGCGAAATCCACGACGCGCTGAAGCGGCGCTGTCTCTATCATTGGGTCGACTATCCCAACGCCGAGCGCGAGCTGGAAATCGTGCGCCGCAAGGTGCCGCAGGCCAACCAGCGGCTTTCGGCCGAAGTGGTCTCCTTCATCCAGAAGCTGCGCCAGATAGAACTGTTCAAGGTGCCTGGCGTCGCCGAGACCATCGACTGGGCCGGCGCGCTGACCGAACTCGACAAGGTGGCGCTCGATCCGGAAACCGTCTCCGACACGATCGGCGTGCTGTTGAAATACCAGGACGACATTGCCCGCATCGAACAGGGCGAAGGCCGGCGCATCCTCAACGAGGTGAAGGCCGAGCTTTCGGCGGCGGAGTAGGCGATGCCGCGCCCCGAACCGAAAGAGGCCATGCCGCACGGGCGGATTGCCGACAACATCGTCTATTTTGCCCGCACCTTACGCAAGGCCGGCATGCGGGTCGGGCCGGCCTCGGTCAAGGACGCCATCGAGGCGGTGCTCGCCGCCGGCATTGGTTCGCGCGACGATTTCTACTGGACGCTGCACGCCGTGCTGGTGTCGCGGCATGAGGATCACGCCACTTTCGACGAAGCCTTCCGGCTGTTCTGGAAATCGCGTGAACTGATCGAGAAGATGCTGGCTATGTTTTCGCCGGTGGCACCCGACACCAGGGAAAAGCAGAAGCCGCGCGCCGCTGAAAACCGGGTCAGCCAGGCGATGTTCGAGGGCCACCAGAAGAACCAGCCGCCACAGGAAATTCCCGAGATCGAGGTCGACGCCCGCTTCACTTTTTCCGGCAACGAGGTGCTGCGGGCCAAGGATTTTGCCCAGATGAACGCCGCCGAGATGGCCGACGCCAAGAAGGCGATCGCCGAACTGCGGCTGCCTTTCGACATGGTGCGGACCCGGCGCTTCAAGGCCGATGCGCATGGCCGCCGCATCGATCCGCGAGCCATGATGCGTTCGGCCGCGCGCACCGGCGGCGAACTGATCCTGCCGAAATTCCGCTCAGCCCGCGAAGTTCATCCGCCTTTGGTGGTTCTGGCCGACATTTCAGGCTCGATGAGCCAGTACACGCGCATCTTCCTGCATTTCTTGCATGCACTGACGGAAAAAAGGCGTCGCGTGCACACCTTCGTCTTCGGTACCAGACTGACCAATCTGACCCGGCAGATGCGCCACCGCGATCCCGATGCAGCACTTGCCGACTGTTCTGCGGCGGTCAAGGACTGGTCGGGCGGCACCCGCATCGGAGACACGCTTGCCGAGTTCAACCTGATATGGTCGCGGCGCGTGCTGGGGCAGGGGGCGGTCGTGCTTCTGATCACCGACGGATTGGAGCGCGACGATGTCGACGGCCTGTCGGAGGAAATGGAGCGCCTGCACAAATCCTGCCGGCGGCTGATCTGGCTGAACCCGTTGCTGCGCTTTGACGGTTTTCAGGCGCGCGCCCGTGGCGTCAAGGCGATGCTGCCGCATGTCGACGAGTTCCGCTCGGTGCACAATCTCGATGCGCTCGCCGATCTCTGCGCGTCATTGGACAAGAAGTCGGCACAATCCGTCGATCCGCGCCGATGGCTGGAAGCTGGCGCGAGGCACGCCGCATAACCATATCTTTCCCATCCGGAAAACAGATCCCGAGAAAAACAGACTTCTGGAGAAACGGTCATGGAAAACAGCATTTATCTGGATGAGGCCCGCGACCCGCTGATCATCGCGGAGGGCTGGATGAAGGACGGCAAGGACGTGGCCATCGCGACAGTGGTCGAGACCTGGGGATCGGCGCCCCGACCTGTAGGCAGCCATCTGGTCATCGACGCCGACGGCAATTTCCACGGCTCCGTCTCGGGCGGCTGCGTCGAAGGCGCTGTGGTCAGTGAGGCCATCGACGTCATCGACAGCGGCAAGGCCAGGATGCTGGAGTTCGGTGTTGCCGATGAAACCGCATGGCAGGTCGGCTTGTCCTGTGGCGGCCGCATCAAGGTGTACGTGGAAAGACTGGGCTGATCTCGGATGGATCCCTACGCCTTAAAAATTTTGAACGCCGAACGACGAGCTCGCCGTGCGGCGATCCTGGTCACCGATCTCGGTGACGGCCGCGACCGCATCGTGCGCGAAGGCGATCAGGTCGCCGGCGATCTTGGCGCCGCGATCGCCAGGGCGTTCCGCACAGGCAACTCCGGTTCGGTCGAAGCAGAGGGGCGGAATTTCTTTCTCAACGCGCATCTGCCGCAGCCGCGTCTGGTCGTGATTGGCGCTGTCCATATCAGCCAGGCGCTGGCGCCGATGGCCAGGATCGCCGGCTATCCCGTGGAGATCATCGACCCCCGCACCGCTTTCGCCACGCCGGACCGCTTTCCCGATGTGGCGCTTCATGCCGAATGGCCGGAGGATGTGCTGAAGCGCCAGCCGCTTGACAGCTACACCGCACTTGCCGCCGTCACCCATGATCCGAAGGTCGATGATTTCGCGCTGAAGGCCGCGCTCGACGCCAACTGTTTCTATGTCGGGGCGCTCGGTAGCAGGAAGACGCATGCCAAGCGGGTCGAACGCCTGCTGGCGCTGGGCGCGAGCGCCGATCAGATCGCCCGTATCCATGCGCCGATCGGGCTCGACATCGGTGCTGCCAGCCCGGGAGAGATCGCCGTTGCGGTGTTGGCCCAGGCAATCCACGCCTTCCGCTCGCGCGGTCTCGATGCCTCCGCATCGGCTCCAAAATCGAAATCGACTTTGGAAAAGCACGATGCGTAGATTCAAAATAGCAGAGCGTCCGTTGCGCGTCCAAAAGGACGCGCGGCGCTCTGCGGGCGCGGCGGCGTGAAATTCGGCCCGATCCCGATTGAGACGGCGGAAGGCGCGGTGCTGGCGCACTCCACCACCGCCGGCGAACGCCGCTTCCGCAAGGCGCACAGGCTGAGCGCTGAAGATGTGGGGCTGCTGCGGGCTGCCGGCATTTCTGAGGTCGTTGCGGCCGTGCTGGCCGTCGACGACCTCGGCGAGGATGCCGCCGCGCAGACGATCGCCGAGAGCATGACCTTTCGCGGGATCGAAGCCAGGCCTGCCGCGACCGGGCGGGTCAATCTCCATGCCAAGGCGCCGGGCATCTTCACGGTCGATGCCGCTGTCATCGATGCCATCAATGCCATTGATCCCGCCATCACCATCGCCACGCTGGCGCAGCATGCGCCGGTCGAGAAAGGCCAGATGGTCGCGACCGTGAAGATCATTCCCTTCGCGGTCAGTTCAGCGCTGGTCGACGCTACGACGAAAATCTGCGCCGCAGGCGAGATCTTTGCCGTCAATGCCTACCGGCCCGTGCGTGTCGGCGTCATCCAGACGGTTCTGCCCGGCATCAAGCCTTCCGTCCTCGACAAGACGCTGCGCGTCACGGAAGCGCGGCTGGCGCGCACGGGCGGCAGGCTGACTGCGGAGCGCCGCACGCCGCATGAGATCGCTCCGGTGGCGGAGGCCACGGCTTCGCTGGCGCGCGACAACGACATGGTGGTGATCTTCGGCGCTTCGGCGATGAGCGATTTTGCCGATGTCATTCCCGCGGCGATCGAGAAGGCGGGTGGTGCAGTCATCCGCGCGGGCATGCCGGTCGATCCCGGCAATCTGCTGGTGCTCGGAACGCTCGGCGGCAAGCACGTCATCGGCGCGCCCGGCTGCGCCCGTAGCCCCAAGGAGAATGGTTTCGACTGGGTGCTGGACCGGTTGATCGCTGGCCTCGACGTGACGGCCAGGGATATTGCCGCCATGGGGGTCGGCGGGCTGCTGATGGAAATCCCGACACGGCCGCAGCCGCGCGAACCGCTGCCGGCCAAAAGCCAGCTCAAGGTCGGCATCGTGCTGCTGGCCGCTGGCCGCTCAAGCCGCATGGGCGGGCCGAACAAGCTTTTGGCGCTGTTCGACGGCAAGCCGCTTGTGCGCCGCACCGCCGAGCGGGCGCTCGGCTCGAAGGCGTCCGGCACTGTCATCGTCACCGGCCACCAGCGCGAGCGGGTGCGCGCTGCGCTGGTGGGCCTCGACGTGACCTTCGCCGACAATCCCGATTTTGCCGAGGGCCTGTCCACCTCGCTGAAAGCCGGCATCGCCTATCTGCCGGAAGATTCCGCCGGCGTGATGATCGTTCTCGGTGACATGCCTGATATCACGTCCGATGACCTCGACAGACTGATCGATGCTTTCCGCAAGGCCGGCGGCAATGCGGTGGTCCGCGCCTCGCATGACGGCAAGCGCGGCAACCCTGTGCTTTTGCCGCGCTCGCTGTTTCCGGCGATCGCCCATCTCGAAGGCGACACCGGCGCGCGCCATCTGGTCGAGACGGAAGGGCTCGATGTCATCGATGTCGAAATCGGCGCGGCGGCGTCAGTCGATGTCGACACACGCGAGGCACTCGAAGGCGCCGGCGGCGTGCTGCAGGATTGACAAACCCAAGCCGAATTACGCATGCCTTGGACATGTCTATCCGCTGCCAAATTTTCTGTGCCTTTGCAGTCGCGACCGCGTTGCTGTCTCCGGCCGCGCAAAGCCAGACGCTGTCCTTAAAACCCTTCAAGGACGATCTGTTCGCCTATCCAGCCACGCTGTCGTCCGACACCAATGGCGCCTATACCGTCATCGACTACCGCGAGATGCGCGACATCAACCAGCGTGACCAGGTGCCGGAGCGCCGGGTGAACGCCCAATACACCGACATCGGCGTCCGCAAGATGCAGCAGGATCTGTTGCTGAAAACCGATGCCGGCGATGTCAGGCATGTCGCCGTCGGCAAGACCGAGGGCGCCGGCATCATCGTGCTTTACCTGCACGGGCAGGGCGGCAGCCGCAAGCAGGGTGTCGACGACTTCACTTTCGGCGGCAATTTCAACCGGCTCAAGAACCTGATGGCCAGCAATGGCGGCCTCTATCTCAGTCCTGATTTCCCCGATTTCGGCGATACGGGAGCGGCGCAGGTGGCGGCGCTGATCGGTCATTATGCCGAACAGTCGCCAGGCGCGAAGATCTTCGTCGCCTGCGGCTCTATGGGCGGCGCGCTGTGCTGGAAGCTGGCCGCGCGCAAGGACACGGGCGGACGCATCAATGGTCTGCTGCTGCTCGGTTCGCTGTGGGATGAGAGCTTTTTCACCAGCCCGGCCTTCAAGCGCCGCGTGCCGGTCTTCTTCGGCCAAGGCAGCCATGACGTGGTCTACCCCGTGGCAAAGCAGGAGGCGTTCTTTCGCTCGATCCTGACCAAATCGAAGACCTATCCGACCCGCTTCGTCCGCTTCGAGACCGGCACCCATGGCACGCCGATCCGCATGACCGACTGGCGCGGCACGCTCAACTGGATGCTGTCGAAGGCGCCCTGATCGACGCAGCCTGCAAGCTCGTGTGACGCTCAGGGCGCGGTGTTGTAGTCGATGACAGTCTCGGGATTTTGCTCGCCGTCATAGGACGCATCGACGTCATACTGGACCAGCGAGAAATTGCCATTGCGGAACAGATACGTCCCTGCGTCGGACGCATCGCCGATGCCGCGCCACTTGTTGAACGTGGTGATCGTGTGGGCAGCCTCGTCATAGGCGGAATTGACTGCCCAGCCCGACGTCTGGAAACCGACGATACTCATGCCCAGCAATTTGCCGTTGCTGTCATTGTTCTCGTAGCGGATGTCCATCTTGGGCTCGGCGAACTGCAACTGCTGCACGCCCGACACGTCGTCGGTCATGTAGTAGATCGAGCTTTCATTGTAGGCCGCGGCCGAGCAGGAAAAATGGAACAGCCGCGTCTCCTTGTCGGGATCGCCGGGCTGCGCATCCTTGTCCTTGTATTTAATCGAAAAAACGGTCGGCTCATTGGCAAGGAACTGCTTGTCGCACTGGTCGCCATAGGTTGCCAGAAAGGCCTTCTTGGCCTGCTCCAGTGCGGTGTCTTTCTTTGGCGGTGGCGGGCCATCGCCGCAGCTTGGCGGCAGCGCCTCCTCGAAATCGGCAGTGGAGGGCTTCAGTGCCCCTTTCTCGATGTGGATCGGATCGAAGGGTGGCTCCACCTGGGTCTGGGCATTCACCTGGCGCAGCGTATAGCACCCGGCAAAGACCTTTTCGCCGCCAGCCTTGTCCGTCGCGCGGATGGCGACGGGGACGTTGTAGAAAATGCTGCCAGCCGCGCCTTCGTCGGAAACCGTCCCGGTCTGGACTTCGACCTTGTCCGTCCCATCATAGCCCTTGACGAAACTATCGAAATCCTTTGCCGGCTTTGTATCGCCGAAATACCCCCATGCGCGGGCGAATTCGTGCCGGCTGATGGCGCTGTACAGCGAACGGACAACCGCGTCGGCGCTCGACCGATCGTCGATATAGGGTGCTTCGGGGGCATCGTCGGCAGCCAATACCGTCTGGCCGATCGGTGCCAGGGAGAGAAAGGCAGTCGCTGCGAAAAGGGCGCGTCTCATCGGGAACCTCCGCTCGATAGAGGATTCTACGACGGCGATTGCGGCAACGTGGTGACGCAGGCTCGACGGACTTGAAGAATCGCGCGCGAAGGCGCTACGTCGCGTCCGCGGCGTTCGGCCGGACAGGAGATTTGACGTGACGATATCGATGTATGAGGCGTCCGTGCCGGTGTTTTCGGCCAGGCTGAAAGCGCTTTCCGATGTGCTGGCGACCGCCGAACAGAATGCGCTTGACCGCAAGATCGACCCGCAGGTGTTTCTGACGGCGCGGCTGGCGCCAGACATGTTCGCCTTGACCAGGCAGGTGCAGATCGCCACCGATCATGCCAAGGGCGCGCCGTCACGGCTCGTCGGGCGCGACGTGCCGAGATACGAGGACAACGAGGCGAGTTTCGCCGAAATTCAGGCGCGCATCACCAAGACCCTCGACCTTCTGGGCACATTTTCGGCTGCCGAGTTCGACGGCTCCGACAACAAGATCATCGAGCTGAAGCTTGGCGGACGGGAAAGTTCGATGCCCGGCCTGCAGTATCTGCTGCATGTGGCTATGCCCAACTTCTATTTCCACCTCACCACGGCCTACGACATTCTTCGCCACAATGGCGTGCCGTTGGGCAAGGCGACGTTCCTGGGATCGCGCTAGGGAATTGAGTTTTTTGGAGATGTCCCGGATCGATCCGGGACATCTCCGGAAGTACCTAGCGAATGGACATTTCGCGGGCGATGCGGGGGAAGTCGGCCGGCTTGATACCGATGTCGGCGCGGTCGGCATTGCTCATCGAATGAAGCAGCGCGAGCGCCGAGCGGTATCTCAGATGCTCCTGCGGCCGCGGCCGGGCGAACATTTCAGTGAAGAAACCCATGATTCAAGCCCCAAATTGGTCCTCCACATCCGCCAATATAGTTGAATCGTGACAATTGTGCAGTGCAGCATTTGCATACCTGCCATGTCTTGGCGAATTTTTCGACATTTTCTCTAACGGGCGAAACTTTTGGCCGGTGCGTATCGTAGCCTCGAATGCTGGCTACATGGCCGGTTTTTCCTCGCCACTCCTGGCGAATTCCGGACTGCGTGAAAATGCAGTCCGGCTTTTGTTTTTGGGATTGCGGTGGGTCAAGCGGTAGACGAGGCGAAGGCTAAATTCGTTAAGATCGGTGCCATGCATTTTTAACGAGCCGGTTCTATGCTTCGATACCCGAATGGTCGGGCGAGGGGGAGGCTGACATCGCTACTGGCGCCAAGCGGGATTTCGCTTCGTTGCTCGACGACCTCTTCATCGCCCCCGACAAGAATGGCGAGGGCGAAGAGGCCGGCGCTCGTCCATCCATCCCGTTTGACTATCTCTCGGTGGCCGACGAACTCCATTCCGGCCGCATCAAGGTTTCCGCTGCCGAATATCGCGAGGCGGGTGCTGATCTGGCGACCGAATTCGCCGCCTTGCTCGATCATGCCAAGCTGGCTCTCGCCGGCGAAGAGCCAAAGCCCGAGGAAAAGCTGCCGCCGATCGATCCCGAAGCCATCGCCGTCGAACTCGGCCTCAATCAGCCCAGGCAGGTCGCCGATTTCGGTCGTATGCGCCGCCGCTTTGCCTTTGCCAACCATCCCGACCGTGTCGCCCCGCATTTGCGCCAGCGCGCCATGATCCGCATGCAAGTGGCCAACATGCTGATCGATGAGGCCAAGCGCCGTGCACTGGCCGGTGCTCGCCGCTAACCCGGCTGGTTCACGCAAAAGTCGGTCTGGCGAGGCTTGGAGAGCGGCTCTGCTTTGCCTATAGATGCGGCTCCTCCGCGCAGTCGCGCCAGCCTTCCTCCGGAGCCGAATTCCATGCACAAACGCCGTCTCGGTCGGACCGATCTTCTTGTGACCCAGATCTGCCTGGGCTCCATGACCTGGGGCCAGCAGAACACCGAGGCCGAAGGCCACGCCCAGATGGACCTGGCTTTCTCGCGTGGCGTCAATTTCATCGACACCGCTGAGCTCTATCCGATCCCGCCCAAGGCGGAGACGCAGGGACGGACCGAAAGGATCATCGGCAGCTGGATGAAAGCCAAGGGCAACCGCGACAAGGTGATCCTGGCCTCGAAGGTCGTCGGCCGCACGGCCAACGCATGGTTTCGCGGCGACAGGCCGTCGCAACTGGTGCGCGCCGATATCTTTGACGCCATCGACAAGTCGCTGGCCAGGCTCGGCACCGACTATATCGACCTCCACCAGATCCACTGGCCGGAGCGGGATATCCCCTGGGGCGCCAACCCGACGCGCGTCGGCGCCGTGTCGCCGCGCGCCGATTCCGTCGGCGCACCGGCCGACGAAACACCGATCGCCGAGACGCTTGGCGTCTTCGACGAACTGGTGAAGGCTGGAAAGATCCGCCATTTCGGGCTGTCGAACGAGAGTTCCTGGGGCGTGATGCGGTTCCTTGCCGAAGCCGACAAGGGCATCGGCCCGCGCGTCGCGTCGATCCAGAACGCTTACAATCTCGTCAACCGCACTTTCGAGGTGAACCTCGCCGAGGTCTGCGAGCGCGAGCAAGTGTCGCTGCTGCCCTATTCGCCGCTGGCCCAGGGCTATCTCACCGGCAAATACGACCATGGCGCGCGACCGCAGGGGTCCCGCTCGCAGCTGTTCAATCGCGGCCAGCGCTACGAGACGCCAGGTGCCGCTGAAGCACAACTTGAATACAATGAGCTGGCGCGCTCCTTTGGCCTGGAGCCGGCACTGTTTGCCAATGCCTATGTCTCGAGCCGGCCGTTCGTAACCTCCAACATCGTCGGCGCAACGACACTTTCGCAGCTCGACATGGCGCTGTCTTCCGTCGACGTCACCTGGACAGAAGAAATGCAGAAGGCGGTCGACGCGATCCACCAGCGGGTCGGCAATCCCTGTCCCTGAACGGGACTGGCTGCAGGCCGAATACTCGACAATTCCAAGGGAGCGAGCAGCAATGAATTTTCCAGTCGAGGCAGTGCGTGAAAAATTTCCGGCTCTCTTCCTGACCGACAAGGGCCGCCGCCGCATCTATCTCGACAATCCGGCCGGCACGCAGGTGCCACAGGCAGTGGCGGACGCGGTGTCGCGCTGCCTGTTGACCACCAATGCCAACCTTGGCGGCTTTTTCGAAACGACGATTGCCGCGCAAGTTGTCGTTGACGAGGCGCATCAGGCGATGGCCGATTTCCTCGGCGCCGCAAGCCCCGAGGAAATCATCATCGGCGCCAACATGACGACGCTGACCTATCACATGTCGCGCACGCTCGGCCGCACGATGCAGCCCGGCGACGAGATCATCCTCACCCGCATGGACCATGAGGGCAACGTATCGCCCTGGCTGCAGTTGGCCGAGGACCTCGGCCTCGTCGTGCGCTGGCTGCCGTTCGATGAAAAGAGCTGGCAGGTCGAAGAGGCGACGCTGGCTGGTCTGTTTTCGGAGAAGACACGGCTGGTCGCGTTGAACTACGCCAGCAACCTGACCGGCTCGATCAACCGGGTGAAAGCGCTGACCACCATGGCAAGGAATGCCGGCGCGTTGGTCTATGTCGACGCCGTCCAGTTCGCGCCGCACGGTCTGATCGACGTGCAGGAGCTCGGCTGCGATTTCCTGATCTGTTCGGCCTACAAATTCTTCGGCCCCCATATGGGCATATTGTGGGGCCGGCGCGACGTCATCGACGACCTGAAACCCTACAAATGCCGCTGTTCATCCAACGGTCTGCCGGAGCGGTTCGAACTCGGCACGCCGCAGATCGAACTGCTGGCCGGCCTAACGGCGGCGGTTGACTACTTCGCCGACCTTGGCGCGGCGGCAGGCGAAGGCGGTTCAAGAAGGCAGAAGATTGCCAAGGCGTTTGCGGTTTCGATCGCCTATGAAAACCCGCTGGCGCAACAGCTGATCGATGGCCTGTCCGATATCGAGGGCCTGACCATCCAGGGCATTACCGATCCGAAGCGGCTCGGCGAGCGCGTGCCGACGGTTTCCTTCACCGTCGATGGCATCGTGCCCGAAACGATCGTGCGGCAGATGAATGCCGAAAACATCTTCCTGTGGTCCGGCCATAACTACGCCTGGGAGATCGTCCACCAGCTCGGCATTCCAGCCGAGCATGGCGTCGTGCGCATCGGCATCGCCCACTACAACACTGCAGCCGAAATCGACGAGACGCTGGAGAGCGTACACCGTGTGATCGCCATGCTCAGGCAGCAGCGCTCCTGACGCTGGCTTGAGCACTCACCGCATCTTGCCGCCGAAGCCGGTGAGGAACGCGGTGAGATTGTCGCCGAGTTCGTCGCAGAGGTAGCCGCCCTCCTGGACGATGACCGTCGGCAGGCCGAGCTTTGCGATAGCCTCGCCGATGCGCAAGAAACCCGGCGTCGTCACCGAAAGTCCGCCGAACGGATCGCCCTCGAACGCGTCGAGGCCGAGCGCCACGACCAGCGCGTCCGGCGAAAAGGCACGGATGCGCTGGAACGCCACCTCGAGCGCCTCGAGAAACGCCGCGTCGTCGGATTTGCGCGGCAGCGGCAGGTTGAAATTGTAGCCGAGGCCTGGCCCTTCGCCGCGCTCGTCGGCATGGCCCCAGAAGAACGGATAGAAGCGCACGGGATCGGCATGCAGCGAGACGGTCAGCACATCCGGCCGTGCGTAGAAGATGCCTTGCGTGCCGTTGCCGTGATGCAGGTCGACATCGAGGATCGCCACCCGTGCGGACTGCTTACGCAGAACCTGCGCCGCGACGGCCGAGTTGTTGATGAAACAGAAGCCGCCGGCGACATCGGCAAAGGCGTGGTGACCGGGCGGGCGGCATAGCGCGTAGGCGGCCGGCGCGCCTGACATCACCGCCTCGGCCGCATCGACCGCGCTCCAGGCGCTCCACAGCGCGCTTTGCCAAGTCTCGCCCGAGATCGGGCAAGCGGTGTCGGCCATATGGTAGCCGGCCTGGCCGACCGCCGAGGCCGGATAGCTGCCTGATCGGGCGATCGGGTGGATGTTGGGGATCACTTCCGCCGACGCGCCTTCGATGCGCTGCCAGCGCGTGTAGATATGCTCGAGGAAATCAAGGTATTCCGGCGTGTGCACCGCCGCGACCGGGCCAAGCCCATGATTGCGCGGCCGCTCGATCGTGCAACCCGCAGATAATGCGCCGGCTAACAATCTCTCGACGCGCTCCGGCTGTTCCGGATTGGGCTGCGGCGCACCGCTTGACAGGAAGGCCTTGGGGTCGTGACGCTTCTGTTCCTCGGCATAGAAGGCTTTCATTTGTGATCCCCGTTTTCCGGCGTGTCGGCGAAGGCAAAGAAGGCCTCGCCGATGATTTTTTGGGTCTGCTCATAGCTCGACCAGGCGATGCCCAGCCTTTCGTAGAAGGCCTTGGCACCTTCATTGTCGGTGTCGACGGATAGCCGGAGATAGACGCCGCCTTCTTTCCGGCACTGCGCCGCAACATGCCGCAACAGCCGCTCGCCGATCTTGCGGCCGCGAAACCGGTCCGCGACATAGAGGTCCTGCACATAGACGCCAGGCCGCCCCATCCAGGTCGAAAAGATCGAAAAATGCAAGCAAAGCCCGGCAAATTCCCCGCCGACTTCGGCGATCAGGGTCGAGAAGGCGGGCTTTTCGCCAAAGCCGTACGTTCTGAGATCGTCTGGCGTCGAAATGATCTCCTCGGGTGCGCCGATATGCGTGCCGAGCTTCAGGATCGCCGCGTGGATGGTTTCGACGTCGTCGATCCGGCCGGGGCGTAAGAGGACGTCATTGGATGTTGGATTGATCACGGTCGTCTCTCAAAACGCCACCCGGTCGCCGCCCTTGAGCGCCAGCATGTCGCGCGCTTCGGTTGGCGTTGCAACCTCCAGAGACAGCCCGTCGAGAATGCCACGGATGCGGCGCACCTGGTCGGCATTGGATTTCGCCAACTGGCGGCCATCATAGAGACTGTCTTCCAGCCCGACCCGGACATTGCCGCCCATCGCCGCGGCGATCGAAATCAGCGGCATCTGCTGGCGGCCGGCGGCCAGCACCGAGAACTGGTAGCTGTCGCCGAACAATTTGTCGGCGATCCGCTTCATATGGACGAGGTTCTCCGGGTCGGCGCCGATGCCACCAAGAATGCCCAGCACGAACTGAATGAACAGCGGCCCCGACACCAGCCCGCGGTCGCGGAAATGCGCCAGCGAATAGAGATGGCCGACATCGTAGCATTCGAATTCGAAGCGCGTGCCGCAGCCCTTGCCCAGTCTTTCCAGCACCCCTTCCATATCGGCAAAGGTGTTCTTGAAGATGGTGTCGCGCGTCGCTTCGAGCAGCTTGGGTTCCCACTCGTGCTGCCATTCCCTCGGCTTGTCGAGCATCGGGAACAGCGCGAAATTCATCGAGCCCATATTGAGCGAGCACATTTCGGGTTCGGCCCTGAGCGGTGCCGCCAGCCGCTGGTCCAGTGTCATCAGTGACGAGCCACCGGTGGTGATGTTGATCACCGCATCGGTCGCCTGCTTGATGCGCGGCAAAAACTGCATGTAGACGTCCGGATCGGCGGTCGGGCGGCCATCCCTCGGGTCGCGGGCGTGCAGATGCAGGATCGACGCGCCGGCTTCGGCCGCCGCGATCGCCTCCGCCGCGATCTGGTCCGGCGTCACCGGCAGATAGGGCGACATCGACGGCGTGTGCACCGAGCCGGTGACAGCGCAGGTGATGATGACTTTTCGCGAGACCATGCTTTTACCCTTCGACCGGCAGGTCGAGCTCGGAGGCCAGAACCTCCAGCGAGTCGCCGATGATGGAAACGATCTCGCCGACCTGTTCGCTGGTGACGATCATCGGCGGCGCGACCATGAAATTGTCGCCGTCGACGCCGCCCTTGACCCTGCGGCCATAGATGATCAGCCCGCGTTCATAGGCGAGGTCGAGCAGCCGCTGCGTGGCTTTCTTGGTCTGGTCGATAGGCCTCAGCGTCTCGGGATCGGCCACCATCTGGGCGCCGGTGAGCAGGCCCTTGCCGCGCACGTCGGCGATGAACGGAAACCGCTTCGCCAGCCCCTTCAGTCCGTCCATCAGCACATCACCCATGGCAGCCGCATTGGCGATCAGGTCGAGCCGGTCCATTTCACCGAGCACGGCAAGCCCGGCGGCGCAGGCCAGCGGGTTGCCGGCATAGGTGTGGCCGTGCTGGAAGCCGCCGGAGTCAAGCAGCGGCTGCACCAGCCGCATCGGGGCGGCGAGCGCGCCAAGCGGCGCATAGCCCGAACCCAGCCCCTTCGACAGCGCGACGATGTCGGGCTTGCAGTTCCAATGGTCGCCGCCTAGGAATTTGCCGGTGCGGCCGGCGCCGCTCATCACTTCATCGTGGATGAGCAGGATGCCGTAGCGGTCGCAGATCTCGCGGATGCGCGGATAATAGCTGTCCGGCGCGACCAGTGCCGCGGTCGCCGCACCGCCGATCGGCTCCATGATGAAAGCGACCACGCTGTCTGGACCTTCCGCAAGAATCTTCTCCTCCAGCATGTCGGCATAGCGGATGCCGCGCTGGTCCATCGAGAGGTTGTCGCGGTCGCGCCAGGCATTCGGCGCCGGCACGGTCGGCATCGCCCGCATCATCGGCTCGAACGTTTCGGCCAGCGCATCGTCGCCGGTAATCGAGAGCGAACCCAGCGTACCGCCATGGTAGGAGGGGAAACGCGTGATAACCTTCCAGCGGCTGGCCTGGCCGGTGGCGACGGCCCATTGCCGCGCCAGCTTGATGCAGGATTCCGTCGCTTCCGAGCCGCCCGAGACGAAGAAGATGCGGTCCATGCCTTCCGGCAGCTTGCCGGCCAGTTCGCGTGCCAGCTCCTCGGCCGGCTCGTTCTCGAAATGCAGCCGATAGGCAAAGGTGGCGCGGTCCATCTGCCGCTTCATGGCATCGAGCACGTTGCGGTTGGAGTGGCCGATATTGGCGACCATCGGGCCGCTCGAGCCGTCGATGAAGCGGCGGCCGTCCTGCGTCCACATATAGATGCCCTCGGCGCGGTCGATCAGCGGCCGGCGCAGGCTGGACAGATAGAACAGATGCGAGTCTCGCCGGGCGTCGGTGGCTTGCGCGGCGGTCTGGACTTTCGACATGTCAGGGCTTTCCGAGATAACGATCGAGGACATTTTTGGTGACGCGTTCGACCATCGGGTCCTGTCTTAGCAGGCCGGCGACCCATTCGCAGCTTCCGGCGTGGAACACCTCGCCCTTGCCGCGCGGGAAATTGACGATCATGCCGTTGCCGCGTTTGACCTTTTCCAGATTGGCGTCGCTCGCCTCGCCGAACAGCGTCTCGGCGGTGAAGCGGCCATCCTCGTCGGTGAGGAACTGGTCCTCGATCGGGATATCGGCGCTTTCCTCAACCTGGGATGCCATGCCGACGGCGAGAACCTGCAAGCCGTCTGGCGCGCCGCTGGTAGCGGTCGGGTAGGGCAGGCCGCCGAGTATCTCGAAGTCGAGCCCGTCGACCTCATAGCCATAGACATGGCTGTCGGCCCCCAACAGGTCACCATAGTAGATGCCGGTGCCGGCAAAGGCCCAGTGCTCCGGCCGGTAGACCGGAAAGCCACGCACGCCGCGCGGCGCACAGCCGCCCCAACCGGTATAGACCCCGCGCGTCGCATTGAGCCCGAAGGTCGCCGAACCCGGCCGGCCGATTTCCGGCGCCTCCCAGGAATTGGTGGCGCGGGTGACGTCGCCGCCTGGGAGATAGGCCGGGTCTTCGGCGCGCGAGCGATATTTGTAGCAGACCTGCCGGCGGCCCTCGTCCTCAAGCCGCGTCTGCCACATGAAATTGCCGGCAAAGCGCGCCGCATGGCCGCCGCGCTCGACATAGGCGTCGACGGCATCGCGCATCTCCCAGGTCCAATATTCGTCGTGGCCGACGAAGACGGCGCAGTCGTAGCCGTCGAGAATTTCCGGCGAAAAATGCAGATCGTGCTGGCTGGCGAGATCGACTTGATAGCCGGCTCGCTCGGCAAAGCGGAAGAAATGGCTGTCATAGCTGGCCCAACCCGACGAGGCGTACTTTTTCGAATGGCCTGTGGCGAGCGCCCATTCCATATGCGGATAGCGCGGGATCGTCTTGGGCGGTACGGCGACTTCCAGCGGCACGCGCGGCGCATCTTTCGGCAGCACGACGAAGCCACGGCACCAGGGGCGCTGTGTCGACACGATGGGCGAGTATTGGTTGCGGTCCGGCCCGGTAATGCCCTGGTAGTGGTTGGAACCGCCCCAGGTGTTGTAGGCCAGCCAGGTGCCCGTCGCCGCCACCTGCAGCACACGGCCGGGTTTACGTCCCGGCTGCGGGCTGACGATAAAAATATGGTGGCATTGGATCGGCTTGCCGTCGCGCCCGTCTGCGGTCAGCGTGACCCGGTAGGCTCCGGACGGCCAGTCGTTCTCGACACGGAATTCGAACGAAGCGTCCCAGCCGCAGCCTTCAGCCGAACATTGGTCCGGACTGTCTTGCCAGCGCGCCGCGATGCCCGATTTCTCGAACACTTTGGTTTCGCTGCCGCCATCCCGGGTGATTGTCATGCCGAAGTTCGGAGCTGTCGAACTGACATGCAACGCCACCGTTTCGCCGGCGCGATAGGAAAACCGGTCGCTGTAGCACCAGATCTCGCCGCGCTCGCCGTCCATCCCCGGCCATTCGTAATAATGGCCACGCACCGCGTGGCGGCGCTGCTCCGGCGTCAGTCCGAAATCGGGGAATTCGGTCGGCAGATGGGTCATGAACACCTGAAAAGGTCGAGGGCCGCCATTTCGGCGATCTGCCGGTCACGCGTCAAATAGAAACGATCGGGCCAGCATTCGCTAGCCGCACCCTTGGCCGCCTCCATCAAACGGACTATCTCAGGGGAGGCGGCGTTTCCGCCACGGGGGTCGGAATGCTCAGAGTGCAAAAGGTCAAGGTCGACGAGATCTACGTGCCGACGGCGCGCAAGAAGACGCTGCATCCCGAGACCGTCCGCCATCTGGCCGAGGACATTTTGGAAAACGGCATGAAGACGCCGATCCAGGTCCGCCATGACGGCAAGCGCCACATCCTCGTCGAAGGTTTGCATCGGCTCGAGGCGGCAAAATGGCTCGGCGAGACCGAGATCGAGGCTTATCTGGTGCAAGCCAAGCGCCACTGACGCATCGAGTTTCTCGGCGCAGAAGTTTTTATCGAATGCC
This sequence comes from Mesorhizobium sp. LMG17149, assembly GCF_024518695.1. NCBI lineage: Bacteria > Pseudomonadati > Pseudomonadota > Alphaproteobacteria > Hyphomicrobiales > Phyllobacteriaceae > Mesorhizobium > Mesorhizobium sp. LMG17149. Next base: position 23,242 of record NZ_JANIFL010000014.1, read on the forward strand.
TTGGCGATTGGCTCGAACCCTGATCGCTTCGTCATCCACGGGCGGAGCAAGGAGCGCAGCGACGCGGCGCAGACCCGAGGATCCATGCCGCGACTCCAACGCGTCACGACGGTGCGGAATTCTTGCTCCGCTGCATTCCTCGACAACGGTCGCGGCATGGATCCTCGGGTCTCCGCGACGGAGCTCCGCTCCTGCTCCGCCCGTGGATGACGAAGGTGGGGAACGCCTTGGGCCCATCGAGACGGTGCCGACATTTTTTCACTGGCCGATGTCGGTTTGCGGTTCATCGGCTCGTCCTTGGGACGGAAGCCAGATCAAACGCAGGACGCCATCATGACCATCAAGCTCGACATCGCCCCCAACAACGACCGTGAACTGGTTCTCGCCCGCATCATCGATGCACCGCGCGAAAACGTCTATCGCTGCTGGACTGACCCGAAACTGATTACGCGCTGGTTCTCGCCAAAGCCGTGGACGACGCCGCGCGCCGAGATGGATGTGCGCACCGGCGGCTCAAGCCTTGTCGTCATGGCTAGCCCGGACGGCAACGAATTCCCCAACCCGGGAGTCTTCCTCGAAGTCGTTCCCGGCAGGAAGATCGTCCTCACCGACGCCTACACAGAGGCTTGGCAGCCTTCGGAAAAGCCGTTCATGACCGTCGCGCTGACCTTCGAGGACGAGGGCAATGGCAAGACCCGCTACATCGCTCGGGTCAGGCACTGGAGCGTCGCCGACCGCGAACAGCATGAGAAGATGGGTTTCCACGAGGGTTGGGGACAGTGCGCCGACCAGCTCGAAGAACTCGCCAAAACGCTTTGATCCGCCTGACGCTCTGATACCGGCATGACGAGAGGAGATCGATATGTCCAAAACCCTGTTTTTCGCCATTCTTGCTTCGGTTGCAGCGCTCGTTGGCTGCCCAGGCACCACCAATGCGGAGGAGACAAAACCCGCCATGACGACTGAGACGAACGCACTGCCGAAGCCGGAAAAATCCGGCCGGCTGCCGATCAACGGCCTGAATTATTATTATGCCATCTATGGCAAGGGCGAGCCGCTGCTTCTGCTGCATGGCGGTCTCGGCACCACGGATATGTTCGCGCCGATCCTGCCGAAACTTGCCGAAAACCGCACCGTCATCGGCGTCGACCTGCAGGGTCACGGTCGCACCGCGCTGGGCGACCGCCCATTCACCGTGGAGGCGATGGGCGACGACATGGCCGCCATCGTCAAGGCGCTCGGTTACGATCAGGTCGATCTCATGGGCTACTCGCTGGGCGGCGGCGTCGCCTTCCGCATGGCCGTCCAGCATCCCGAAGCGGTACGCCGCCTCGTCCTGGTATCGACGGGCTACGCCACGGACGGCTTCTATGACGAGATGCGTCCCCAGCAGGCACAGGTGAGCGCGGCCGCGGCTGAGTTCATGAAGGACACGCCGATGTACAAATCCTACGTCGCCGTGGCGCCGCATCCTGAGGAGTTCCCGAAGCTCCTCGATGCGCTGGGCGGCTTCATGCGTCAGAACCGCGATTACTCGGCCGACGTCGCCAAGCTGAAGATGCCGGTCATGCTGGTCTATGGCGACAGCGATATGTACAAGCCCGAACACGAGATCAAGTTCTATCAGATGCTCGGCGGCGGGCTGAAGGATGCCGGCTGGATGCGCGAGAACCTGTCGCAGAACCGCCTGGCGATCCTGCCCAACCGCACCCACTACGACACTTTCTTCGCCCCCGAACTGACGGCCGCCGCGCTGCCGTTCCTCAACGGCCAGACCAAGGTCAAAACCTGGGACGAGGTCGTCGGCGAAACGGAGTGAACGCCAAAGCCGCCGGCTGTTGGCGGGCAGCCGGCTTTCCGTGGCAGCGATGACGGCTTTCGGCGTCATCGCTTCACCCCCACTCGCATGGCTCGACGATCCCACGGTTTTCAAGCCGCAAATGCATATTTTCACGGGCTCGAGGCAGCCCTGGGTGGTGCTCGATGACAGCCTGCCGAAATACGAAGGCGCCCCTCCGCCAGGCTAATTTTTCCCTTCTCCCCTTGTTGTGGAAGGAAATGGATCGACGCGCAGCGCCAAGGGCCAGGGGAGAGCGCAAGCATGGCCAAAATTTAATCCAAATCGACACGAGATAGCCGGCAAAGCGTCATTGGCGGGCCATCATTGTCTCCCTATTTATGGGTCGCGGGTACGGCATTCGAGGAGACGACGGATGAACGACAGCATCAGCACCCTGGACGAGCTTTTGAGCGATCCGATGGTCCTGCTTGTGATGGAGCGCGATCGTGTGCGCCCCGAACAGGTGCGCATGCTGCTCGAACGGGCTCGCCGGCCTTCGACCGATGAGCCCGAAGTGCCGCCGGCGCATGTGATCGCCAGGACATGCCAGAAACTCTGGCTCTGCCCGTAGTCGCTTTGCGATTTTCGCTGTGTATCTCAAGCCGGATCCAAGGTGGGCCGGTTTCGAACGGCGTGCACTTCGGCACGCCAGCTTACAAATCCGTAAATTGATTATCCGGCCCATGACGATAAGGCTTGCCCGGGATTGACCGATGGTCGGTCCACTCAACTCCGATCTCTCATGCACGGAATTCGATTTTGGCCGATATCTGCACACAAGGCCTGGATACGGGCTTCGTCGGCCTGGGGTTCGCCAAGGTGGCGTTCCTCGGCGTGGTGCAAGGCATCACCGAACTGTTGCCGATTTCCTCGACCGCCCATATGCGCATCGTGCCGGCCGTGCTCGGCTGGCAGGATCCTGGCTCCGCCTTCTCCGCCGCCATGCAACTCGCGGCTCTTGCCGCGGTGGTCAGCTATTTCTGGAGTGATGTCAGGAATATCCTGTTTGGTTCTTTCAACGCTCTGGCGCGACGCGATTTCGCCGACCGGCATTTCAAGCTGGCGCTCTGGATCGTGCTGGCGACGATCCCGATCGTCATCGCCGGCGTGGCGCTGTCTGGCGTGCTCAACGCCTGCAATTCGCCGCTACGCAGCCTGACGGTGATCGGCTGGGCCTGCATCGCAATGGCGATCCTGCTGGCGCTGGCCGAGATCTTTGCTCGTCACCGGCGCAGCATGGGGGGTGCGTCGCTGACCGATGCGCTGCTCGTCGGTGTTGCCCAGATCGGCGCACTTGTCCCCGGCGTGTCGCGCTCGGGCTCGACCCTGACGGCGGCATTGGGGCTCGGCTTCAAGCGGGCCGAGGCGGCGCGCTTCTCATTCCTGCTCGGGCTGCCTGCCATCGCGCTCGCCGGCCTCAAGGAACTCTGGGAACTGCACAAGGTCCATCTCGACGCCCATGGCTGGTCGGTGCTTGCTGTCGGGCTGGTCGTTGCGTCGATCTCCGCCTTCTTCGCCATATGGGGGCTGATGCACGTGCTGGAGCGTTTCTCGGCCTGGCCGTTCGTCATCTATCGCGGCCTGCTCGGCATCGTCTTGTTGTTGAGCGTCGCCATGGGATGGCTTGCCTAAGTCCAGAGCCTTTCACAGTCTCGCTTGAAACAGGTTATATCCGTACCGGACCTCGAACTTCGATTCCGGTAAGCACATGGATTTCCTGACCCTCCTGCAATCATTGCCGTTGCTGCTGGCCTTGGCCAAGGGCGCACTGCCGTCGGTGGCGGCATTTGGCATGGGATTTGGCCAGTGGATCGCTTCACTGCCGCCATGCCGGGACTTCACCTTCGAGGCGACCAGCTATCTCGTTTGCGAGGTCGATCCAAAACGATATCAGCTCGAGCTGTTCTGGAAGGATGCGGCGGGCAAGCCGTTTCAGTCGCTGCACAATCTGCATGCCACGCAACAGGCGGCAGGGCGCACCATGCTGTTCGGCATCAATGCCGGTATGTATCACCCGAACCTCGCGCCGGTCGGCCTCTATGTCGAGCGTGGCCAGGAGATGGCCTCGGTGAAAACGGGATCGGGAAGCGGCAATTTTTCCCTGCAGCCGAACGGCATTTTCTACATGCGCAACGGCAAGGCCGCGGTCCGTGCCACCAGGGATTTCGTGAAAAGGCGCCCGACCGTCGACTATGCGACGCAATCGGGGCCGATGCTGGTGATCGACGGCAAGCTGCATCCAAAATTCCAGGCTGACGGCACTTCACGGAAAACCCGCGACGGTGTCGGGGTGCGAAAGGACGGCGTCGCGGTTTTTGCGATTTCGAATGGCTCGGTGACCTTCCATGCCTTCGCCCGTCTGTTCCGCGATGCGCTCGGCTGCGACAACGCGCTGTTCCTCGACGGCACGATATCAAGCTTGTTTGCGCCTGCCATCGGCCGCAAAGACGACTATTGGAATCTCGGGCCGATGATCGGCGTTTTCAAAAAATCCTAGCCGGTTTCCATCGCGCTTGCCCGCACGCGGTATGGGCGAAAAAAACTTGATTCAAACTTTATTGGTAATTTCTCATTCATAACTGATCTGGTTTGTCCGTCGGCTGTCGTTTTGCCCTCGGTCTGTTGTGTTTTGAGTACAGGTCCAGATGCGGATTCCGGGCGTCGTCAGTTTTTTGATCGCATCGCTATGCCTTGCCGGCTGCTCGTCGACGGCCGGCGTCGACGCGCTGGATTTGCAGAAACCGTCCAACGAGACCACCAGTTCCGTGATCCGGCCGCCGGCACCGATCGCCGCTGCTCCGGCGGCAAGGGGCAACAGAGCGGCAAGGGCCGGATTGGCTCCCATGTCTGACAACGGTCCGGGGGAAAAAACGCGCCCGTTCGGTTTGGCGGAGGAGGAAGAGACAGGGGTGTTTGCCGCACCCGACGTGCCTGATCCCCAAGTGCCTGATGTCGGCGGGCTGCCGGTCGAGCCGGCAGCCTTGGTGTCGCCGCCCAAGCTGTTGACCCGCGCGGCACCGGCCATGCTGGCCGGGCCGCTCACCCGTTACGGATTTCGCGACGCCAAGCCGATCAATTTCGGCAAGGGTTCGCCTCGCCGCCTTGCAGTGCACGGCGTCGACGTCTCGCGTTGGCAAGGCAACGTCAACTGGGACAAATTGCGCGCCCAGGGCGCCAACTTCGCCTACATCAAGGCGACCGACGGTGGCGACCACCTCGATCCGATGTTCATGAAAAACTGGCGCAGCGCCGACGCCGCCGGCTTGAAGCGCGGCGCCTACCATTTCTTCTACTGGTGCCGCACGGCCGGCGAGCAGGCGGACTGGTTCATCCGCAACGTGCCCAGGGTCGAAGGCGCACTGCCGCCGGTGATCGACGTCGAGTGGAATGGCGAGTCCAGCTGCAAGCGGCGGCCGTCGCGCGAAAAGGTGCTGGAAAAGATGCAGGTGTTCATGGACAAGCTGGAGCGGCATTACGGCCAGCGGCCCATCATCTACACCGCGCCCGATTTCTACCGCGACAATCTCAGGGGCGAATTCCTCGACTATCCGTTCTGGCTGCGTGCCGTGGCCCAGCATCCGTCAAAAGTCTATCCCGGCCGCAAATGGCTGTTCTGGCAGTATTCCGGCTCCGGCCTGTCGCACGGCGTCACCGGCCGCATAGACCTCAATGTCTTCCATGGCGACGAACGGCAATGGCGCGCCTGGGCCGGCGGCCGGCAGACTGTAGCCGACGCCAACTGAGACAGTCGTCAGTCCCGGCGCGCTCCGCTCTGCCTGATGCCCGCGGTCTGGGCAAGCGCGATATCGGACTGCTCGATGGACACGCTTCGGCCGGCAGCATTGGCTGAGGAAAGTGTCCGGCTCTTTGACCGACATGGACGCATGGGAGGAAAGATGGGTGTGTCATCGGAGGCTCTGGCGCAGAGCCGTCAAACGATCAGCGCTTACGAGGATTATGCGGAACAATATGATGCCATCGTGCGCCATGTCCCCAACGTGAAGGAGCAGGCATCGCTGAAGCGCCTGGTGGCGATTGCCGGCACAGGCGGCCGGATTTTGGAAGTCGGGTCCGGAGCCGGATACGACGCGGATTTTCTGGAGAGTTTGGGTGTCAAAGTCCGGCGCACCGACGCGACCAAGCGGTTCCTGGGACTGCAGGCCGCGCGTGGCAAGCATGGCGAGTTGCTCGATCTCATCACCGATGATCTCGGCGGCCCCTACGACGCAGTTCTGGCCCTGTGCGTCCTCATCCATGTGCCTCGCGACGAGACCGACCAGGTGCTTGCCAAGATAGCCGGGTCGCTGCGCCCGGGCGGCGCCTTCCTCGTCTTGATGCGCAATGGCGACGGCGAGACATCAGGCGAATATCATACGGTCTACTGGCGCAGGGACGACTTCGCGGCCCGTCTCGAAGGCGCCGGGCTCGTCCTCATCAGGGACGATTTCAACGTCGGCCGCAATAGCGAAGAATGGAACACGTTCCTGGCCGTGAAGCCTGCATGACGCGGCGTGGGCTGTTGCCGTTTGCGCTGCTCAGCCTTTTCAGATTTGCGAAAATACAAGACATTGCCGCCGCCATGCTGTCTATGTGCGAGTTCCTGCACTCCTGGGGGGAGACGAGTTGGAACTCAAGATCATGCTTGTCGGCTTTGCCTGCGTGGTCGCGGGCGCGCTGTCGTTCATCACCTTCATGAAATGGCGAGAGGTGAAGGCACTCAGCCGCTGGCTGCCGACGCCGGGAAAGATCATTTCCTCGCGCGTCGAGGCACGTGAGGTCAGAAACTCGGGCGTTGGTTCGGACAGCACTGACACCACCGAAATGCGCAATTTTCCGGCGATCACCTTCGAATACAAGATCGGCGGCAAGAAATTTCAAAGCTCGCGCTACAGCGTGAAAGAGAATTTGGGGAATTTCGAAGTCACGGAGACCCTTGCCCAGTTTCCCCGCGGCGCGGACGTGACTGTCTTCTACAATCCGGCCGATCCGAGCAAAGCGGTGATCGAGCGCACCCTGCCGGACGGCGCCTTCAAGTTCATGGTCCAACTCTCGGCCGGCCTAGTGTTCGGCGCGGTTGTGCTGGTGTTTTCCGTCGGCGGTGTTCTGGAAGCGATCGGGCCGCATTTGCCCAAGCCGCAGAATCTCGGTGCCGCGGCGTTGCTGCTTTTTATGGGCTTGTTCATCCTGAGCATCGGTTTCGCCCAGAAAGCGTTGGCCGAGCAGGCGGCAAAATGGCCGATCGTGGTTGGCCGCATCGACACTTCAGGTCTGCAGGCGCTCCGAAACCATTCAGGCTATGGCCGCTGGCGCACCGTCTTCAAATCCCGCATCGTCTACTCCTATGGCGTCGCCGGCCAGCGCTACAGCGCCGATCGTGTAACGTTCGGCGCCACCGTGACCGCCTCGCTGTCCGGCCTCGTCGGCGGCCAGGCACGGCAGTATGTCGAAGGCAGCAAGGTCGACGTCCACTATGACCCCGCCAACCCCGGCTCGGCGGTGCTCGAATGCCGGGTCCGGGGGCTTTGGCTGCTATGGACCTGCTCGGCAGGTTTTCTCGGTGGCGCGGCCTTTCTGCTCGGGCTGGTTTGAGCGTGCCAGCCGACTTCGCCAATGCCAATCCAGACGGCTCCGCATGGGATGCCTTTACCTTGACAGGATGCAGCGATGAATAGGGTGCGATCGATCATTGGAGCCAGCGCCCTGCTTGCATCCGCGACGATGTCCGCCGTGGCGGACGAACCGGCACCGTCGCGCTCGCCGATCGACAAATGCGTCTGGGAAAGGTTGTCTGACAAAAATATCGGGCTGGCCGCCTGGGCGCAACGCTGCGACTTCGGCTTCCGCCAGATTCATTTCGAATTCGCCGACAACGCGCTTGCCATCAAATACAGCGACGGCGGCGCGGCCGATCCTCTCGTCGAACTGTTCGACATCATATCAGGTGAAACTGCCGAGGCTGCCTTGCGCCGCCTGTTCCTGGAAAAAACCGACAAGACTGTCAGCGCCCGCTGTGTGCTGACGCCTTACACGCAGGGCACGGAGCCTGCCGGCGTCAAACGCTACACATTCAGCCCCGACGCCGCCTATGCGAAAGAGCTGAAAGCACTTGCCGATCCCAACGAGATTCCGGAGCCGCCCTGCGGCGTCTGGGGCGAAATGCCTGACGGCATCCAGTATTTCGAGGTGCCGGCGGGTGAGGGGCACAGCCTGCTGTTTGTGCGCATCGGCCAGGACGAGCCATTGTTTGACGAGCAGACGCTTCGCGTTTTGCGGAGGGGGTGAGACGCGCTTTCTCGCCAGGTCAGGCGGATTCGGTCATGGCGCCGATCCGCCGGTAGACGAATGGTTCTTCTCTCGAAGGGGCTGTGGCAATGCGCTTGGCTTCGTCGATCAGCATTGCCATGCGAGCATGGATCGGCGATTTCGCGCAAGCCGGGTCCGTTGCAGCGGCATCGCCGGCGATCGCCATCGCCTGGCAGCGGCAGCCGCCCCAGTCGATCTCGCGCCGCTCACAGCCGCGACAGGGTTCCTGCATCCAGTCCGTGCCGCGAAAGGCATTGAACCCCGGTGAATCGGCCCAGATCGAGGACAGCCTGCGTGGTTCGAAACGCTCGAAGCTGAGCGACGGGATCGTCTGTGCGGCATGGCAGGGCAGTACGGTGCCGTCAGGCGTCACCATGAAGGCGTCCCGCGCCCAGCCGCCCATGCACGGCTTGGGATAGATCGCGAAATAGTCCGGCGTCACAAAATCGATGTTGATGATGCCGGCCAGTCGCTCCTGTGCCTCCGCGACGATCTCCGCCTGCCTGTCGACCGCTTCACGCTCGGGCATCAGTTGGTCGCGATTGGTCAACGCCCAGCCGGCATACTGCACATTGGCGATTTCGAGCCTCTCCGCGCCCAGCGAAAGGGCGAGATCGATGAATTCCGGCACTTCCTCGATGTTATGGCGATGGATCGGTGCGTTGATGGTAAGAGGCAGACCGGCAGCGCGCGCGCGGCGTGCCGTTTCCAGCTTCTTTTCGTGAGCGCCCTTGTGGTTGCCGATGCGATCGGTGGTCGCCGGACGCGCGCCCTGAAAGCTCAGTTGCAGATGGTCGAGGCCGGCTTCGGCAAATGCCTCGATACGGCCCTCGACGATGCCAACGCCCGCGGTAATCAGATTGGTGTAGACGCCGCGCCCCGCAAGCCCGGCGATCAATTGCTTGAGGTCGCGGCGCAGTGTCGGCTCGCCACCGGACAGATGCACCTGGAGCACTCCGAGATCGGCGGCCTCCGAGAACAGGGCGAGCCAGGTCTCAGTGTCGAGTTCGCGATTGGCCTTCAGCAGTTCCAGCGGATTGGAGCAATAAGGGCATTGCAGCGGGCAGCGATGCGTCAGTTCCGCCAGCATGCCGATTGGAGGGAGGAGGGGCGTGCTCATGGCCTCACCAACAGCTTGTCCGACCATTCCTGCAGGAAGGCGATGACGTCGGTCGCCACGGCCTCCTGTTCGGCCTCATAATCCGCGGCAAGGCCGGCAATGATATCGCCGACCGTGGACCGTCCATCGCAGCGGCGCAATATGTCGAGACTGACATCGTTCGGCCAGAATATCTTTTCCGGTGAAAGCACGGCGAATGCCTGCCGCACGGAATCGTATTGTATGCGCACGTGTTTCGGCAGCGAAGGTACCGATCGCAACGACACCACGGCTCTTTCGCGCAGCGCCATCATTGGGCTGCCTCGGGCTGGAAGGCGCCGGGCGGTATGTTTCCCTGCTCGCCATAGGCGTGTTGAAGCGCGTCAAGCATGGCCCAGAGTATATCGCATTTGAACACCAGTGCATCGATTGCCTGCTGCTGGCGCTCCGCCGTATCGGCATGGCTGAGCACGTAGGCGAGGGCGAAGTCGGCGTCACGCGAGGCCTGTTCGGGCCGTTGCCTGAAATAGGCCAGTGTATCCTCGGTGATGTAGTCGTATTTGGCCAGCATTGCCGGCACCCGCTCGCCTATGATGAGTGGCGAGAACATCTCGGTCAGCGACGACGCGACCGCCTCGAACAACGTCCGGTTTGTACAAAAGGAAAGGTAAGCGTCCACCGCGAAGCGCGTCGCCGGCAGTGCCAGCCTTTCGCTCTTCACGGCCTCGGCGTCCAGGCCGAGCGAAGTTGCCAGATGCAGCCAGCGCGCGATGCCGCCGCTCCAGCCGTCCTCGCCGTCATGATCCTCGATCCGCTTGCGCCACGCGGCGCGAAACGCTGGATCCTCGGCATGCACGAGTATCATGGCATCCTTGCGCGGGATGACCGCCTGATAGCAATAGCGGTTCAGCGCCCAGGCCTTCATCTCGGCCTTCGACAATGCGCCGCTGGTCATCCTGTGGTGAAAGGGATGGCGATTGTGATAGCGCTCGGCGCCAACCTGCCTCAACACGGCTTCGAGAGCGCTCGTGGAGAGTCCGCCTTTGGCTGCATCGCGGAAGTCGCTCAAAATTCCATCTCCATACCGTCGCTTGCGATTTCCCAGCCGGCCGCCTTGACCGCCGCGTGCTCGGCGGAGTTCTCGTCAAGGATGGGGTTGGTGTTGTTGATGTGGACGAAGACGCGACGGCCGACCTTCACATCGGCCAAGCCGGCGATCGAACCCGATTCTCCCGAGATTGCCAGATGCCCCATGCGCGCGCCGGTTTTCTGACCGACGCCGGCGACGATCATCTCGTCGTCGGTATAGACCGTGCCGTCGAACAGAAGACAGGCGGCATCGGCGAGACGCGCGCGCAAGGCCGCATCGATGCGCGCGCAGCCTGGGATATAGAAGACGGAGCCGCGGCTGCCGATGCCGGCGATTCGGACTCCGATCGTATCACCTGCGTCGGAGCTGAAATTGGCATCCGGATGGTCTCTATCCTCCAGATAGAGTGCTATCTTCCCGGGCACTGGAAAGGGCTCGATCATTACGCCGGTCTCGCGGCCTTCTGCGTCGCAAATGGCGAATTCTTTCGCCGGCGGCAGGATGCGCCGCGGCACAAGCGCTGGATCGAGAACGTTGAAAATCGAATTCGCCTCCAGCGTCGCCAGTACCTGCGCCGTTGCATAGATGGCGAAAGGCTGCCGCTCGCGCAGGCTGAGCAGTCCGGCGATATGATCGACATCGGCGTTGGTCAGCACCACCGCGCGAATAGGCGTCGAGCGCAGCGGCGCATCGTCCGCAGGCTGCAGTTCAGGTGTTGCAGCGATTTGCTGGCGAATGTCGGGCGAGGCATTGAAAAGAACCCAGCCGAACCCGTCCGCCGAGGCGGCGACACTTGACTGGGTTCGTGAATGCACGCCGGCCATGCCGGTGCGAGCCGCACGACTCAGACGGTAGTTGCAGTTCCATTGCGGAAAGCCGCCGCCCGCCGCCGATCCGATGATCCTCAAATGCATGAAAATGCCCGCGCGCCGGCTTCTCTGACCTGCAGGCAATTTGCAGTCACAAAAAACGCTTCGCGCGCTTTGCGTGCGTCAAAATCTTTCACGAAAGTCCCATGCGAGGGGATGCGCGCCCCTGTTGCCAGGGACGCGCACCTCTGCGGCCTACTTCTTGGGAGTAATTTCAGCAGGCAGATACCGTGAAATTTCGAAGCCAGCGGCAACCTGACACATGGTCGGTTTTTTCCAGTTCTTCTTCATGACATTTCTCCTCTTATACCAGCCCGAAGGGACCGATCCTGTCGTTAGCCAACCATTGCAGGGCACCGACGCAATGGCTCGTCCATCAAGTCTCAAAATGGACAAATGAAACAATAGGTTTTGAAAAGTTGAAAACAAACTATCGAGAATAATTGCAGTCCTTACTTCAATTGTTCGTTGTGTAGGGTTTTTTCTCCTCCAGTGGAAGGTTTGCATCTTCCCACCCATCAGCGCCGAGCGGATACCAGATTACCGAACTGTAGCCCCACTCGACGGCCCGTTTCGCCGCATTCCACGACATCCAGCAATTCGTCATGCAGTAGAACAGAATCGCGCGCGACTTGTCCGTCCCGGCCTTGGCCTCGAGGCCTTGGCGAAAATAGCTGGCGGTCTCCTGAGAAATAGCGCCGTATCCCACATTGGCCAGCCATATGCTGCCTGGGATGTCCTTTCTGACCTTGTCCCTCCATATGGTTCCTGCCGGCAAATTGGTCGGTTTGGGCGTGTCCGGCATCACGTCGAAGAAGATCGCCTTTTTCGCCCGCCACAGCGCTTCCGCTTCCACCGTCGTCACCACCCTCGCGCCTTGCAGCGTCCGCGGCACCGGTGCCCGATAGTCGTCCATCCGGAAACCGCTGGGTTCGGCGACATCGCCAGCCCATGTCGGCTCGGTCAGACCCAGAAGGCTCGCGGCGACCAGCAAGAAAATAGTCTCCCTTCCATTCATTGGGTAATCAGGTTGTCGTGTTCGTCGATCAGCGGCACGTTATAGCTCAGCAGGATCCTGGTGATCTCCGCCTGGTTTTCCCTGATCACCCGGTTGAGCGTCCGCTTCCATTCCTGGTCGGACGGACGTACGCCCATGGTAATGCGGTAAGACATGCGCGAGCCGGTTTTTTCCTTCACCAGTGGAACGATCGTCACATCAGCTCCGAGTTCCTTGGCATAGTAACCTGCCATCGGTCCCCACAGCACCGCCGCATCGATCTTGTGTGCCAGCATGTCCTTGATCATGACCTCCCCCATGGATGGGGTGACGCGCGTATCCACCGCAAGCGGATAGATCTTGGCGGTCCGCAGGAGCTTGTTGGCGGCCATGTTGGCGGTTGGCGGCGTGCTTTCAACGACGCCGATCGTCTTGCCCTTGAGTCTGGGATCCTCGATCGTTTCCACGCCTTCCATATCGTGGCTTTTCGGATGCACAAGCACATAGGCGGAGCGATAGTAGGCGTTGGTGTTCTGCACCAGCTCATCGCCCTGGGCATAGCCCATGATGATGTCGCATCGGTTGGCCCCCAACGTATTGCGCACGAAGCCGGTGATCGTGGGAAACCAGGTGTAGGAGACGGACTTGCGCCCGGTTTTCGCGGCAACCAGCTCTGCCAGCTTGTTTTCGAATCCTTCGCCGCTCTTGTCGGTGAAGGGCATATTCGAGGGATCGGCGCAGACGCGCAAGATGTCGGGGTCGACCAGTTCTCCCGCCGCACCAAGGCCGGCGCTTTGCGCATGCGCATTCGACGGCAGCAAGGCGAGCGTGCCGAGGATCGGCAGAACGACGCGCAGCTTCAATGCATCGCGGCCAATCATGTCACCCACCCATGCAGGATGCTTCGGCATCCTTCGCCGCCTGGGCCTTGTCTTCGTGCTTGGGCGGCCGTCCGCGGGGCGCCGCGCCATCTGCGCGCGCGCGCAGGTAGATGTAGAGGTCGTCCATGTAGCAATAGACATTCTTGTTGTCGCCAAAGGCAGGCATGACGTTTTCCTTGCCGCCGCCGACATTCTTGCGGCCCTCGGCGACGATCGAGAGGAACGTGCCGTAATCCATGTTTTTCAGGCTGTTGACCAAAGCCGGCGCATAGCTCGAACCTGTTGCATCCTGTCCGTGGCAGACATGGCAATCGGAGTGATACCGGCGGTAGCCGCTGAACGTGTACCAATCGACGGTTCCGTTTTCGATATTGTAGGTCGGATTTCCATCCGCATCCAAATACTTGCCGCCTTCTTCCTTCACCGCCTTGGCTTTTTCCATGCTGTCGTCGGCCTGGGCGACGCCTGAGCTTGCCAGAGGCAGCAGAGCCAGGACCAAAGCCGAAATTACAATGCGAACGGACATTCAAACTTCCTTCATTTGCCAATGGACACGGTTTTGCTGGCGCGACCGGCATTGATCGGTGTTTTGGGTGCGTAACCGAATCGAGAGCCCGGCCATGGCTTCCGGATGATCCGGGCTCTCGTTCTTCAAGCCTTTGGTCTCACAAGACCTGAGGCGTTCTCAAGGTTCCCAGCGCATCAATCCGGGAGACCGAAGACGGTGAGCTGACCGCCCAGCGTCGTGTAGTCGGCAAGTGCCGCGTAGCCACCGACGGCACCAAGACCAGCGGTGCCAACGACGGCGGCCTCATCGCCTTGGGCACGGCCCTGATCGACGGCGCCATGCCAGGCAGCGGCGTTATCAGGCGAAAGCAGGCCGCCTGCCAGGCCAATACCTGCCCAGCCGCCAACACCCGACAGAACGGCGATGTACTGCTTGCCGCCCTGCTCGTAGGTCGTGATGTTGCCGATGATGCCGGACGGGGTCTTGAACTTGTAGAGTTCCTTGCCGTCCTTATCGACCGCCTTGATGTAGCCTTCGAGCGTGCCGTAGAAGACGACGTCGCCATCCGTGGCCAACGCGCCAGACCACACCGAGAACATCTCGGGCTTCGACCAGACGATCTCACCCTTGGCTGCATCCCAGGCAATGAAGTTGCCCATGCTGCCGTCGCCGCCAGGGGCCGGGTACATCGACACGGTGGCGCCAACATAGGGCTGACCGGCGGTGTAGCTTACCTTGTAAGGCTCATAGTCCATGCAGACATGGTTGGTCGGGACATAGAACAGCCCGGTCTTCGGCGAATAGGCCGCCGGCTGCTGGTCCTTCGTTCCAAGCGCCGCCGGGCAGATGCCCGTCGAGTTGGTGTCTTCGCCGTTCTGCTGAGTCGAGTATTTCGCCACGACCTGCGGGCGGCCATACTGGTCGCTCTTGGGATCCATGTTGACTTCCGTCGCCCAGTTCACTGACGGATCGTATTTTTTGGCGACGAGAAGGTCGCCGCTGGCGCGATCCATGGTGTAGGCAAAGCCGTTGCGGTCGAAATGCACCAGCACATCGTGCTTGGCGCCGTTGACCTCCATGCCGTCGACGAGGATCATCTCATTGACGCCGTCATAGTCCCATTCGTCATGCGGGGTCATCTGGTAGAGCCATTTGGCAACACCCGTGTCCGCATCGCGGGCCATGATCGTCATCGACCAGCGATTGTCGCCGGGGCGTTGTACGGGGTTCCACGTCGAGGGATTGCCGGTGCCATAGTAGACCAGGTTCAGCTTGGGATCATAGGAATACCATCCCCATGTCGTGCCTCCGCCTGTCTTCCACTGCTCGCCTTCCCAAGTGTTCGTGCCGGAGTCCTTGCCCACCGGCTTGCCGAGATGCGTGGTCTTTTCGGGATCGATCAGGGTGTCTGCGTCCGGACCTTCCGAATAGGCTTTCCAGGCGAGTTTGCCATCTTTCAGATTGTAGGCGGCCAGCCAGCCGCGAACGCCGAATTCGGCGCCGGAGACGCCGATGAGCACCTTGTCCTTGACGACGACGGGGGCAGCCGTACCGGATTCGCCTTTGCCGCCATCGGTCTGGTCACCGTTCTTGACCGACCAGACGACCTTGCCGGTCTTCGCATCGAGGGCGACGACCGTGGTGTCGGCCTGATTGAGAATGATCTTGCCGTCACCATAGGCAACACCGCGATTGACCGTATCGCAACACATGATCGGAATGACGTTGGGATCCTGCTTGGGTTCGTATTTCCAAAGGATCTTCCCGTCATTCTTGAGGTCGAGCGCAAAGACATTGTTCGGGAAAGGCGTGTGGACATACATCACATCGCCGATGATAAGCGGTCCACCCTCGTGGCCTCGCAGCACGCCGGTGGAAAAGGTCCACTTGACCTGCAGGTTCTTCACATTGTCCGCAGTAATCTGGTTGAGTTTGGAATAGCGGGTGTTGGCGTAGTCACCCGTCTGCATTGCCCAGTTCTTCGAATCCGAAGCCAGCTTTGCAAGGTCCTCGTTAGCCGACGCCGTATAGGCCGCGCCGAGCGACAGAAACGCCGCAGTGGTTAGAATATAGGTAGCTTTCGTAAGTACACGCATCCGAATTCCTCCCGAGGTTCATAGTGATGAATCATTTGCTGAGCCCACAAGGGCTTGCCCAAGCGATTCACGGGGGGGAAATATTTCCGGCAGCGTGTCACGACCTAAGCCAGATGTGCAGAGGGCACCGTTACTGCCCACCTCACCTTGGCCTACGAAAGACTGTCGCCGCTCCCTAATGACGGTGACGCCCTTGAAGCCGGAAACAGGGTGAGGCTATGTCATCGCAAAACGCTAGGCAAGCAAAAAAGCCTGGGTGTCTTTTTGCACCGCAATATCGTGAATGATGCGGTGCAATATAAGGAAATAACTAGGACAGTATTGGTTAGATAAAGTATTTCTACTAGCTAAATAACGGTTGACCGCATAAAATTTGATTATTTTTTGAGTTTTACATTTCACCTAAGCAAAGATTTTATTTAGCGGTATTCACTTCGATGTCTCGGCCTGGCCATCTACGTGCTGCATGGAGAATCGATAGTGGGCCAAGCATGAGATGATCGTTGGAGTTGGGGTGTGGAGCGGGCCATCAGGCCGCCATGCGGAACCACGGTCGATGAGTACCGCATTCCTCCTTTGGTCGTATACGGAAGCCATGGGCGCTTGACTGACTCTGCGGCTCGTTGCCAACTGCCACGGTGATCCCGACTTGGCACATCGCGCCCAGGCTAACCGGAGGTTTTCCCATGATCAGATATGTTGGATTTTCGACCTTGCCGCTGCTCCTGGCCGCGCCGCTGGCCTTCGCAAACCCGGCGGGCGCCGCGGGAGATTACCCGACAGCAACGATTGCCGATTACGTGCTCGGCTGCATGCAGACGAACGGCCAGACACGTCAGGCGCTGGAAAGCTGTTCCTGCTCGATCGACGTCATCGCCTCGATCCTTCCGTACGACCACTATGAGAGGGCCGAGACTTTCAAGAGTATGTCTTTGACCACAGGCGAAAACGCTGGGCTGTTTCGCGAAAGCGCACCGGCGAAGGCCGCCCGTACCGAATTGAAGCGCGCGCAGTCGGAAGCCGACGTGCGCTGCTTTTAGAGCCTGCTCCCTCCGCAAGCCGGATGGAGTTCCATCCTTTGCCTGGACATGTTCCTCCCGAAACGAGCTTCACTTCCGGGATCGAGCTGGCAAGCAGCCGGCATTACGGCGCAAGAGGGATACTTCAGAGACCTGCTGTCTCCAGGGGCCACTGATTGCGGAATGTTTTGCCATCCGTGTCGGTCGCTTCCACCTGGATTTCGCCGTTGCCATGCACGGTGAAATCGAACCGGAAATTGGGGTCTTCCGAAATCGATATTCCACCTTCCATGGAGAGGATCGGCCGGCCGGCTTGCGAGATCGACAGTTTCTGAACAAAATGCGCCGGTATGAAATACTGGGTCAGCGGATCCCGCTGCAGGCCCGAATTGTTAGGATGCCGGATCATCAACTGCAGTTCCTCAGTCTTGGTCATCGTCTCTTTGGGCGGGAACTGGCGCAGCTTCATCTGACCCATCGTCGCGTTGGCCTCGTCTTGGTTCTTGACCGCAGGGGCGGAGCATCCGCCTGATGCCTTGACGAAGGTCTGCATCATATGGAGCTGGCCGCTCTGCGTCTCAGCGATGGCACGCAGATAGGAATAGTCGTTGACGCGCACGCGCGTCGACAGATGCGTCACGCCGGCATCCTTGCCGAGCTGGAACGTTGCCGCCACCGGTGCAGGGTTGGCATCGATGATCAAGGTAACGGATTTGATGCCGTCCGGCGCCTTGGCTGGATCGAGATAGATGTCCACGGGCACGATGGCGGCATCCTGCGCCCGCTTCGGCGCTTCGATCCTGACGACGCCGGTATCGACCAGAATTGCCCGATCGCCGAACACGTCGCCCTTCAAGTCATGCCAGATTCTGTCCGAGGACGCGGTTGTTTGCTGTGCGCTGGCGGTTCCGGAGGAACCGAGCAGCGTGCCGATGGCCAAGATGATCGCGACAAAAACGGATGCGAGCGGCAAAGCGAGCTGCCGGCTCGAGTAAGCGTGATTTTGCATTTCGATGCCTCCACCAATGCAGAGAGGTGGTGCCCAGGCTGGCGTTGAGGATAAGCCTTTGGCGACGCCTTGGCAAATCGCCGTGCCTTACAGCTGCTGGACGCATGTCGGCATCGTCTATTCCCACTCGAGTTCGGCAAATGCGGCCGTTGCGTTGCGCTGGTTGTAGTCGTCGAACAGGTGCCAATTATCCCGTTCGGTTTCGCCAGCGGTTTTGACTGCTTCGCGCAGCGGCGTTCCGTCGGCGATCGCCTTTCGGATATCGCGCGCCAGAATCTCGAAATAGCGTCGCTCCCCCGCCAGCGCCTGTGGCCAGTCGGCCGTTACAGGACCATGACCTGGAACGACGCGCGCGGCGTCGATCGCGGTGAGCGCATCCATCTGGCGGAGCCATCCAAGCAGTGATCCGTCGAGCGTCGGCAAGGAGCCCATGAACACGAGATCGCCGGCAAAGAGCGTTCTGGTC
Organism: Mesorhizobium sp. LMG17149; assembly: GCF_024518695.1. Classification (NCBI taxonomy): domain Bacteria; kingdom Pseudomonadati; phylum Pseudomonadota; class Alphaproteobacteria; order Hyphomicrobiales; family Phyllobacteriaceae; genus Mesorhizobium; species Mesorhizobium sp. LMG17149. Next base: position 41,419 of record NZ_JANIFL010000014.1, read on the forward strand.
GCGGTATCGAATACGGTCAGGTCGTTGTCGGTGTGCGCCGCCTTCCATGCCCGCAGTTCGATCATGCGCCCGCCGAGGTCGAGTTGCAGGCGATCGTCGACCAGCATGGTCGGCGGCACGATCTCGATCCCCTCCATCAACGCCTCGCCAAGCTGTTCGCGATAGTTGTGCAGATAGAACGCGCCGCGCGCCTCGAGAGCACGCGGCAGATTGCGGTGACCGACGATGGTCGCGCCGATCTTCCGGAATGCCGCATTGCCGAAGATGTGGTCGGGATGCATGTGGGTGTTGACCAGGAAGCGAACCGGCTTTGCTGTCAGCTTTCCGATCGCGGCGAGAAAGGCCTCCGCCTCGATCAGGCTGCCACCGCTGTCGATGACGGCAACCGCATCGGTGCCGATGACGGCGCCCAGATTGCAGATCGCACCGTTGTTGGCGGCGGTCATCAATTCATCCGCGCCCTGGAAGGCGAAGACGCCGTCGGCGATTTGCGTGGTCGAGAACCGCAAGCTGCCGCCTGCGGCCAGAACGGCTCGTCCGAGGCAGCATGGCAGCAAGGCGGCGCTGGCAGCGGTGCAGGTGAAGCCACTCACAAGCCTGCGTCTTAGCCGATCAACCGACATGAAGGCCTCCGATATGCATTTCACCAGCAGGCGATCAGGTGACGTCCGGAAATCTATGATGGAACGACCGCAGGAGGTCGCTCATCACCTGCGAATTGCGATGTTGCCGTGGCAACCGTACGTCGAACACGCCGAGCACATGGGTTGGCCGTGGCGCGAGCACGATGATGCGGTCCGACAGCATCAGTGCCTCGCGTAGATTGTGCGTCACCATCAAGGCGGTCGTTGGCCGTGCCGACCACACGGTCAAAAGCAGATGCCGAAGCCGCTCGGCGGTCTGTTCGTCGAGCGAGACAAAAGGTTCGTCCAGGAAAAGCACCGCCGGCTCGGTGGCGAAAGCCCTGGCAAGTGCTGCCCTGCGCGCAAGGCCGAGCGACAGTTCGGCAGGATAGAGCGAGCGCATGCCGGCGAGGCCGAGCGTGTCGAACAGCCCGTCCAGATTTTTCGCTCTCAAGCTTTTCGGCAACGCCAGCCTGACATTCTGTTCCACCGTTCGCCACGGCAGCAGGGTCGGTTCCTGGAATACGGCGGCGATGCGGTTCGAACCTCCTTGCGGCAACTGAAAGGAGCCGGAAAAGTCTTTGTCCAAGCCAAGCAGGATACGCAGCGTCGTGGTTTTGCCGCAGCCCGACGGTCCCAGCAAGCAGGCGAATTCGCCTTGCCGGACCTCGAAGGAAAGGTCCTGAAGCGCCGTGATCGAGACGCCTCGCGCGGACCTGAAGGTCTTTTCGGCGATGTCGACCTTAAGCGGGACGACGGCGCCAACGGGTTGCATGTCGTTCAACGGGCTGCACCAGGAGGAGTTCAATGACAAGCATCACCGCCACGAAAGCCAGCGTGTAGGCAAGGATGGCGGCGACATCGAAGAGCTGGAAATAGAGATGGATCTGGAAGCCGACACCGTTCGAGCGGCCGAGCAGTTCGACGACCAGGACGATCTTCCAGATGAGGGCGATGCCGGATCGCGACGCGGCGGCAAGATAGGGCTGCAATTGCGGCAGCAGGATATGGCGGATGCGTTCAAGGCGGCCGAAGCGATAGACGGTGGCCATTTCGGCGTAACTTGGATCGAGCGCCCTGGCGCCTTCGCGCATCGTCACCACGACATTCGGGATCTTGTTCACCGCCACCGCGCCGATCGCCGCCGCCTCGTTGAGGCCGAACCAGATGTAGCCGAGGACGATGACCACCAGCGCCGGGATGTTGAGGAACAGGATCACCCACGGGTTGAAAAAACGGTCGACGCGACGATGGCTGCCGAGCAAAACGCCGATGACGGATCCGATGATCATGGCGACGATATATGCCGCGGCGACCCGGCCGAGAGTCACGCCGAGATGGTAAAAAAGGTCGCCGCTCGCAGCCTCCCTGAGAAGCACTTGCCAGACCTGCCCAGGTCCTGGAAAGGCACGGCTTGGCCAGACGCTTGCCGCAAGGTTCCACAGCAGGCAAAGCCCGAGCAGGGAGACCGCTACGGTCAGCGCGGGCATGAGTGCCGTCGCCAGACTGCGTCGGCCGGACATGCTCGGCGGAGCATCACGCGTGCCGTCGGTTCCCAATGCGGTCATTTCCGGGGATCCTGCCAGAACGTGCCGGGCGCCATCTCCGGCGCGCTGCCGACAAGTTTCGCGCCGCCGATCGCCGCCAGCACATGGTATAGCCTGCCGGCGTCGGCCGCTTCCTCGGCGACCGACCGTCTGGGAATGCCCTGGCGGTAGCGATCGCGCAGCTTTTCCAGTTCCTTGCCTTCCGCGCGAATGATCGGCGCCAGGCGCAGCCATTCGTCATCGGATCTGGCCAGCAAGTCCTTGGCTTGCGCGGACGCCCTCACGAAACCCCTGACCGCATCCGGGTTCTCGTTTGCCCATTGGTCATGGAAGACGTAACCGAGGGCCGAAACGGGTCCCAGAGCCCCGAGCGACCTTGCCGCGTCGTTCACGCCGATCAGTCGACGGAAGCCATTGGCCTCGAGACGGGCGCAAAAATGCCAGAAATTCAGCACCGCATCGAGTTCGCCCTGTATCGCCTTTTCCGAAATCAGCGGCGGCGCGCCAAAGACGATGTCGCTGGTTGCCGACAGGTCGACGCCGAGGTCGCGTCTGGTCAGCGCTTGTATAAGCAGCCAACTCTTGTCGAGCGGGCCGCCGGCGACGCCGATTTTCTTGTCCTTGAGATCGGCGACCGTCCGGATCGGCGAGTCCTCCTTCACCATGATCGCCCCCACGGCGGTCGAATAGGGGGTCAATGTGAGGTCGCCGCCTTCGGAGCGCTGGCGCGAGACCCACAGCCAGTCGGAGACGATCATGTCGATCGCGCCAGCCAGCATCGCGACGTTGGTTGCATCCTCGCCGGCGAAGTCGATGATCTCCAGATCGATCCCGTTGGCGGCATCGAATTTGTGCCGCCTTAGCGTATCGAGTTCCCAACTCACGGTTCCAAACTTCAGCACACCGAGGCGAATCCTGGCTGCCGCAACGACCGGCCTGGTAGCAAGAACAGCGGCTGTCCCGAGAACCGCCAGACGCAGCGTCATGCGCCGTGAAACCATCATGACACCTCCTCCCCAGGGTTCCGCGCTGCCAAATCAGATGGCTCGTTCCTTGCTCGGAAATGCGCATTTCCAGCGCATGACCTTGAGGTTCGGGTGTTCTTGAGACCATTTCGCGATTTCGCTGGGGGCAAGGATCATGCATTGGAACAGAGTGCCGCGGCTCTCGAAATAGAGATGTTCGTCTCGGCAATTGCTCGGATTGGCGCTGAGGCAAACCGTCAATATGAGATCGACCATGTCCATTCAGCGCCTCTTGCGCGTTCCCAAACGCCCATATCGGCGAGCCCAGCCCAACCAGGAGCGAGGACAAAATCACCGCTTGCCGGATTTCCCGAGGTGCCAATGGAGAAACCGGAATGAGGTCAAGCTACGCGCTCGCCGGATAGCCGTCAACAAAGACGAATGGACAGGTCTCTTGAGCACCCAGGCCTCTAAACCTTTGTACGATTGACTTTCACAACATGCCAATTAGCTTCTGAGCCACGCGGCGCGGCTCCACGGGAGAAGCGGATATTCCACTCCACCGCGTAAGGCGCATGCAGACGGATCAAAGGATCGGCATGCGCAAATCGTCCAGGGCACCCAGACGATCAATGAGGAAATACCATGCGCGCAATCGCATTTTTCGCAGTCATGTCCGTTGTGCCCTTCATCGCGAGCCAATCCCAGGCCCAGGATGCGGCGGCTGGTGAGAAGGTCTTCGCCAAATGCAAGGTCTGCCATGCCGCCGACCAGGACAAGAACAAGGTCGGCCCGTCGTTGAACGGCGTCATAGGCCGAACGGCTGGGACACACCCGGGGTTCAGCTATTCTCAGGCGATGGTCGCGGCTGGCAAATCCGGCGTCAAATGGGATGAGCCCTCGCTGAAAACCTATCTTCACGATCCCAAGGCCATGATCAAAGGAACGAAGATGGCGTTTGTCGGCCTCAAGCAGGACGAAGACATCGCCAATGTCATTGCCTATCTGAAGCAATTCTCGAAATAGAGCGCAGCCGGCCGTTCGAATTTGCGTTCGGCCGGCGGACGCCTTGATCACGCATCGGCTTGCAGCTTCTGCATGGCCGAAGGCAGATCGAAGAGATTGTCGCAAACGAGGTCGGCGCCAAGCTCTTCCACCGGAATGTGGCTGTAGCCGCCGCGCAACAGAATGACGGGCATTCCGGCGGCGCGTGCGGCACCCAGGTCGGCGCCACTGTCTCCGACCAGCAGCGCGTCACCGGGGTCGACCCCAAGCTGTGCCAACGCCAGCAGCAGGGCATCGGGCGCCGGTTTCAGGAATGTCACCGCGTCTCCGCCAACGATTGCGCCGAAATATTCCGTCAATCCGAAATGAAGCAGGATTTCGCGGGTCGCCAACTGCGGTTTGTTGGTTGCCACCCCCATGCTTACTCCGCCCAAATGAAAGTGGGTGAGAGCCTCCCTGACTCCAGGCATCAGCCTTGTCAGGCCGGTCAGATGCCGGCGGTAGATAGGCGCCATGACGCGGTTGGCCTCATCGAGAGCGTTGCCGAGCAGTGGCGCTCCCGACGCCGCGAAGGCTCGCTCGATCAATTTCCTGACGCCGCCGCCGATCATGGCCGTGACCTGATCCAGGCGCAGCGGCGGCAGACCGCGACTGGCCAGCAGTTCGTTGACGGCGGCCGCTATGTCCGGTGCCGAGTCGACCAGCGTGCCGTCGAGATCGAACAGGATCGCCTTCGGCGATCGAAGCGGCCTACCTGCACCGACGTTCATGCGGCATCCTTCCACTTGATCGAGCAGCCGATCGAGGCGATCTGATCCAGCGGCCCGTCGCCGGTTCGGGCAACCTGCTTCATCGCCTCGCACAGGTCGCGTCTCAGCCCGGGCGCTCCGGCTTCTCGTCGCGAGGCGTCCAGCCGACCGCGATATTGCAGTCCCAACTCGCTGTTGAACCCGAAGAAATCGGGAGTGCACACGGCTGCGTAATCGCGCGCCACAGTTTGGCGGTGGTCGTGCAGGTAAGGGAAGCTAAAGCCGTTCGTCGTGGCGAAGAGCTTCATTTGGTCGAAGGAATCCTCCGGGTAGGTGTCGGCATCGTTTGAGTTGATCGCGACAAAGCCGATACCTTCGGCCTTGAGGTCGTTGGCATCGCGCACGATACGTGAAATCACTGCCTTCACATAAGGGCAGTGATTGCAGATGAAGGCCACGACCAGACCGTTCGGGCCGGCTTGGCTGAAGATCGAATGCGACCTCCCGTCGACGCCAGGCAAAACGGCATCGATGGCGCGCCAGCCGAAATCGCAGACAGGGGGGACGGCCGCCATGCTTGCCTCCGATGGAATTGTTTACGCCGCTTTCCGGATCGCACCGTCGGCCGTCTGTCGGATGGCTCCAATGTTGGCGCGATAAGCCGCCTCGGTGCCCCCCTTGAACACGGCCGACCCGGCGACCAGCACATTGGCCCCGGCCGCGGCGACCAGCGGGGCGGTTTCGGCCGTGACGCCGCCATCGATTTCGATGTCAATCGGGCGGTGGCCAACCAGTGCCTTGATTCGCCTGATCTTCTCGATGACCGCGGAAATGAAGGCCTGGCCGCCAAAGCCTGGATTGACCGTCATTAGCAGCACCAGGTCAAGCCTGTCGAGCACATACTCGATGACGCTCTCCGGCGTCGAAGGATTCAGCGATACGCCGGCCTTCTTGCCGAGATTTTTGATCGCCTGCAGAGAACGATCGAGATGCGGCCCGGCCTCTGCATGCACCGTGATGATGTCGCAGCCCGCGTCGGCGAAGGCGGCCAGATAGGCGTCGGCCGGCGCGATCATCAGATGGCAGTCGAAGATTTTGTCCGTTCGGTCGCGGATCGCCTTGATCACCGGCGGACCGAAGGTGATGTTGGGTACGAAATGGCCGTCCATCACGTCGAGATGGATCCAGTCGGCACCCGCCCGCACGACAGCTTCGACCTCGTCGCCGAGCCGCGAGAAATCCGCGGAAAGCACGGAGGGTGCGATGATTGTCCTGGTGACCATGGTCGTCGTCTCCAATTCTGTCTGCGGGTGTTGGTCGCTGCGCCAGCCGGCTCCATCCCGTCAGCGCATCTTCGTCTCCGGTTCGCCTTCGAGTTTCCCTTCCGCGAACACGCGGCTGCCGCGGATGTCGGATTCCTCGATGGTGATAAGATCGGCTTTGGTCAACACCCGGCTGCGCGATGCGAAAAGCCGGTTGGCCTGCCGCAGCCGCGCCCGGTCGAGCCCATTGCGGACCGAACGCGCGTTGGAGAAATGCGGCAGCCTCATGCGGATCGGAAGATACTCTTCGAGCGCACGGGACGCCGCCTCGCTGAGGCGATAATTCTGCTCCGCGAGCATAATCTCGGCGATCGATTTCAGTTCGCTGACGCCATAGTCGGGGAAATCGAGGTGATGGGCGATGCGCGAACGCATGCCGGGATTGCTGTCGAAGAAGCGGTCCATCTTGTTCTTGTAGCCGGCAAGGATCACAACCAGATCGTCACGGTTGTTCTCCATGCACTGCAGCAGGATTTCGATCGATTCCTGGCCGTAGTCGCGTTCGTTCTCGGGCTTGTAGAGATAGTAGGCCTCGTCGATGAAAAGCACGCCGCCCATGGCACGCTTGATCACCTCGCGGGTCTTGGGCGCGGTGTGGCCCACATACTGGCCGACGAGATCGTCGCGCGTCACGGCGACCATGTGGCCTTCGCGGACATAGCCCAGACGATGCAGGATTTCGGCCATCCTCAGCGCCACGGTGGTCTTTCCGGTGCCGGGATTTCCCGTAAAGTTCATGTGCAGCGTCGGGGCGCCCGAAGTCAGCCCGAACTTGCGGCGAAGCCGGTCGACCAGGAGGAGAGCGGCGATCTCGCGGATGCGAGTCTTGACCGGCTTCAGGCCAACGAGCTCACGGTCGAGCTTGTCCATGACCTCGTCGATGTTGGACGCCTCGAACTCGGCCTGCAGATCAACCGTCGCGTCCTGTGCGGCAGCGTCCTTGGTCATCGCGTTCAGCATGGTTCAGCTAGCTCCGCTCGCCCTCGGGCCTGTCGGTCGCATAAGGCACGATCGAATAACCCTGGCTGCGGCCGTCGCGCTCCTGGCGTAGCAGCCGGAACCCGGGTTCGCTGGGCGGCCGGTTGACAATGAACGACATGCGCGGGGCTTCCCAGCCCTTGGTCGAATCGAAGGCGGTTACCCGCACATACATGTTCGGACAGGCTTTCCGGCAAGCGTTGACCTCGAGCAGTATGCCCGCCGGATCTTTCAAGTCGAACATCGGGTTGCCGTACATTTCCCAATAGGTGTTTCGCGGATGCGGATCGTCCGTGTACTCGACGCTGACCGCCCAATGGTTCTTCAGCGCGTATTTGATCTGCGCCGAAATCTGCTCATCGGTCAGGTCGGGCAGGAACGAGAACTGTCCCTGCGTGACCTTGTTTCCCGGATTGGTCATCATGACGACGGTTCCTTTCGTCTAGAAGCTGGGCGTTGCGGTTGGCACGAAGTCGGCCGTGTCGGTCGATTCGTAGTTGAAGGTGACGTCCTTCCAGGTCTCCAGGGCAGCCTTCAGCGGCGTGCACCATCTGGCCGCCTGTTCGAGGATCTTGGTCCCTTCGCGCAAATAATCGCGCCCCTCGTTGCGGGCCAGGATCATCGCTTCCAAGGCGACACGATTGGCTGTCGCGCCAGCCTGGATGCCGTCCGGATGGCCGATCGTGCCGCCGCCGAACTGCAGGATGACGTCCTCGCCGAGATAGTGGATCAACTGGTGCATCTGGCCGGCATGGATGCCGCCCGAGGCGACGGGCATCACCTTGTTGAGCGAGGCCCATTCCTGATCGAAGAACAGCCCGGTTTCGAGGTTCTGCGGCGTGCGCTCCTCGCGCAGCGTGTCATAAAATCCCTTGATCATGAGCGGGTCGCCTTCCAGCTTGCCGACCACCGTGCCGGCATGGATGTGGTCGACGCCGGCCATGCGCATCCATTTGCAGATGACGCGGAAATTCATGCCGTGGTTCTTCTGGCGCGAATAGGTCGAGTTGCCGGCACGGTGCAGGTGCAGGATCATGTCGTTGCGGCGCGCCCACTTGGCCATCGACTGGATCGCCGTGTAGCCGATGACGAGGTCGATCATGACGATGCAGGAGCCAAGCTGCTTGGCGAATTCGGCGCGCTCGTACATCTCCTCCATCGTGCCGGCGGTGACGTTGAGATAATGTCCTTTGACCTCGCCGGTGGCGGCCGACGCCTTGTTCACGGCCTCCATGCAGTAGAGGAAGCGGTCGCGCCAGTGCATGAAGGGCTGCGAGTTGATGTTCTCGTCGTCCTTGACGAAGTCGAGGCCGCCCTTCAGCGCTTCGTAAACGACGCGCCCGTAATTGCGTCCCGACAGGCCGAGCTTCGGCTTCGTCGTCGCGCCGAGCAGCGGCCGGCCGAACTTGTCGAGCCGCTCACGCTCCACCACGATACCGGTCGCCGGCCCCTGGAAGGTTTTGAGGTACGCCACCGGGACACGCATGTCTTCCAGCCGCAGCGCCTTGACTGCCTTGAAGCCGAACACATTGCCGATGATCGATGCGGTCAAATTGGCGATCGAGCCCGGCTCGAACAGGTCGAGGTCGTAGGCGATGTAAGCGAAGTATTGCTGTTCGGTTTTGGTTCCCGGGCCGGTGTTCGGCACCGGCTCGGATCTGAACGCCTTGGCGCGATAGAGCTCGCACGCGGTCAGTCGGTCGGTCCACACCACGGTCCACGTCGCGGTGGAGGATTCGCCGGCGATGGCCGCGGCCGCCTCCTCGTGGTCGACGCCCGGCTGCGGCGTGATCCGGAACATGGCGATCAGATCGGTCTCCTTGGGCCTGTAGTCCGGCTCCCAGTAACCCATCTTCTTGTAGGGGATGACCCCTGACTTGTAGCGTTCCTTGCCTTCCTTGAGCGTCCCCGCTGGCAGTATGTCGATCTTGTTCATGACAGGTCTCCTGTTTGTTGCTCAGGCGGCTTTCGCGGTTGCGATATGGGGATCGAGTTTTCCCGCGGCGTAACGTTTCGCCATCTCGTCCATGGCGATGACCTTGATCTTCGAGGCGTTGGACGCCGTGCCGAAACGCTCGAACCGGTCCCGGCAAAGGTCGCGCAAGGCGTCCATGGCGGGTTTCAGGAATTTACGGGGATCGAACTCGCGCGGGTCTTCCGTCGCGACGCGGCGAAACTGCCCGGCCATTGCCATGCGGCAATCGGTGTCGATGTTGACCTTGCGCACGCCGTAGCGGATGCCGCGCTCTATCTCCTCGACCGGAACGCCAAAGGTCTGGGGCATCTCGCCGCCGTATCTGTTGATAATGTCCTGCAACTCCTGCGGCACCGAGGAAGAGCCGTGCATGACCAGATGCGTGTTGGGCAGCTTTTCGTGGATCGCCTCGATCACCTGCATGGCCAGGATGTCGCCGTCCGGCTTGCGGGTGAATTTGTAGGCGCCGTGCGAGGTGCCGCAGGCGATCGCCAGCGCGTCGACCTGGGTTGCGGTCACAAAGTCGACCGCCTGATCGGGATCGGTCAACAACTGGTCGTGGGAAAGCGCGCCTTCGGCGCCGTGGCCATCCTCTGCCTCGCTTTGACCGGTTTCCAGCGAGCCGAGCACACCCAGTTCGCCTTCGACGGAAGCGCCGACCCAATGCGCCATGCGTGCGACGCGTTCGGTTATGGCGACGTTGTAGTCGTAGCTGGCCGGCGTCTTGGCGTCCGCCATCAAGGATCCGTCCATCATCACCGAGGTGAAGCCGTGGCGGATCGCGGAAAGGCAGGTGGCCTCGCTGTTGCCGTGGTCTTGATGGATGCATAGCGGGATGGTCGGGTGGATTTCGGTCAGCGCCTCCATCATCTTGGCCAGCATGATGTCGTTGGCATAGGATCGGGCGCCACGCGAAGCCTGGATGATGACAGGCGCGTCGCAGGCCTTGGCCGCTTCCATGATGGCGAGGCCCTGTTCCATGTTGTTGATGTTGAATGCCGGTACGCCGTAGCCGTGCTCGGCGGCATGGTCGAGAAGCTGGCGAAGGGTGATGCGAGCCATTGTGAATCCTCCTAGATGATGAGCTTCAGCGCCGCTGCAGCAACCGCTTCGGACGTTATGTTGAAATGCCGGTAGAGGTCGGGGGCAGGGGCGCTGGCGCCGAAGCCGGTCATGCCGACGAAAGCACCGGTCTCGCCGATCCAGCGGTCCCAACCCAGCCGGGCTGCCGCTTCGACCGCGACGCGCGGCGCCGAGCCGAGGACGGCCTTGCGGGTGGCGCTTTCCTGCTCCTCGAAAAGCTCCCAGCACGGCATCGACACGACGGCGGCGGCGACGCCATGCTCGGTCTCCAGCCTTTCGGCGGCAGCAACCGCGATCTCGACCTCCGAGCCGGTGGCGATCAGGGTGACGGCGCGGTGCCTTGCCGGCTCCCGCAGGATGTAAGCGCCCTGGCAGGAGCAGTTCTCGTCGCTGTGCGACCGACGCAGCATCGGCAGGTTCTGGCGCGACAGCACCAGGACGCTCGGCCGATCCTTGCTCTTTAGCGCGAGTTCCCAGCACTCCGCCGTTTCGATGACATCCGCCGGGCGGAAGACGTTGAGATTAGGCGTGGCACGCAGCATCGCAAGGTGCTCGACCGGCTGGTGCGTCGGGCCGTCCTCGCCGAGGCCGATGGAATCGTGTGTCATCACATAGATGACGCGCTGGCCCATGAGCGCCGAGAGCCGCATCGCGCCGCGCGCATAATCGGCGAAGCACAGGAACGTACCGCCATAGGGCACGAAACCGCCATGCAGCGCGATGCCGTTCATGGCGGCCGCCATGCCGTGCTCACGAATGCCGTAGTGAATATAGCGGCCGGCATAGTCACCCGGTGCAATGCGGTTCATGCCCTTGGTGATCGTCAGATTCGAATGCGTCAGATCGGCCGAGCCGCCGACGGTCAACTCCGTTGCGCCGTTGATGGCCTCCAGCGCCATTTCGGAGGCTTTTCGCGTCGCCACCTTGGTTGCCTTCTCGACATGTTCGCGACGAAAGGCGTCGAGCGCTTCGAAGACCGTGTCGGGCAGTTCGGCGGCGACGGCGCTCTCGAAAGCCTCGCGCCGCGGCGAGGCGGCAAGCCGCTGCTCCCAAGCGCGCCGCATCGCTTCGCCGCGACCGGCAATCTCGCGCCAGGCGAAAAGGATATCATCCGGCACATCGAACGGTGCGTGCGCCCAGCCGATGTTTTCGCGTGTCGCGGCGATCTCTGCTTCACCCAGCGGTGCGCCGTGCGTCTTTTCCGAACCGCCGAGATTGGGGGCACCCATGCCGATCACTGTGCGGCAGGCAATCAGCGATGGCCGATCCGATCGCCGCGCCGCCTCGATTGCCGCGGCGACTGCCTCCATGTCGTGGCCGGCGACGCTTTGGACATCCCAGCCGGCGGCCTTGAAGCGCGCCGGCTGGTCCATCGACGTGGAGAGGGAGGTCGGCCCGTCAATGGAAATCGCATTGTCGTCCCAGAAAACAATCAGGCGGGAAAGCTTCAGGTGACCAGCGAGGTCTATCGCCTCGTGACTGATGCCCTCCTGAAGGCAGCCGTCGCCCGCAATGACATAGGTATGATGATCGACCAGATCGGCACCGTGGCGGGCGGCAAGCATACGTTCCGCCAGCGCCATGCCGACCGCCGTGGAAATGCCCTGTCCGAGCGGTCCGGTGGTGGTCTCCACGCCAAGCGCATGGCCGTATTCCGGATGTCCGGCGGTGCGGCTGCCCAACTGCCGAAATCGCTGCAATTCCTCGATCTGCATGTCTTCATAGCCGAGCAGATGATGCAGCGCGTATTGCAGCATCGAGCCGTGGCCGGCTGAAAGCACGAAACGGTCACGGTCGGGCCAGCCCGGCCTCGACGGATCGATGTTGACGAAGCGGTTGAACAGCACCGTTGCGACATCGGCCATGCCCATCGGCATGCCAGGGTGACCCGAATTCGCCTTTTGGACGCTGTCCATCGCCAGCGCGCGAATGGCGTTCGCCATGTCGCGCTCCGAGACGGGAGCGGTTGTGGTGACGGGCTTCAGTGCTGTTTGGCTGGTCATTGCATCCTCCTCACGACACACGGCTCTTGCGTTCAATCAATTGCAGGATGAGCGGCGTCAGGATCAGCTGCATGGCAAGATCGAGCTTGTTGCCTGGCACCACGATGGAATTTGGCCGCGACATGAACGAGTCGTGGATCATCGACAGCAGATACGGAAAATCGATGCCGCGCGGATTGGCGAAGCGGATAACCAGCATCGATTCGTCGGGCGTCGGGATCCAGCGCGCGATGAACGGGTTGGACGTGTCGACGATCGGCACGCGCTGGAAGTTGATGGCGGTCTGCGAGAATTGCGGGACGATGTAGCGGACATAGTCGGGCATCCGGCGCAGGATCACGTCCATCACCGCCTCGGTGGAATAGCCGCGTGTCGAACGGTCGCGATGGATCTTCTGGATCCATTCGAGATTGATGACCGGCACGACGCCGATCTTGAGATCCGCATGCTTGGCCAAATTGATCGTGTCGGTGACGACACAGCCGTGCAGCCCCTCGTAGAAGAGCAGGTCGCTGGGAGCGAATTCGCGCCATTCGGTAAAGGTTCCCGGTGGCGTGCCGTGCTGCTTTTCCTCTTCCTCATCATGAATGTAGGTGCGGGTCTTGCCGGTTCCGCGGCGGCCATATTCCGCGAACACCTCTTCGAGAATTCCGAGTTCGTTGGCCGCGGCATTGAAATGGGTGAAGTTCGGGTTGCCGGCCTTTTCCTCCTCGGCCACCTTTGCCTTCATCGCCGCGCGATCGTAGCGGTGGAAGGCGTCGCCTTCGATGAAAGCGGCCTCGATGTTCTCGCGCCGGAAAATCAGATCGAAGATGCGCTTGACCGAGGTCGTGCCGGCGCCCGACGACCCGGTGATGGTGATGATGGGGTGCTTGGCTGACATGGTGCTGCTCAAGCTCTGAATAGGCCGCGGCGGCTGAACAGCGGCGCACGCTCACCGATGTTGCTCGGCTCTGTGTGGTAGCGGGTGATGCGCGCGACTTCCCGCGCCGACCCGAAGATCATCGGCACGCGCTGATGCAGGCTCTCGGGTTCGATTTCCAGGATTCGGTTGATTGCATCGGTGGCGGCACCACCAGCCTGTTCTATGAGATAGGCGATCGGGTTGGCCTCGTAGACGAGGCGCAGCCGTCCCTGACCATAGCCCTTGCGTCGATCGCCGGGGTAGAGAAAGACGCCGCCGCGCATCAAAATGCGGTAACAGTCGGCAACCAGAGAGGCGATCCAGCGCATGTTGAAATCCTTCTCGCGCGGTCCTTCGGTGCCCTCCAGGCAGTCGTCGACATAGAGCCGCACGGCCTCGTCCCAGTGTCGGTAGTTGGCGGCGTTGATGGCGAACTCCTGAGTGCGTTGCGGAATGATCCGGCTTTCATAGGCCTGGACGAAGGTTCCGAGCCTTGTCGAGAAGACGAAGACATGCGTGCCGCTGCCGAGCGACAGGACGAGTGCCAGCTGCGGCCCATAGATGAAGAAACCGGCGCCTAGCTGATTCACGCCCGCCTGCAGGAAAGAGGCGGCCGGATCAGCGTCCGGCGCGCCAGTTGCGGTCAGGAGCGAGAAGATCGTTCCGATCGAGACGTTGGTGTCGATGTTGGAAGAGCCGTCGAGCGGGTCGATCGCGATGGCGAGTGGCGCTTGCCTGTCGAGCAGGACCGGCTGCTCCAGTTCCTCGGAGGCGTAAAGCGCGACAGGCGCCCGGCGCATGGCGTCGAGGAAGATGTCGTCGGAGAAGACGTCGAGATCCTTCTGGACGTCGCCATCGGCATTGGCGCTACGGGTTTCGGCAAAGGCGGCGCCGAGCACCCCTTGATTGATGGTGTTGCGGACCTTGATGGCGGCCTGTGTCAACTGACGGACGGTCGTCACAACTGCCGAGCGGAATTCGTCAGGCTGGCCGAGATAGGAGTTCAGAAAAGCGTCGAGCGTTGCCGCTGGCATCGTAACCTCCCGGTCCGGCCGCATCTCCTCGGAGCGGCTGGACTGGAGGAATGGAAACAAACGTCGCGAGATAAGTAAAATTCAATAACTTTACTTAGCCACTAAAAATAATTTAGCATGCGGCATGAGGAACCTCACGCTCAAGCATTTCAAGACCGTCCAGGCAATCATCAAGTGCGGCAAAATTGTCAGCGCGGCCAAGATGTTAGGCCTGTCTCCTCCAGCGCTGACAATCCAGTTGCGGCAAGTGGAGGAAGAATTCCAGCTGGCTCTGTTCGACCGAACGTCGGACGGCATGCGTCCCACTGCCGCAGGTCGGGCTTTCGTCGAGACAGCGCAGGTTATCGAGGAGCATCTCGGTTTGCTCGAAGACAAGATGGATGCCATCAAGGGCGTACGCACCGGCAGCTTGAGGCTCGGCGTCGTTTCCACCGCCAAATATTTCGCACCGCGGCTGATGGCTGCGTTCATGAAGGACCATCCCGACATCGACATGCGGCTTGCCATCGGCAACCGCGCCCAGACGATCGACAACCTTCGGAACCACGACATCGATATCGCGCTGATGGGGCGCCCGGCGAAAGAGGTTCCGGTGCGTGCTTCGGTCTTCGGCGATCACCCGCTGGTCATCATCGCGCCGCCAGACCATCCGTTGGTCGCGGCCCGCGATATCTCCAAGGAGCGCATCGCCGAGGAGCATTTCCTTATTCGCGAGCCCGGCTCCGGAACCCGCATCTCGTTGGAAATATTCCTGAGCGACGTGCCTGGGCGCATCGACGACCTCGGTGTCGAGATGGCCTCGAACGAAACGATCAAGCAGGCGGTGATGGCTGGTCTGGGCATCGCCTTCATCTCTGCCCACACCATCGCTGCGGAAACCGAAGCAGGCCGGCTTGTCATCCTCGACGTTGTCGGCATGCCGATCCGCCGGCAATGGTTCTCGGTGATGCGAACCGATCACGCAATCTCGCCGGCCATGGCCACGTTCAACGATTTCCTGATGCGCAAGGGCGCGATGTACCTGCCCCTTTTCGGAAAGCTGTATCCAGACAAGGCGGGATGACATTGCACGAACGCGACGGAAAGTCCGGTGGAGAACGCCCGCGATCGTTGGTGTTATATAAGCGATGTGTTATGTTGCAGTGCGAAAGAGCGGGGGCCACGTCCTTTCACACCCGTAAGCGATCTGTATGTGCAACCCCTGCAGACTGTTCGGAAATCTCCCGGGTAGGGTTCGGGAATTCGATGGGGAAAAGGGGTAATGCTTTACACACTCGTTATGATGGTCTGCCTGACGGATATACCGCGGACCTGCGAACAACGCGAACAAATGGTGGACGGTCTGGCGATGAATCCCGGGACTGCCTTCATGCAGGCGCAGCCGCTGGTGGCTCGGTGGATCGAAACACATCCCGGTTATTTCGTGCAGCGTTGGCGTGTGCTGCCTGGCAGGGAGTCATGAGACAGGCAGCCAAGCTCTATTTCTTCACGACGAGCGTTTCCGAGACGGTCTTCGACAACTGGTAAAGCCGCTGCTCGATTATCGTGGGCACATCGCAGACATAAGTCAGCGACTGGACCCGTTCGGTGAAAATTCGTGTCGCGAAATTCAGCTGGTCGGTTCGCCGTTCGACTTCGTCCGGATCCGCATCGGCCTTGGCGCGCAGCGCGTCGACTTCGGATGCTTCCTTGCGCAACTGTGCCGCCATTTCGAGCTGTTTGTGCGCATAGCGGGAGATGCCGGAGATCACGTGCGAACGCTCGGCGTCCATATGCTCGAACATTCCCTGCACCAGCATCGTCATTTTTGGTGCGACCTGCTCGGGCGGCAGGGAAGTCGCGAAATCCTTGATCTCTTTTTGGGCTTCGGCAATCGGCGTCCGCCGGGCCGCCACCGCTTCGACAAGCGCCGACACACGGGCATCCTTCGCCCAATCTTTCGCGGTCGCAGGAAGCTCCGGCCCATTCCAGATCTGGCCAAGCGAGAGCCGTGGCACCTTACGTTGTATGCAAGGCCAGTCGGGATCGGTGTTTGCCGCGCCGGCGCCTCCCATCAAGGCAAGCGTGGCGACCACAACGAGAGTGTGAACAAGTCTCATTCGCGCCATCAGGCGTTTCCTCCCATGTCCTGCTTGCGGATCACCAACCCGCGCGAAGGGTCGTATGCGATAATGGCGCCGCCCAGAAACAGCAGCGTGCAGCCGGCCACGACGCCCAGCGACAGCCATTCGATCTGCCCGTAGAAGGCAAAGCGGATCAGTTCGACGGCATAGGTGAACGGGTTGCAGAGGCAGATTTTGTAGAGCAGCGGGCTCGCCTCCTGGATGCGCCACAAGGGATACAGCGCCGGAGACGCGAAATAGCCGGGAAAGATGACGAAGTTCATGATGCCGGCGAAGTTTTCGAGCTGCTTGATCAGCGAAGACAAGAGCATGCCGAGCGCGCAAAGCATCATGCCCGACAGGAACAGTGCCGGCAGCACATAGAGGTAGCCGAGTGGCGGCGCCTTGACGCCCCACAACCAGGCAACGATCAGGAACGCGTAGACCTGCACGATCGATACGGCCACGCCGGCGAGCATCTTCGACACCAGCAGGAACCAGCGCGGAAACGGGCTGACCAGCAGGATGCGCATGTTGCCCATCTCGCGGTCGTAGACCATCGACAGCGAAGACTGCATGCCGGAAAACAGCAGGATCATGCCGCAAAGGCCCGGCGTGATATAGACCTCGTAGAGCACATAGGTCTTGTAGGGTGGGATGATCGACACGCCGAGCACCTGGCGAAAGCCGGCGGCGAAGATGAACAGCCAGACGAGCGGCCGGACCAGCGAGGAAATGAAGCGTTCGCGCTGGTGCAGGAAGCGCAGGCATTCGCGCAGGACGACGCCTTTCAGGCAAATGAGATAGTGGCGCAGGCCGAATGGTTCAGACCGCACTGGCATGATGCCGGCGAGCTTTCCAGGCATCGCAGGAGCGCTCATGGCGACGTCTCCACCATGCCCGCCGTATCGACGCGGCTGAGCTTCGAAAAGGTTTCGCGAATCGAATTTCCACCGTTCGCACGGGTCACATCCGACACCTTGCCGCTCGCGACCAGATCACCCCGCCGCAGTATGACGACATGGTCGGCGTCTTCGACTTCGTCGATCAGATGCGTGGCCCAGAGCACGCCGATGCCCTCGGCTTGGACGAGCTTGCGGATGGTGGCGAGGATGCCCGCGCGAGACTCGATGTCGAGGCCTACGGTCGCCTCGTCAAGCAGGAGCAGGGAAGGGCGGTGCAACAGCGCCCGGGCGATTTCGATGCGCCGCATCTGACCGCCGGAGAGGCTGCGTGCCTTGTCATGCTGGCGGCCCTGCATGTCGACCGTTTCAAGCAGCGCGGCAATGCGCTGGCGAGCTTCGCGTCCGCCAATGCCATGCAGCGAGGCGTGGTATGAGAGATTCTGGTAGACGCTGAGGTCGAGGTCGAGGGTGCGTGCCTGGAACACGATGCCGACGCGTCTGAGTGCTTCGCCGGATGCGCGGCGAATGTCATGGCCGAAGATGCGGATCGATCCGTGACGCGTGTCGTAGAGGTGGCTTATCAGTGAGAACAGCGTTGTCTTGCCGGCCCCGTTGAGGCCGAGCAGAACGGTGAAAGTCGCCGGCGCGATCGAGAAGGAGACGTCGTTGAGCGCCCGCTTCTGGCCATAGGAATGGCTGACGGCACCGACATCGAGCGCCGCCACCTCTTCTCCCGGACCGCTTGTCCTCATATGCTGCATGCCGGGCCGCTCCTTCAGGACGCGTTGGCTATCTGGCGCCTTGATCGCCTTTTGTCTCACTTGATCGTAATCTTGCCCTTCAGTCCCTTGTCGGCAAGGTCGGGAACCGACCAGGTATATTCGCCCGGGCGAACGGTATGGAACTGCACCTGGATCGTTCCCGCGTCGTCGAATTCCAGCCAGGCTGGTCCGCCGTCCATATGCACTTCCAAATCGTTGATGACGATCTGGTCCATCCAGACATTGCGGAATAGGTCGGTGACGAACTTGTATTCGAAACCGCCCTTGGAGGTGATCTTCCAGCGATAGCCCTGGCCGGCGATCAGCTCGAAATCCTTCTGATTGACGGCGTAAGTGGAATCGGCCGAACCAATAATCAGTTCCGGCAGGTTCTTGCTGGCACGCGACGGTTTTGGTGTTGCGTCGTCGGCGCTTGCTCCGGTCGGAGCAAGGACGAATCCGGCGAGCGCGGCGAAGAAAAACCTGCGGAAAAGTTTCATGTCTTGAGCCTCCCGATGATCAATGTCTGCTATTTGGGCGAAATGACCACACCCCAGGGCTGCTGGCCCACGGTGAGCGATTGGACCGGCTCGTCGGTGGCCGTGTCGATGAAGGTGATATCGTTCGAATTGCCATTCGTGGTGATCAGCGTTTTCTGGTCGGGCGTGAAGGCCAGATGCCAGACGCGCTGGCCGACGAGGATGTATTTCTCCACCTCGTAGGTGTCGGTATTGATTACCGCGACATGGTTCGCCGGGCCGAGCGCGACATAGGCTTTCTTGCCATCGGCGGTGATGGCGATGCCTACCGGCTGGATGGTTTCGGCCCGCAGTCCCTGAATCGCGAACTGGATCTTCTTCACCACTTCGCGTTTGGCGTTGTCGATGACGCTGACAGTGCCACCGACCTCGGCGCTGACCCAGACCTGCGAGCCGTCGGGCTTGAAGTCGGCGAAGCGCGGGCGCGTGTCGACCAGCACGTTGTCGGTCACCTCATGCGTGCTGGTGTCGATGAAATGCGCCATGCTGGTGGTTTCCGAGGTGTTGACCATGGTCTTGCCATCGGGGCTGACACCCATGCCTTCCGGTTCCACGCCGACCGGAATCTCGGCCAGGACCTGCTTGCTTTCGACGTCGATGGCGGTGACGAGATTATCGTCCTCATTGGCGACATAAAGCGTCTTGCCGTCCGGCGAGAGCACGAACAATTCGGGATCGGGGCCGGATGGCAGCGTACCGACGATTTCAAGCGTCGCGGTATCGATGATCTGGACCGTATCGTCATCGCTGGCGCATAGGTAGACGAACTTGCCGTCATGCGAGATGGTGATGCCGCGAGGTCTCTGGCCGACTTCAACTGTCTTCACCACCTGCATCGTCGCCGTGTCGACGACGGTCATCGTGTTGTCCTTCTCGTTGGAAACGTAGGCCGTATAGGCCGATGCCGGACTGGCCGTCAGGCCGGCCGCGAGAATAGTGAATGCGCAAGCTCGTTTCTGCACGCAAATTCCTCCCGATTGACTCTACTTGAGAGCGCATTTCGTTTCCGGCTGATCGACACCGAGCGTGTCGAGTTCGGAGACTTGGTGAAGATAGCCCTCTTGTGGCGATGTCGAGACGACGGACTTGGTATCGCCAAGCAAGATCGGCTGGCGAAGCTGGAGGTTCCATTTGCGGAAGGTCAGCTTCTGCCCCTTGAAAGCAGCAACCGAAAAGTCGTCCGAGCGCATGTAGTCACTGATCTTTTTCGCATCGTCGCCCTTGGTGCGCGTGGTGGCCTCGCCGACGGCACGCACCGCCGTCCAGGCCGACATGTCCTTTGAAAGCATCCGCCGGCTCGCCGTCTTCAAGAAGCGGCTCTGCATCTGGATGCCGCCCCATTGTTCGCTGGCGGGATGCCATGACGATGCAACCAGACCGGCCGTGCCGGCGACCAGCCGCGGCGTCCAGGTGCGATAGGGCACGTAGGTCCCGAAAACCTCGCTTTCGTCGGCGACAAGCACCACGTCATGCTCCGGGAGGTCTTGCGTAAACACGGAAATCTGCTGCTGTATCTGCGTGGCGCCGGTGTCGGTGCGCCTGGCTGTGCCGGTATCCTTGAATTCCTTCTCGGCGACGATCTGGCCGCCGAAGCGGGTTGCCGCGCGGCGCAACGCATCGGCGTAGAGACGATCCTGCTCATGCGACCCATACAGCAGCACCCAATTCGGCCACTTCTTCACCATGAGATACTGCGCCAGCGCATCGGCCAGCATGCTGCGCGTCGGCGCGACATGGAAAACGTTGACGCGGCAGTCCTCCTCGCGAAGGCTGTCGTCGGTGGCGCCGACGTTGAAGATCAGCACGCCTTTGTCGCGGGCGATGTCGGCGATCGACAGCAATTGTTTGGCTGAAAGATCGGCGACCACATAGCGGTCGCCCTTGGCGATCATGCCTTCGAATGCCTGAACCGCGTCGCCGTCGGGCTTGATCTCGGTCACGTCGAGGCTGAATTTCTGGTTGGTGAACTTTCCGGTCGTATTGTTGTCGCCGATCGCAACCTCGGCGCCGGCGACACCTTCGTCACGTGGCGGCAGGTCGAGCATGGAAAGCGTCAATTGCGGTGCGTAGGCCCGCAAATAGCCTATCTTGATTTCGGTTGTCTTTTTTTCCGGCTTCGCCACCGTTTCCTGGCCTGTCGCGTCGGAAACGTTGACGGTCAGGGAAAAAAAGCACAAAAAGGCAGCGAGAGTGCCTGGCACCGCGCTCGTCATCGATAGTAATTACCCATTCTTGCGCAAAGGTTCGACGGTTGCCGGACCCGCGCCAAGTCAAGGTGCCCATGATCAACTTAGCCGACCCGCAAAATTTATCAAACCCTATCGGAAGACTTTTCGCGCCTGCCAGAACGGTGCGGAAGGTCGCCAGCGTCGATTCGCATGGCAACACCGGCGAGACGTGGCGCAGGGGGATCGACTGCCTCTATAAAAACGTCTTGTCCTCCAAACTGGAGAAACTGTTCAAATGACCAGAATGCTGGCAAGCGTCACCGGCATCGAAGAGGCGGAGATCGCTCTTTCTGGAGGTGTCGACATCGTCGACCTGAAGGACCCGAAGGCGGGAGCTCTGGGCGCGGTGTCCACGGAAACCATGCGCCGAACGATTTCGTTCATCGCTGGTCGGGCTCCGGTCAGCGCGGTCTGCGGCGACCTGCCGATGGAACCCGAAACGATCCGCATCAAGGCCGAAGAGATCGCGGCGACCGGCGTCGACTATGTGAAGATCGGATTTTTTCCTTCGGCGAATATCTCTGCCTGCGCACAGGCGCTCGAACCGCTCGCCGCACGAACGAAGCTGATTGCCGTGCTGTTTGCCGATCTGGCGCCGGACTTCGAGCTTCTGCCGATATTCGCCAGGCATCGCTTCCATGGCGTGATGGTCGATACCGCGCAAAAGGGGAAGGGCCGGCTGCTCGATCATCTGCCGCCGGAGCGTATTCCGGGATTCGTCGACCGAACGAAATCGCTCGGTCTGATGGTCGGCCTGAGTGGATCGCTGGAAGCTCCGGATATTCCGCGCCTATTGCCTTTCGCTCCCGATTTTCTCGGCTTTCGGGGGGCGCTGTGTGGCCATTCCGGTCGCACGAGTTCGATCAGCGCCGAGGCGGTCTCGCAGATTCGAGAGTTGATCCCGGCGGAATCCGGGACCGGCGGTCAATCGAGTATCGACTATCGCCTGTTGGCGGCGAGAGGCTATTCGCCGGACACCGACCCGACATTGGGCACGGACAGGATTTTTGTGCGGGATTTTGTTCTGCCGGTCCAGATCGGTGCCTACAGCTTCGAGCATGGCCATACTCAAAAAGTGCGCTTTGATGTGGCCGCCGACGTGCTGCAAATCACCGACCATCCCGAGGACATGCGCCATGTGTTCTCTTATGACATCATCATGGACGGCATTCGCACCATCGTCGCGCGGGGACATATCCAGCTCAGCGAGGCTTTGGCCGAGCAGGTAGCAGCGCACGTCCTGGAGAACCAGCGTGTCGTGCGTGTCACGGTAAGGGTGGAGAAGCTCGAGCTCGGCCCTGGCGGCGTCGGCGTCGAGATCGAACGCAAGCGCCAATCGGCGGGACGCGGCGCTGCCTCCGGCACTGCCGGCCGAAAAGACCGGAGCGTTGTTTTCCGGCCGCGCCAGGAACGCCCCGAAATGCTCCGACGGGCCATCGTCAAGCTTGGCGGCAGCACGGCCCATGCGGCGGAGATGAAGAGCTGGATCGCAGCGCTGGCGGGTTCCAGGCTGCCGATCGTCATCGTGCCCGGCGGCGGCCTCTTTGCCGACCATGTGCGCGAGACGCAGACACGCATGGATTTTTCCGACGCCGCCGCGCATGCCATGGCGATCCTGGCCATGGAGCAGTTCGGCCATGTCATCCTCGACCGGGACGAAAGACTGACGCCGGCACGGTCGCTGGACGAGATCGGGCGAGCGTTGGAGGCGGGCAAGGTTCCGGTGTGGCTGCCGTCGTCACTGGCACTGCCGGCGCTGGATGTTCCGGCCTCGTGGGACATTACCTCCGATTCTCTGGCCGCCTGGCTTGCCGGCAAGCTTGGCGCAAACGCGCTGTTGCTTATCAAGCAGACCGGTGCATTCTTCGATGGCGATACCGCTGACAGCCTGAGGACCCGAGGCATTGTCGACCCCGGCTTTGCCGCCATGCTGCCCGACGGCGTCGATTTCCATCTCGCCGGTCCGAAGGATGCTGCCGGGGCCGGCGCGATGCTCGCGTTGGGCAAGCTGCCCGGTACCAGGATCGTGGCTTCAACAGGGTCGTCGGCAAAGAAGGCGGGATAGCCGATGGTGAAGCTGCATGTGCCGCGCTGGGCATGGGTTTTGACGGGTTCCGGGCATTTTTTTACGGAGAGCTTCGCACTTGTTCGCCAACTCGAACATTGCGATGTCTTCGTGTCGAAGGCTGCCAACGAAGTGTTGCGCATGTACAAGCTTAAACTTGATTTCCCGGAGACGACGCGCGTGCTGCACGACAAGACCGCGAGTGCGATCCCTGTCGGCGAATTCTACCACGGTGTCTATCACACGGTCGTGGTGGCGCCGGCCACGTCCAACACGGTCGCCAAATGCGTGCATGGCATTTCCGACACGCTCGCCACCAATGTCTTTGCCCAAGCGGGAAAGTGCCGTGTGCCAGCTATCGTCTTTGCTTGCGACACCGCGCCGGAACTCGAAACCCAGGCACCGCACGGGCTGGTCAAGGTCTATCCGCGCAGGATCGACCTGGAAAATACCAAGCAGTTGAAGAGTTTCGAGCGGACCCAGGTGGTCGAGTCGCTCGCTGATCTCGAAGCCTCGCTCACACGGCGCCAGGCCGAACTCGCAAGCGATGGCTGAGCGGCTGGTTTTTCTTACCGGCCATCTGGCCAAGGCGCGGCTGGAACGGCTGCTGGCCGGGCTGGGCAGTACCGAATTCGCGTGGGAAATCGTCGACGTCGGCGTCAAGGTCGCCGCGCTGATGAGCGAGGACATTGTGAAGCGTCGGCTCACTCTGACAGGAGACGTCGACCGCGTCGTCCTGCCCGGACGCTATCGGGGCAACATCGAGCACCTGTCGGAGCATTTCGGCGTGCCCTTTGTGCGCGGCCCCGACGAGATCGCTGACCTGCCGGCCTTCCTTGGCCGGGCGGGCAAACCGCCGGATCTGACGCGTCACGATATGCGCATCTTCGCCGAGATCGTCGATGCGCCGATGCTGTCGGTCGAGGCGCTGATGGCGAGGGCCTCGATGTTGGCCGCGGCCGGCGCCGATGTCATCGATCTGGGCTGCCTGCCGGAGACGCCGTTTCCATTGCTGCCGGAGGCTGTGCGAGCGCTCAAGGCACGGGGATTTATGGTCAGCGTCGATTCGGCCAGCGTGGACGAACTGACGATCGGGGCACGCGCCGGCGCGGACTATCTTCTCAGCCTCGATGAGAACACGCTGCCGTTGATCTTCGACCATAGGGCTACGGCAGTGTTGATACCGTCCACGCCCGGCGATCTGGATTCGCTCGGCCGGGCCATCGAAGCCGCTCAAAAGGCCGGCGTTGCCTTCATTGCCGATCCCGTGCTCGACCCGATCCATTTCGGCTTCGCCGTTTCACTCGGGCGCTTCATCGAGGCGCGGCGCCGCTGGCCGGACGCCGAATTGCTGATGGGTACCGGCAATCTCACCGAATTGACCGACGCGGACAGTTCCGGTGTTACGGCCGTTCTAGCGGGACTCTGCTCGGAACTCCGGATCCGAAACGTGCTGGCGGTGCATGTCAGCCCACACACGGTGCGGACGATCGAGGAGCACGATATCGCCCGCCGCGTCATGTTGGCTGCTTGCACGGACGGCGCGTTGCCGCGCGGCTATCACCCAGGCCTGTTGCAGGTCCACGATCGCAAGCCTTTCACAGCCTCAACCGACGATATCGAGGCATTGGCGGCCCAGGTCCGCGACGCCAACTTCCGGATCGCGGTAGCGGAGGACGGCATCCATGTTTTCAATAGCAAAGGGCATGCGGTTGCCACGGATGCGTTCGAACTTTTTGCCGGGCTGGACGTCAACGCCGATGGCGCACACGCTTTTTACCTCGGCGCGGAACTGATGAAAGCGGAGATCGCGTGGCGCCTCGGCAAGCGTTATGTGCAGGACGAACCGCTCGCATGGGGCGTTGCCGCGCCGGCTCCTGAAACCGACCGTACCCGTCTTGCCGAGCCGGGCCAGACGCTCCGCGCAAGGAAAGAGCGCTAGACCATGCCCTACATTCGCGAATCGATCATCACGACGGTCAACAAGGCAGGCAACGTCCACATCGCGCCGATCGGCATCATTGCCGAGAATGACGGCTGGGTGATTGCACCGTTCCGGCCGTCGGTCACGCTCGACAATCTCGCCGAAGTGCCATTCGCCATCGCCAATTATACCGACGACGTGCGTGTCTTTGCCGGCTGCCTGACAGGCCGCAAGCATTGGCCAACCGTTCCGGTTGACGGGTTTCCGGTGCCGAGGCTCGAGGCGGCGCTGGCGTATTCGGGTCTCGAAGTCCAGGCGGTCGATGACAATGGCGTGCGCCCCCGCCATTTCTGCCGCGTGGTGCGGGAGGAAGCGCTCGCGCCGTTCACCGGCCTCAACCGAGCCAAGGCGGCAGTGCTTGAGCTGGCCATCCTGGTCAGCCGGCTCGGCATGCTGCCGCGCGATAAGATCGAGGCGGAAATCGCCTACCTTTCGATTGCCATCGAAAAGACCGCAGGCGAGGGCGAAAAGGAGGCCTGGGGCTGGCTGATGCAGCGTGTCAGCGATCACTTGACCGCCAAAGGTTCCGGTAGCGAGGACGCGCGGGGTTAGGCCGAGCGCCGCACCCTGCTTACAACGGATATCCCGCCAAAAGCGCTACCGCGGACGCGGGGGCCGCGCTGCTCGCTTGCCCGCGAACGGTGTCATCGGCGGGGATGATGTCGGCGAAATCGACGTAGCTGCGTTCCATGCGTTCGGCCAGTCGCCTGATCTGCCAGCGACCGATTCCGGCGCCGACGATCGGGACATGCCGCGGCAAGGTCCCGGCAACCAGAGACGCTGCATCGTGCACTTTGCGCAGTTGCTGCTCGCTGAACCAGCGCGCGACTTCACCCCATTCCGGCGGGGTCAGGTCAGTGGCGTCGCGCCCCACCATGCGCGCCAGCCGCGCGATCGAGCCGTCCACGGTCTTTTCCTTGCCGTCGGCGGGAGGGTGCCTGTCGTCGTCCTCGTCGAGCACGCCCAGGATGCGGTGCGCGTCGGCGATCGAGGCGAAATACTCGTTCATCAGCGGCGTTAGCCTGCCATGGACGGGAGCCGACGAGGCTACGCCGAACAGGAATGTCCTGGTAAAGCCGGTATAGACCAATTCGCCGGTTAGAAGCCGTCCGGCATCGGTGTAGCCGTCATTGGCCACGGCGCCGTTCTTGATGGCAATGATATCGGTGGTGGTGGAGCCCATGTCGACGAACAGGGCATCGCCGGCGAGTTTTGCCACCAACAAGGCTGTCGCGTGCCAATTGGCAGAAGCCACATCGGCGCCTAACTGCGCTGCCTGCTCGACCCCGACGAAACCGGATGGTCCGGCATAGACCAGCTTTTTGTCTGTGGGGAAATGGGTGGAAATCTGACCCAGCAGAGCCGCTACGCCGACATCGCGGGACGGAAAGATGTCCGACAGTTCGCCTGTCATGGTGAATGCGTTGAGATCCGCACCCGCGTAGATCGGAGCCGTTTCGTCGAGGGCTGAAGCCAGCTTGTGCAGGCCTTGCCAAAGCGGCGTGGCGATCGTTACCGCCTCGACGATGCGACCGTCTTGTGCGCGGGTCACCTTCAGATGCGCGCCGCCAATGTCGAAACCGGCAATGATGCCCTTTCTTTTTTCCACGCTTCAAGCTTTCATGACGGGGGCAATCGGTCGGTGAGAAAAGCGTTGCGTATCATTCCGGTTCTCGACCTGAAAGACGGCGTGGTGGTTCGCGCCCAGCAGGGAAAACGCGATCGCTACAGGCCGATCGTTACGCCTCTCAGCCGAAGCCCCGATGTCGTCGCGGTCGCTGAAGGACTGCGTGGGCTTTATCCTTTTTCGACCTTCTACATCGCAGATCTGGACGCTATCGAAGGCGGAGCGCCAAACAGCGACGCACTCGCCCGGCTGAGGACGATGGCGGAGCCGCCGGAACTTTGGGTCGATGCCGGCGTGGCCGACGAAAAGACACTTTTGGCGGCGCTTGCCGAACGCTCGCTGTCTCCTGTTCTGGGCTCTGAATCGCAGCGGGACGACATGTTGCTGCGGCGTTTTTGCGATCATCCCGATCTCATCCTGTCCCTTGATTTCATCGGCGATAGTTTTTGCGGACCGCGTTCTCTTCTCGAAGAGCCCGAGCTTTGGCCGCAAAAGGTGATTGTCATGACGCTGGCCAAGGTCGGTGCGGCCGCCGGCCCTGACTTCGGGCTGCTGCAGGAGGTCAAGGCCAAGGCCGGAAATCGCGCCGTCATCGCGGCCGGCGGCGTCCGAGATGAGGCCGACATCAGCGCCTTGTCCGCAATGGGTGTCGCCGCGGCGCTGGTAGCAACCTCATTGCACAACGCTACGCTCACACCCGGCCGCCTCGCGTCACTCGGCGCCTGATCATCGTTGCTCGTCACCTCCCGAAGGACGTGCGCCCTTCGGGAGGTGACGTTTCAAAAGCCCAGAACTTTTTTCAGCCGGCGCAACAGACCATCCGTCTCAGAAGAGGGTTTTTCCTGTGCGGGGCTGTCTCTTGTCTAGGCTGCGAACGGATGCTTGACCTTGTCGCGCTGGGCCGTTGCTTCGGCGGCGGTCGGGGTTCCTGCAACGGCGCGCTGGATAGCTTCCTTTGTCGCCTCGTAATTGTATTTCTGGATCTTGGCGTCGTCCGCCGCGTCCCAATGGATGAACACCCCGACGCAGATGAACACGTCGTCCGCTTCGTTGGCCGGAATGGTCCCGTCCGCAACGCTGTCCTGCACGGCCTTTGCCACGGCGTGCTGCGCCGGGCCGAACATCTGGACCGCCTGCTTGGCGCCCTTGATCGTGACCTTGTTGAACATCACGGTGTTGGGTTTGCATTGAAGATTAGGCGCGATCACCGCCAAAAGCGAAGTAAAGCCATCCTTGTTGTTGGTAAGCGCGTTGCAGAATGCCGTTTCGACCGCGCTCCCCCGCGGGCCGATGAGCAGGTCGACATGCGCGACTTCGTTGCCGTCTCCCACCAGCGATTCACCGACCATAACCTTTGATATTTTTGCCATGCCAATTTCCTCCAAGACACAATTATGATGTCCACGGACGCTGCAACCGAGCAGGCGCTCGATGGACAGCTATCCTTGTTGGCAGCGTCCGGATTTGCCCGGACCGGTTGGCTAGATAGCCGCGGAAGCACAGCTTCCGCTTTTGGAAGTCAAGCACCAACGCCGCGATTATGCAAGGTGAGGGCGAGGGTGTGGACTAAAAGAGTAGCCACGGTGAGGTCGGCCGAGGTGCCGGGATTGATGTTGTCGGTCTTTAACCGACGGTCGAATTCCATGAGCAGGCGAATGCGCGACGGTTCGTCGCCCTCGGCATGGAGCGCCGCCTGGACGGCAACGGCTTCCTGCCCCGCCTGATTTGCGACGTCAACGCCATGCTTGCGCATCACATGGCTGTCAGGGAAGCCGGCGAGAAACGCCATGTAGACGAATACCGTCGGCCACATGCCGGTTTCTCCACGTGCCAACGCTCCATCCAGCGCGGCGAGCCCGACCCCGAACACGTCGCCGAAACAGCTGCCGTACTGGCGGGCGATCATGTCGCGGTCGGCGGCCTCCCGCATCGCGTCCAGCAAATGGACCTTCGGCTCCTGCCGCACATCGTTGGCGGCTTCTCCCAGGCCGCCTGGCGCGGCCGTGACGATCGCCTCGAATACCGCCTTGGTATCCTGCACGCTCAAAGCCCGAAGCAGCAAGTCGAGATTGTCCTGCAGTCTGTCACCGCCCATTTCGGCGGCGCATATCAGTGGCCCTGCCAGAAGGATGATTCCGAGATTGGTATTGGTTGCGACCGCCAGTCGGGTCGCGCGCACGGCCTCCAGCATGCGCTGTCCGACCGGCAGACGAGGATCGGTCAGCGGCCCGGAGGAAACCTCCGCACTCATCATGAATTGGGCGGCGGACATTCCGTGTCCGTCGGCGAACAGATGGACGTTGCCCGGTTTGAGGGCTTCGATCTCCATCCTGCAGGCATCCTTGTAGCTGGCCCGGAGGCGTTCACGCGACAGCGCCATCCTACCGGCCCTCACGAATTCGCAGGCGCGGCAAAACGGTAGGGCCGCGGCGCGGCGGCCGCTTCGGCACGGTCGGCCAGGAGTTTCAGCAAGGCATCGGCGATTGCCTCGGCGATATTCACGGCGACCACCGATTGCAATCCCGACCAGGCGGGCATGCTGTTCACTTCGAGTATGAACAGATTGCCGTCGTCAGCCCGCACGATGTCCACGCCGGCAAAATCCGCGCCGACCGCGGCTGACGCAGCGACAGCCAGCGAGGCCAGTTCCGCCTTGCCATGGTCGGAAACCTGTTCCGGCACGCCGCCCCGGTTGACGTTCGTGATCCAGTCGTCGCTGATGCGGCTCATCATCGCCACGGTCTCGCCGGCGCAGACAAAGACGCGAAAATCCCGGAAAGGCGGACCGGCACGCGACACATATTGCTGAAGGTAGTAGACGTTGTTTACTTCGTCTGCGGCCGGCAGGTCCGAGAGCGTGCGGATCAGCTTTATCCCGCGGCCTTGCGCCCCGAACAATGGTTTCAGCACCAGCGGTCCCCGCGGAAGCTCTTGCGCCGCGATCTCCGCGGCGGCAGCAAGTCCTTCCACGGCAAAGGTGGGTGGCGTGGGGAGGCCGGCATTTTTCAAGAGGAATGTCGTCATCGACTTGTCGACGCAGTGCTCGATCGCCTGCGCGGAATTCCACACGGGAACCGACAGTCTGCTTAACGCGTGCAGCACGCCGAGGCGCCGGGTAATCGCTTCGAACGATCCGGCGGCGATCGAACGGACGACCACGGCGTCGGGCAGCGTGCCGCCGAAGCCAGGGATCGAAAGCCCGCTCGGGCTGCTGGTGTCGAATGCGATCGCCGCCAGCGGCACGGCTGCAACGGCGGCGCCTCGCCGACCAAGCCCTGCCGCCAGGCCGTTCGAGCCAGTGTCCACTTTGTCGCTGACGATCAGGATACGAGGGATCATGTGGCCTCTCGGGTACGGGAACCTCGGAGGCGCGAGCGATCCCGCGCCCCCATGGCCGCGTCGGGGCTGCACGAAATGCAGTCGTCGGGCAGGCGAATGACGGACGAATCCCTTGGCACCGCCATGCTCTAGCCGAGACTTCGTTCGAGCATTTTCAGATCACGCCGACCGGCGCGAAACGTATCGCCGGTTTCGATCGCTGTCACGATCACTTCGGCCGGGCTGAACAGCAGCGGGTCGATGGCATAGAAATCGCCCTTGAACCGCGCGAAGATCTCGGCGAAGGGTTGGCCGTAGTCCCGTGAGGCGCTGCTGGGAAGTTTTTCCGCGAGTTTGCCAGCCTCTTTCGCAGATCCTTTCACGAAGAGCTGGACGCTGCCGCCATAGATGATGGCATCGTTGGTTCGGCCCATGGCGGTCAGGAAATCCGGATGGGGGGCGGGGATCGGAGCCGTTCCGATGCCGTCGACAACGTTCTCCAGCGGGAATTTGAGATCGTTAATCTTGTGCAGGGCAACCTCGAGCGCGCGCGCAACGATCTGCACGCTGCCGGCAAGACTTTGTGTCGGCGCATAGAGGAAGGTGAGCTTTTCCGTCGCCAGTCCAGTTGCCTTGCCCACTTTCTCAACGATCGCGCGGGGAGGCGGTTCGGCCGTCTCAAGGATAAGCACCGCGGACGATGCGATGTCGCGATAGGAAAGTGTTTCGAACAGCGGTTCGACCCGGGCGAGGGCGCGCGCCGGCCCAGATCCCATCGCGAAATAGTCCTGGCCAGACAGGTTCCAGCCCGCATATTGGCTGCCCAGGCAGGCTAGCACCGGCTGCGAAGATCGCGCTTCGACAGTGAACGGCCATTGCTGTGACGCGCGATCCATGAACACAGAAACGCTGCCGAGACCGCCCATCGCGGCCTCAGCCATGCGCAGCCCGGCTTCGACGCTGCCTACGGTCTTGGCGCCGGCATCGATCAGGCGCTCGCCCAATGGCCCCCTGGAAACGACGATGCGCAGGCGTTCGGCGTCGCCGATCATGCCGTCAACGATGCGCTGTGCATTGTCGTTCAGGAATGCCGAACCGTCTTTCATGTCCGGTCTCCTTCCCATTGGAGTTGCAATTGACTGGCTTGTCCCTTGATGAGTCGCTTGGTCGATTGGGCGCTCGGCCCGCGCGCGAAGACCGTGCAGACAGGGTCGCCGGCAATCAAACGGGTGCCAGCCGACTGCTGGTCCGCTGTCCATTCAGGCCAGGCGATCGACGGAAAGTGAGTGATTGGCGTCGCGGCGTAAGTCACGATCGACGCCATCGAATCGACGAAGCGCGGCAAGCGGAAGACCTGACCCGTCGCGGCGCGCAGATGCGCTTCGATCAATGGCGCGTCGACATCGTCGAAAATGTCGAGGGTGGCGCCTGGCCTCGGATTGATCTCGATGAACTTGTAGCCGTCCGGCCCGCGGATAAGATCGGCGCTGCACAATCCAACCAGGCCGGCGCGCCGCGTCAGACTTGAGAGCCAACCGCCGATCACCGCCGCCTGTCTGCGAGCGAAGCGTCTCAACCGCACGGCGCCGCCATAGCGATAGGGCGCTGTCGGGGAGGGGGACGTCCATTGTTGGCTGAAGCCCACGACGTGCGCGGTTTGCCCGTTGCCGACGAACAGGGCCGAAATGCTGCGTCCGGCAACGAAGCGCTGGAAATAGCGGCCGGCGGTCGGGCTTTCTCCGGCTGCTCGTCTGACGTGCCCGCCGCCGGCGCCACCCGCAGTTTTGACCACCCAGTTCTCCCGATCAGGCGGCTGGTCCCATCGCAATTGCGGATGCGGGATGCCAAGTTCGGCGCAATCATCGGCCAGCAACTGCGGATCCTTGATCCTGCGGATCGCGGCGCCGCCATTGCCTGCGAGCGGAAAGTGTCGCGCGATCTCGTCCACGGTCTCGGGCATCCGCTCAAACCCTGAGCCCAGGATAATGGCGACCGGCAGGTCGTCGCCAGCCAATCGCCGAAGCGTGTCGACGATGCGCTCGCCGTCGATGCCCCTCTGCAGGTCGCCCGGCAGCATCGTCGCGCGTCCTGCGAGCGCGACGGTGTCCGTATCGCAAAAGAAATCGGCAACCAGCGGACGATAGCCGGCGCGACGCGCGGCGGCGGCCAGCGCCCGGCCTGAAATTGCCGCGATCAAGAGAGATCCGGCGTTACTTGGCAATCTCGCGTGCAAGGGAAAACGCTTCCTGAAAATCGAGCGTGATCGTCTTTTCGGATTCGATCATTCTTTTGAAGAGACCGAATTCGACCTTATATTTGACATTGCCAATGGCAAGCGGACCAATGCCGACAGCTTTTGCCGCTTCGAGTGGATCACCATTGGCATTGACGGCCAATCCTTCGATACCGGCCGGGGGAACGGCATTGACGTCGGCCGCAATAAGCAGGTCGTTGCCTTTCAACTGGGCTTTGGAGACCACCTGGACGCCAGCTTTGGCGCAAGCCAGGATAATCTCGTTCGCCTCGACCAGCTTTGTCTTGCGGGCGTCGCTCGATCCGTCAGCGGCATCGACGATGATGTTGAACCTGCTTTCGATCTCGGCCGCGATCTGCTTGACCCGTTCGATGCCGTCATGGCCGACAAGTGTGACCCGGGCACCTTCCCCTGCCGCGATGACGGCGGTGCAGAAGCCGACGACGCCGGTGGCACCGAAAACAGCCACCCTCGTATCCCTGAGCGCACGCTGGAATTTCTTCTCCAGCGCCTTTTCGACCTTGGCCACCATCGCCGCGGCCGTGGTGAACGAGCCGGCCGGATCGGCAAACACCGAAACCTGGAAAGGCGGCACCATCGCCTTCTTCGCGGCGTCGAACATGTCGAGCGCCAACGAGGCGTCCTTCCCGGCGATGAAGATGCCGGTGTCGACACCCGCATCCGGCGGGCGCGAAAAGATCGCGTCCTGGACCAGGCCTGTCACTTCGGCGAGGCTTACATCGACATAGGGGACGACGGCGTCGAAACCTGCATCGAGCGCCATGTTCACGTCGAAGGGGCTCATCTGCTTCAACGGTGTCAGCATGTGCAGGATGTGTTTGCGGGCCATTTCTTGCCTTTCTGCCTGAAACGGGAGCGTCAGCTGCCGACGAGATTCAGCCTGGTTGAGCTGATCTTCGCGCCGGAGTTCCTGCCCTTGACGATCTTGATCTCAAGGCCGTCCTCAGTTGCTGTCCTCCGAACCGCGTCGACGAACTTGAGTGCGGCGTCATGTGATGGCGCGAAGGCAAAGCCTGTCGGCCCCCAGGAACTCTGGCCGATGCCGACGGCGCCTGCTTCATTGAGACGGTGGGCCGCCATCTCGACCCGCTTCGAGGTGAACACGCCGCCCTGCGCCGGGGCGAAATGGCTGCCGATCAGCATCTGTATCGCGGTGACGGCGGCGCCGAATGCCGGAAGGTCCCGCTCGACCAAAGCCGGCATAATGCCCATCAGCACCCTCCGGCAGATCTCCCCGCTGCCTGCCGTTGGGAATGGCGGCAGCGAACGAAACGCCGCGACCTCGGCAGCGCCATGCAGTCCATGCCCGGAATGGTCGAGGATGAGGATGACGCGCCACTCTTCCGGAAACGGCAGCCGCGCGACGACCGGAGGCGTTCCGCCGCGGTCGTTCTTGCCGGCGTCGACTATGACGCCGCCATCTTCGAAACTTGCGATGCCGATGCCGGATCGGCCGCCCCGCTCGAGCAGGCTCGCGTCGCCGACGATATCCAGAGGCAAATTATGGAGAGTGCGCAACGCCGAGGCGACGGCAAGGGCGATCTGCGTGCCGGACCCCAGACCCGCATGACTGGGGATCGACTGCTCGACCACCAGATGGTGCTGGCCGCGAATGCCGAGATGCTTGCAGAGCGTCGACAGATGCTCGCTGGCGCGGGTGCTCTCGGAGCCTTCGACGATGGTTTCGCCGGACCGCGACAGGGTGACGACGGTTTCGGGTTCGCTCAATGGAAGCCCGACGCTGCCGAACCGCCGTCCGGCATCGCCATTGAGATCAAGGAAGCCAAGGTGCAGGCGAGCGGGCACTCGTATGGTAACAGAATTCGACATCTGCCCCCCGATGGGTGCATCATGGATGCATCATGGAAGTTTAGGTGCCCGGTACCATGATAACTGTTTTCGTCGATGGGGCAAGCCAAAGAGAATGAATCCACGTGTTTGCTGGCTCCGGCGTGTAGACAGACCGAGCAATTCGCGGAGGTCGAGATGAACGAGACAGTCAAGGAAAAGGTCTATTCGGAAGCCGAGATCGCCGAGCGGCTTGAGAAGGAGCTGCCAAAATGGCGCTACGAAAACGGCTGGATCCGGCGCAAATACAAGACCCACAGCTGGAAATCGACGCTCATGGTCATCAACACGGTTGGCCATCTCGCCGAGGCGGCGTGGCACCATCCTGATATCACCGCCTCCTATGCCTGGGTCGAGGTACGACTGACGAACCACGCGGCGAAAGGCATTACCGACAAGGATTTCGAGTTGGCGAAGAAGATCGAGGATGTTGTCCAGTGGCAGCCGGCCAAGGAAGGCGGGGCACTGGAGGGCACTCCGCTGACCGATCAACGCTTCGCTTATGTCAAATATGACTAGGCAGGGTCGGAATTTCTTGACGCGTATGAAAACATTCGCTGATCCGCTGCAAGGTGGGGTTCACGGCCAATCCAGTTTCGTCTAGGATCGTGGCGGCACCAGAAAGTAGTTTAGCGAATGGCGGTTGCTTGGATCGGCAACCGGGAAGCGCTGATTGAGCGCGCGGCTGCGCATGCCGCGTCGCTATTGTCGTCAAGTCGGTGCCCGGTTTTCAGCTTTGATACGGATATAGACGGCACGAGGGCGGCGATCGCGCTGGCTGAGAGGGCTGGCGCGGCATACGACCATGCCGATGGCGCGGCACTTGCCCGGGAGACTGCGCTTTTTACGGACAAGGGGGCAATGACCGTCGCCCCCGGAGAGACGCGCCGGCGTGCCGATGTCGTCGTGATCGTGGGCGAGCTCCCGCGGATCCATCATGGTCTTGTTGGCGAACTCGCCGGGACGGTTCCCGACCTCTCGACCGTGAACCAGCGCGCGTTCTTCGTGGTAGGCCCGAACGGGATGTCTGTGCCGCCGCTGAACGGCGGGCGCGAGGCAACGCGACTTTCCTGTGGCCAAGCTAGCCTCGCCGCCACGCTAGCGGCGCTGAGGACACAGCACAAAGGGCGGCGTACATCGCAACCGGTGTCGAATTTCAATGATTTCGCCAAAGCGTTGGCGGCCGCGCATTTTCCCGTGTTCCTGTTTTCAGGCCACGCCGCCGAAGGCCTGGCATTGGAGATGCTGCAAGGACTGATCGCCGATCTCAATCGCAACTCGCGCGCATCCGGCCTTCATCTGCCGGCGAACGAAAACGGCTGGGGTAGCACGCTCGCCTCGGCCTGGATGACAGGTTTTCCGCTGCGCACCGGCTTTGCGCGCGGCTTCCCGGAATTCGATCCCTGGCGCTGCGATGTGGCGCGCATGATCGCTGCCGGCGAAGCCGACTTGCACCTGCGGATCTCCGCCACAACGGCCCAACCGAAGGAAAAAAAGCGCCGCATGGCACTGATTGCGTTGACGAAAACGCAAGAGCCGGTTGCCGGCGCCGCAGTCACCATCGCCATCGGCGAGGCTGGGGTCGATCACGATGCGGTTGTCTACTCCAGCCGCACGGGCTCGCTCAGGTCGATCGATGCGCAAGCGGCCTCGCAATTGCCCTCCGCCGCGACGATCATCCGCCTGATCGCTACCCACGCCTTCGCCGAGCCACTGCCATGCTGACGAAAATCGCCGGCGGCGACATCATCGATCCCGTCAACGGCCGTCTCGGCAAGGGCGACCTTTGGGTCAAGGACGACAAGATCGTTTCGGCGCCGGCGGGAGGGGCGGCCGACCGGATCATAGAAGCCAGCGGCTGCATCGTGATGGCTGGCGCCATCGACATCCACTCCCACATCGGTGGCGGCAATGTGAACACCGCGCGGCTGCTCTTGCCCGAACAGCATGCCGCCCATCAGCTGAGGCCAGCAATGACGCCGCTCTCCAATGCCGGCTGGTCGACGTTCCAGACGGGCTGCCTCTACGCAAAGATGGGCTTTACGACGGTGGTCGAGCCGGCGATGTCGCCGGGAGCGGCGCTTCACACGCATCTCGAACTGGCTGACATCCCGATCATCGACAAGGCAACCCTCGCCATTCTCGGCAATGACGATTTCCTTCTGTCGATGATCCGCGACGACGCCCCCTCCACGATGATCGAGGACTATGTCGCCTGGACGGTCGCTTCGACGCGAGCGCTTGGGGTCAAGGTGATCAACGCCGGTGCGGCGGCCGCCTTCAAGGAGAACGTCCGCACCTTCTCGCTGGACGATGTCGTGCCTTCCTATGGCGTCAGTTCGCGCAAGATCGTCAAGACGCTGCAGGCCGCCGTCGACAGTCTTGGCCTGCCGCATCCCCTGCATGTCCATTGCAACAATCTGGGCAGCCCCGGATCGGCGGATACGGCGGCTGCGACGATCGCAGCGGCGGATGGGCTGCCGCTGCATCTCGCCCACCTCCAGTTCTATGGCTATGGCACGGAAGGAAAACGCGGGTTTTCCTCTGCCGCCGCACGGCTTGCCGAACTGGTCAACGCGACGCCGGAAGTCACCATCGATATCGGCCAGGTCATGTTCGGCCAGACGGTCACGGTCTCCTCCGACGTCATGCGGCAGTTTTCGGCGCGTGGCAGCGCGCACCCGAAAAAGACCGTCATTCATGATGGTGACGGCAATGGCGGCGGCATCGTGCCCTACAGCTATGGCAAGGACTTCTACGGCACGATGCAGTGGGCGATCGGGCTCGAGCTTTTTCTCCTGATCGACGATCCCTGGCGTGTGTTCTTCACCACCGATCATCCCAACGGTGCACCTTTTACGGCTTATCCGGCGCTGTTCGAACTGCTGATGAGCCGGGAAGCGCGCACCGAGATGACCGCCGGACTTTCACGATCCGCCCTGGCGCTCTCTACCCTGGCCGCAATCGACCGCGAATACACGTTCGAGGAAATCGCCATCATGACGCGCGCGGCGCCGGCCAAGCTGCTCGGCTTGACGGATCGAGGCCATCTCGGCGCCGGTGCAATAGCCGACATCGCTGTCTATCGCAGGGACCGCAGTATCGCGAAAATGCTCGGACAGGCGGCGTATGTTTTCAAGGATGGCGATCTCGTCGTGCAAGACGGGGAAATCATCCATTACCGCTGGGGCAAGGCATTGAGGCTCAAGCCGCCTGTCGACAAGGCAATGGTGCGACGGCTCGAGGACTATCACCAGCAGCGCTACGGCCTGTCGCTGGACTGGTTCAATTTTCCGGATTCCGCGATTGCGCGCGAACAGCCATTCGGCGAGGTGCCATGCCGAACATGAGCGTCAATGGGGTGACGATCGACGATACCTTCGCCGAAGCCTTCGGCATGCGCGCAACCGCCATCGTCATCACCGCGCCGAGCCGGAAATGGGCTCGCCAGGCGGCGATCACGATGACTGGCTTCGCCACCTCGGTGATCGGTTGCGGCTGCGAAGCGGCAATCGATCTCGACCTGCCGCCATCGGCCACACCGGATGGCCGGCCGGGCTGCCGCGTCATGATTTTCGCGATGGGAACGGACGAATTGCAGAAACAACTGCTCAATCGTGTCGGCCAGTGCGTTTTGACCTCGCCGGGTTCCGCCTGCTTTGCCGGGCTGCAGGGCAGCGCCGAGCTCAAGCTCGGTTCGGCGCTGCGTTATTTCGCCGACGGCTGGCAAATCTCCAAGAAGATCGGCGACAGGCATTTCTGGCGTATTCCCGTCATGGATGGCGAGTTCCTGTGCGAAGCAACGACCGGACTGACGAAGGAAGCTGTCGGTGGCGGCAATTTCTTTGTCATGGCGCAAAGGAGCGCCAACGCTTTGGCCGCTGCCGAGGCCGCGGTCGCTGCGATCGGCATGGTGCCTGGCGCCATCGTGCCGTTTCCGGGCGGCATTGCCCGTTCCGGTTCCAAGATAGGTGGCAAATACAAAGGCATGATCGCTTCGGCCAACGAAGCCTACGCGCCGACGCTGCGCGGCGTCGTCGCGAGTGAGCTCGGTCCCGACATCAACGCCGTCCTGGAAATCGTCATCGATGGTGAGACCAATGAGGCCGTTGCCGCCGCGATGAAGGCCGGCATCAAGGCTGTCATAGAGCTCGGCCCGAAAAGAGGCGCGGTTCGGATCAGCGCCGGCAATTACGGCGGCAAGCTCGGGAAATTCATCTACTCGCTGAAGGATATGCTGCCATGAAGGCGCTGACCTTCACCCTGGTTGCAGAGCCGCCGGAGCGCCTTGACCTGTCGCCGCTGACGCCGGAGCGGCTGGCCGGGATCGAAAGGCGCGACGTCGAAAGAATCCAGATCGGCATGTCGAAACACGGCTCGAAGGTGGGCGACATTTTTCGCGTCGCCGGCAGCGATCCGACAAACATCGTGTTCGAAGGCGGAAGCATGCGCCTTGACCTTGTGGCGCAAGGCATGCGGGGTGGGTCGGTCCGCCTCGTTGGCAATGCGGGCGCCCAGGCCGGGCGCGCCATGCGCGGTGGGGAGCTCACGATCGAAGGCAATGCGGGTCCATACGCCGGCTCCGGCATGCGCGGCGGCAGGCTTGAGATAACAGGCAATGCCGGGGACCACCTCGGTGCGCCGCTCGTCGGGGAACTGGCTGGCATGAACGGCGGTGTGTTGATCGTCAGGGGCAAGGCGGGCGCCTTCGCCGCGGACCGCATGCGGCGCGGCCTGATCGCGGTGCTGAAAGGCTCCGGCGACCACGCCGGCAGCCGCATGATCGCCGGCACGCTGGTGGTGGCCGGTGGCACCGGCGAGATGCCCGGCTATTTGATGCGTCGCGGTTCGATCCTTCTCGATCGCGCGCCGGCACGCATGTCGCCGAGCTTCGTCGAATGCGGCGCGCCCGAGAGCGTTTTCGCCGCCATCATCGATCGTCATCTGATCGCCGAGGGCATTTTGAAACGGCCGCTTCTGGGGAGCGCACCGCGCAAATATGGCGGGGATAACGCAGTGCTCGGAATGGGCGAGGTTCTTTTTCCGCGCTGAGATCCGTCGACACAAGAACCACAGGATGGCAGGACGCAAGTGCTTGCCGCTGGGTGGCAGTGGTGGGGCCGACCGTCATCCGACCCGCAACGTGGAGAACACATGAAAATCATCTCTCAAACGAAGGCCCATGGCGGCGTGCAGGGCGTCTATTCCCATTTGTCGACGAGTTGCCGTTGCGACATGACTTTTGCCGTTTTCATACCTCCGCAGGCGCGGGAGACGCCTTGTCCCGTTTTGTGGTATCTCTCAGGCCTGACGTGCACCCACGCCAATGTAATGGACAAG
Source organism: Mesorhizobium sp. LMG17149 (assembly GCF_024518695.1). Classification (NCBI taxonomy): domain Bacteria; kingdom Pseudomonadati; phylum Pseudomonadota; class Alphaproteobacteria; order Hyphomicrobiales; family Phyllobacteriaceae; genus Mesorhizobium; species Mesorhizobium sp. LMG17149. The sequence goes on from NZ_JANIFL010000014.1 coordinate 80,599, forward strand.
GGCGAGTACAGGCGCATGGCCGCCGAGCTTGGCCTGATCGTCGTTTGTCCCGACACCAGCCCGCGCGGGGCCGACATTCCGGATGAAAAAGACAACTGGCAGTTCGGCTCCGGCGCCGGCTTCTATCTCGATGCGACGCAAGAGCCTTATGCGAAGAACTATCGCATGTATTCCTATGTCACCGAGGAGTTGCCGGCCCTCATCGCGGCTGAATTTCCAGCCGATATGGCGCGCCAGGCAATCTTTGGCCATTCGATGGGCGGGCATGGCGCGCTGACGATTGCCTTGAAGACTCCGCGGCGTTTCAAGAGCTGCTCGGCGTTCGCCCCGATCGCCCAGCCAAGCACCGCCGGCTGGTCGAGACCGGCTTTTGAGAAGTATCTGGGTAAGGATGAGGCCTCGTGGCGAACCTGCGATGCGACGTCGCTCATCGAGGACGGATACCGTTTCCCCGAATTTTTGGTGGATCAGGGAACGTCGGATGGATTTCTTGACGACGGGCTGAGGCCTTGGCTGCTTGAGACGGCCTGCGCCAAAGCAGGTATTCCGCTGAAGCTGCGGATGCAGGATGGATACGATCACTCGTATCTTTTCATCTCCAGCTTCATGGACGACCATCTGAGATGGCATGCTGAGAGGCTTTGATCTGGCAGGCCGAAGGCATGGCCAGATGCAAACAAGTTATTGAATCCGACGCCTTACACCGAGGGCGCCGCGCCTGCCGCCGTCAAGCGCTAAGCGTTCAGCTCCAACGCGGCCTATGCGAAAGAGCTGAAAGCGGTAGCAAGCCTCGATGAAATCCCGGAGCCACCGTGCGGCGACTGGGGCGAAATGCCTGACGGGATCCAGTATTTCGAGGTGCCGGCGGGTGAGGGGCGCAAGCTGCTATTCGTGGGGCAGGACGAGCCGTTGACGAGCAGACGCTGCGGGTGTTGCCGGCGGGGTAGATGCCGAGAATCCTGATTGCAGGAATTTTATGCCTCTATGTATTCCGCGAGGCTGACACCCTTGGGCACATCCAGCCCATCGGCTCGCAAACCTTCGATGTGAAAGCGTATTGCGTCGCGAATCTCGGTTTCCACTTCAGGCACAGTGGCACCTGTCGCGATGCAGCCGGGTAGGTCCGGCACATAGGCAGAGAAATTACTTCCTGCTTTTTCAATCACCACCGCGTAACGCATGTCATCACTCCTTCAAACCTGACTGCTTGAGGATGCTGTTCAGTGTTCCTGGCGCAACCTCTTCAGACGGCTTGCCAGCCACGGTGACGCGGCCGGCTTTGACTTCATGCTTATATTGGCGATGGCTGCCCTTGGTTGCAACCAGATACCAGCCGTCGGCCTCCAGCAGGCGAATGATCTCGCGAACTGTAAGCCGAGGTGGCACTAGACCTCAGCTGCACCCGCTCGTCGAGCCGCACGTGTCGCACTTCTCGCAGGTCCCGTTACGCACCATCGTGAAATTCTGGCACTCGGAGCAGGAATTGCCTGTGTAGCCCTGGAGCAGGGATCTTGCGCGGCGGTCGTTGGCGAGTTTCTTGGCTTCGGCCGCCTCCATGGCCGCGGCGTCGGTGAACAGCGCAGCCGTGGCGTCGGAAGCAACACCCGCCGCTTCCTCGAAGGCGATGTCCTCGGCCAGTTCCTTTGCCCGCTCCTCATAGTCGCGCTTGTAGGCGACCGCTTCGTCGCTGGCCGGCTTCAACGCCAGCACGTTGGAGCCGGAGAAGGCGGTCGGTGCCGAGCGGGCAGGGGCGCCCGAGGGGGCCGCAAAGCCTTTCGGATCATTGCCGCTGACGCGCGACACCAGCTTCACCGGCGAGGCGCCACGGGTCAGGCCCTTGGAGACCGCGTCGGTCTTGCCTTCGCTGATGCCACGGCCAAGTGCGGTGTTGGAAAAGTCCGACTGGTCGACATGGGCGAGGTCGTTGCGGCCGAGATAGGAGATCGCCAGTTCGCGGAACACGTAGTCGAGGATCGATGTTGCGCTCTTGATGGCATCGTTGCCCTGCACCATGCCGGCCGGCTCGAACTTGGTGAAGGTGAAGGCGTGCACATATTCGTCGAGTGGCACGCCATATTGCAGGCCCAGCGAGATTGCGATGGCGAAATTGTTGAGAAGGCCACGCAAGGTCGCGCCTTCCTTGTTCATGTCGATGAAGATCTCGCCGAGACGGCCATCGTCATATTCGCCGGTGCGCAGGAAGATGGTGTTGCCACCGATCTTGGCTTTCTGGGTGTAGCCCTTGCGGCGGCCGGGCAGCTTTTCCTGCTCGCGCGACACGCGCTCGATGATGCGCTCGACGATCCGCTCGGTGATCTGTGCGGCACGTGCTGCCGCAGGTGCGGCGAGCAGTTGCTCGATGGCTTCATCCTCATCGTCCTCGCCATCGGCGAGCAGCGAGGAGTTGAGCGGCTGCGACAGCTTCGAGCCGTCGCGGTAGAGCGCGTTGGCCTTCAGCGCCAGCTTCCACGACAGCATGTAGGCGCCCTTGGCGTCTTCCACCGTCGCATCGTTGGGCATGTTGATGGTCTTGGAGATGGCGCCGGAAATGAAGGGCTGTGCAGCCGCCATCATCTGGATGTGGCTGTTGATCGAAAGCGAACGCTTGCCGATCTTGCCGCACGGGCTGGCGCAGTCGAACACCGCCAGGTGTTCGGCCTTGAGGAACGGCGCGCCTTCCAGCGTCATCGCACCGCAGACATGGATGTTGGCGGCCTCGATATCTTTCCGGGAGAAGCCGAGCGCCGGCAGGATCTCGAACGAGAAGTCGTTGAGCTGCTCGTCGGTGAAGCCGAAATTCTCCTTCACCCAGTCGGCGCCAAGCGTCCACTGGTTGAAGACGAACTTGATGTCGAAGGCCGATTTCAAGGCTGCGTTGAGCGCGGCGATCTTGTCGTCGGTGAAGCCCTTGGCCTTGAGCGCGCCGGGGTTGATGGCCGGCGCCTGGTTGAGGTTGCCGTGGCCGACCGCATAGGCCTCCATCTCGGCGATCTGGGCTTCGGAGTAGCCAAGCGTGCGCAGTGCTTCCGGCACGGCGCGGTTGATGATCTTGAAATAGCCGCCGCCGGCCAGCTTCTTGAACTTCACCAGCGCGAAGTCGGGCTCGATGCCGGTGGTATCGCAATCCATGACCAGGCCGATCGTGCCGGTCGGCGCGATCACGGTCGCCTGCGCGTTGCGGTAGCCATGCTCCTCGCCGAGCTCGATGGCGCGGTCCCAGGCGGCCTTGGCGTGGGTCGCAAGGTCCTGCTGCTTCAGGTCGGAAGCGACCAGCGGCACGGGATTGACGGCGAGCTTCTCGTAGCCCTGCTTCTCGCCATAGGCGGCACGGCGATGGTTGCGCATGACGCGCAGCATGTTCTGCGCATTGCGGTCGTAGTCGGCGAAGGCGCCGAGTTCGCCGGCCATCTCGGCCGAGGTGGCATAGGCGACACCGGTCATGATTGCGGTGAGTGCGGCGCAGATCGCGCGGCCTTCATCGGAATCGTAGGGAATGCCCGACGTCATCAGCAGGCCGCCGATATTGGCATAGCCGAGGCCGAGCGTGCGGTATTCGTAGGACTGCTTGGCGATCTCCTTCGACGGGAACTGCGCCATCATCACCGAGATTTCGAGAACGATGGTCCACAGCCGCACCGTGTGCTCGTAGGCTGCGATGTCGATCGTGCCGTCGGCGTTGCGGTAGGGCAGCAGATTGATCGAGGCAAGATTGCAGGCCGTGTCGTCGAGGAACATGTATTCGGAGCACGGGTTGGACGCCCGGATCGCACCGGCCGATGCGCAGGTGTGCCAGTCGTTCATCGTCGTGTTGAAATGCAGGCCGGGATCGGCCGACGCCCAGGCGGCGTAACCGATCTTTTCCCAGAGATCCCTGGCCTTCAGCGTCTTCAGCACCTTGCCGTCCTTGCGGGCGGTCAGGTGCCAGTCGGCATCGTCCTCGACGGCGCGCAGGAAATTGTCCTTCAGCGACACCGAATTGTTGGAGTTCTGGCCCGAAACCGTGAGGTAGGCATCCGAATCCCAGTCTGTGTCGTAGGTCTTGAACGACATCGAGCTATAGCCCTGCTTGGCGAACTGGATGACGCGGTAGATGTAGTTCTCCGGCACGGCGGACTTCTTGGCCGCCTTGATCTCGCGCTTCAGCGCGGAGTTGATCGACGGGTCGAAGCAGTCATCGCCATTGCCTTCGCAGTTGACGCAGGCCTTCATGATCGCTTCGAGATGCTTCTTGACGATCTTCGAGCCGGTCACCAGCGAGGCGACCTTCTGCTCTTCATTGACCTTCCAGTCGATGAATTCCTCGATATCGGGGTGGTCGGCGTCGACGATGACCATTTTCGCGGCGCGGCGCGTGGTGCCGCCCGACTTGATGGCGCCCGCCGCACGGTCGCCGATCTTGAGGAAGCTCATCAGGCCCGACGAGCGGCCGCCGCCCGACAGCTTTTCGCCTTCGCCGCGCAGCAGCGAGAAGTTGGAGCCGGTGCCGGAGCCGTATTTGAACAGGCGTGCTTCACGCACCCACAGATCCATGATGCCGCCCTCGTTGACGAGGTCGTCCTGTACGCCCTGGATGAAGCAGGCATGCGGCTGCGGATGCTCGTAGGAGGATTTCGACTTGGTCAGCTTGCCGGTGAACGGGTCGACATAGAAGTGGCCCTGGCTCGGGCCGTCGATGCCATAGGCCCAGTGCAGGCCGGTGTTGAACCATTGCGGCGAGTTCGGCGCGACGCGCTGGGTGGCGAGCATGTAGGCAAGCTCGTCGCGGAAAGCGCGCGCGTCTTCCTCCGACCCCTTGAAGTAGCCGCCCTTCCAGCCCCAGTAAGTCCAGGTGCCGGCAAGCCGGTCGAAGACCTGGCGGGCGTCGATCTCGGAACCGTAGCGCTCGGCTTCCGGCAGCTTGGCAAGTTCCGTCTCATCGGCGACGGAGCGCCACAGGAAGGAGGGGACGTCGTTCTCTTCGATCTTCTTCAGGCGCGCCGGCACACCGGCCTTACGGAAATATTTCTGCGCCAGGATATCGGCTGCGACCTGGGAGAACTGCGCCGGCACGTCGATATTGTCCAAGCGGAACACCACCGAACCATCCGGATTCTTAATCTCCGAAAGCGCCTTGCGGAATTCAATCTCCGCATAGGCAGATTGTCCTGGCTTGGTGAAACGACGCTCGATGCGCATTGGTCCGGTCCCTTTTGTCTATATATAGCGCTTTCCTCCAGGGATTTCTGCCCCCGATGCGAAACGCGCATGTCCGCCGTCTGCCGGGCGTTCGAAAACGGCCGGCTCTCCATTTTCGCGGTCTCCGCCGGCCCTGCTGGTCAAACTCCTTGCGAAGTATCTGTCCAACGCGCCGACGAACCCGCGGGTCCCTCAAAACTGATTTTTTCCGATTCCCTCGATCGAGGGAAATTCACACTATCTAGCGTCGAACCTACCTGCAAACACTAAATATAGTATTAACAGACAATTTATTCAAGCCCGACAATTGTCCCTATCGTCCCCAACCGCCCCACAATCCCAACGCTTCCGCCGGCCTCGTAAACAGGCGGAAATGCGAGCAAAAACGCACATAATCCGGGAAAAAAGACCGGGCTCAGAACTTTCCGGTCGCACTCTCAACAGGAGCACATGGCCTATAAAAGGCGACTCGTTTTGCGCCGTCAAGGATTCGTTTGCGTAGCTTTTGTGACCCCAACATCTTGTGTGTCACATATGTGGATAACGGGGATAGAATGCAGGCGCGGATCACGATTTTCCGCGCGCAAGCTTGCCCGGGCGTCAGCCGTAATGCAGCCGGGGCTTTGGCTCGGTGCCGGTGAACTGCACCCCGATACGGTCGTTGCGACGCCAGCGGACCTCGCACCGATAGGCAATGCCGTCGAGCGGCACATAGAGAAGGAACCGATCTGGGACCCGGGCTTCGAGCGGTATCTTCAGTTCGGCGCCGCCTTCGTGCTGGTTGCGCAGCGTGCAACCGACTTCCGAATTCGAAATTCCGGTGATGATCGACCCACCCTTGAGCACGCGCGGACGATGCTCGCGCTGGGGGTCGTCGGACTCGTTTGGAATTGGATTTGCGGGATTCGCCATCGATCAAAAATACCAGAGCTGCCGAATCCTACCCTTGATTCCTTAGCAAAGCATTCATGTCGAAGCGCGGCAACGCGTGTCTAACCTTAGCAAGCCAGTTCCGTTTTGCAAAGAGAGCGGTGTGGCCGCCCGTCAGGAGAAGCTGTGCGGGTCGGCGCAGAAATAGGCGATGATCTGGCAAAGGTCGGGTTCGTTGACCATGCGCACCGCTTCGCTAGCACGGACCCATTTGCGGGTGCGTGAGTGTTTTTCCTTCCAGCGGTCCGCGACTTTGTCGACATGCAGTGGAAACACCAAGACCTCGCACGGCACTTCTTCGCCGGAAGCCAGGACCTTGGCGTAGAAGTAACGGCCGGCTTCAAGATGAGAGACACGGCCGCGCAGCCCGGCCTCCTCGCCGGCTTCGCGCGCCGCGGCCTCGCAGAGCGGCTCCCTGGCCTCTGGCCAGCCCTTGGGCAATACCCAGCGGCCGGTATCGCGGCTGGTGATCAGCATGATTTCGACGCCGTCGCCCGTGTCGCGCCAGGGCAGGGCGGCAACCTGCAGGCGGCACGGCGCCGTGCCGAAGAGCCGTCGGACCCTTTCGGCCAGATGATTGTGTGTCGTTGGCCTCGTCAACATCGAAGAAGCTAGCCCCAGCCTCCGGAATCGTTTGCCGTCTCACGAATCTTACGGCTAATTGTCGGCAATAAAAGTAAAAAATTTCATTCGCCTGGCCGATTTCCGCCAATAGACGTCGATTTGGCTAAATATCCGGCCCTGCCGGACCTGTTTGCGAAAGCAATCATGCGCGGGTGCAAGCTGCTGGTCTGTAACAGGCAGGTAGTTGCGAATCAGCCGGCGTGGTCGTCGGCGATCGGCTTCTGGTAGGTGAAGCCCATGTCCCACGGGAAATAGATCCAGGTGTCCTGGCTGACTTCGGTGACGAAAGTATCGACCAGCGGCCGGCCTTTCGGCTTGGCATAGACGGTGGCGAAATGCGCCTTGGGCATCATCGCGCGCACGATGCCGGCCGTCTTGCCGGTGTCGGTCAGGTCGTCGATGATCAGCACGCCGGCGCCGTCTTCGGCGAGCAGGGCAGGGGTGATCTCCTTGAGGACCTGCAACTGCCCCTGGCTGGTATAGTCGTGATAGGAGGCGACGCAGACCGTCTCGATGACGCGGATGCCGAGTTCACGCGAGATGATCGCCGCGGGGACCAGCCCGCCTCGCGTAATGCAGACGATCGCTTTCCATTGTCCCTTGTTGGCGCCGGCAAGCCGCCAGGCGAGCGCCCGGGCGTCGCGATGGAATTGGTCCCAGGAGACCGGAAAGGCTTTTTCGGGAAGGGACATGTCGCGCACTCCACAGCACGCGGGGATCGCGCGCAGGAAAACAGGGGAATGCGCGCGGAATTAGCTGGAAAGCCCCCATCTTGGCAAGAGCAAGGGGCCTTGGCAAAGGCAAGGCCCAGCGATCGCTGTGGACCTACCGCGACAGGAAGGCCGCCACCGGCGCAGTGCGCAGCACGCTGCGCGTCACGCCGCCGAACAGAAGCTGACGCAGCCATGAGTGGCTGTAGGCGCCGAGCACCAGCAGATCGGCGCCGGTTTCCGCGATTCTGGTCTGGATGATGTCATCGACCGAATTGCCGCCCGACTGCTGCACCGAGACGCTGACGGTGGCGCCGTGGCGCGACAGCGCCGACGCGATTTCGGCGCCGGCGGCCTCCGGGCTGTCGTCGAGCGTTTCAGGAGGGTCGATAACCAATATGTCAGTCTTCTCGGCTTCGATGATGAAGGGCAGCGCGTCGAAGGCGGCCCGCGCCGCTTCCTTGCTGCCGTTCCAGGCGAGCAAGACGCGTTTGAAGGTGGTGATCAGCGGACCCTCGTGCGGCACCACCAGCACCGGCCGGCCGGCATCGTAGACCAGCGTGTCCACGTCCGCGCTGGAATCGCCGCCCGTTTCGCGCTGCGCCGCTATGATCAGGTCGGCGGCCCGCACGCTCGAAATCCCGGTCAGCGCGCTGTCACCCGAAAAGCTCTCCAGGCTTCGCCACTCGAAGGAAAGACCGGAATCCTCGATATGTCTGAGAAACAGCGCCTTTAATTTCTCGGCCCGTTCCCGGTTCATATCTGCCGAAACCTGCAGGAATTCGGTGTCCGGAAAGCCTGTGGCCGAGGTGTACGGCACGGGAAGTGTTTCGGCATGGATGCCGACCAGATGGCTCTGGAACCGGGTGGCGAGCGGAATGGCGCAGTCGAGCACGCGCTCGGCGTCCTGCTCGTTCTGCAGAATGGCGACGATGGTTTTGAATCGCATGACAATCCCTCGATTTACGAGCTGGTGAACTCGTGCCGGGGAAACGTTGCAGGGTCGTGCTTTGTTCCGGTCTGGACCAGATCAGCCGGGATTGCTGGCGAAGCCGGCGACCATCGCCTCGACGTCGGCGCGGGCGGCGTCCAGCGCCTCCTGGCTGCGGGCACGCACGACCAGTTCGGTCCAGAACTTGCCGTCGCCATATTTCGGGTAGGAGCCGATGATCGTATCGGGATGCGCTTTCTGGATATCACCCAACGGCCCGCCGATGAGGCCTTCGCCGAACGGGCAGGGCACGGTCGCCGAAAGCATCTTCGTGCCGGCCTTCAGCGTCGGCACGACATTGTCGAGCATGGCCTGGAAAATCGATGGCACGCCGGCCATGACGTGGACGTTGCCGATGCGGAAGCCAGGTGCGACCGACACCGGATTGTCGATGAGATCGGCGCCGCGCGGCATCCGCGCCATGCGCTTGCGGGCCTGCGTATATTCGATGCCACGCGCGGCATAGCTTGCTTCCAGCATCGCATAGGCCCGGGCATCGTATTCGCAAGGCACGCCAAAAGCCTTGGATATGGAATCGGCCGTGATGTCGTCATGCGTCGGACCGATGCCGCCGGTGGTGAACACATAGGTGTAACGGCTGCGCACGGCATTCACCGCGGCGATGATCTCGTCTTCCTCGTCAGGGACGACACGCACTTCCTTCAGGTCGATGCCGATCGCCGTCATGATGTCGGCGAGATGGCCGATGTTCTTGTCCTTGGTTCGGCCGGACAGAATCTCATCGCCAATGACGAGCATGGCAGCGGTCACGATTTCAGGCATGGAAGGCTCCGGCAAGGCGTGTGGCCTGGGAAGGCGAGTGGTCTGAGATAGCGCGGCGCGACGGTAGCCGCAATGTCATCTTCGCGCCGCCAAGGCGAGCCGATGACGTCAAGGATCTAGGTTCGAACCGTTCGAGGGAATAGGGCACATGCAGCAATTCGTCGTCCCGGAGCGAACCGCCGCGTTCATCGAGCGCATCGCCGGCCGGGCTTTGCTGGTCAGGGCCTCACCTGAGCCTCACGACAATTTCAAGGAACCATTCGGCTGACTACCGGGTTTTATGAGTGTCGCACCAAAGCGGCTAAGATACGGAGTGATTCAATGGTTACAAAAATTCTCGCAGCATCTGTTCTGACGATCGGTCTCGCAACATCGGCGATGGCGCAGTCACTGGACGACAGGTATTCCAACAATCGCGACTGGTGGCTATTCGGCAACAACGACCAGACAACTGTCGATCCCTATACCACGGGAAGCATCAGTGACGGCTCCGGGTTGAACACCCAAGGCAATACCGGCGCGATAGGCCCATGTGCCCACAACACGCCAGGCCCGGACGCTAACGCTGGGCAAAACGTCAACGATCAGTATTGCGGCAAATAGCCAGAACGCGATTTCCGAAAAGCGGATACCGATTTTATGGATGTTTAAGGGCTAGTCCGCAAGGCCAATCGCTGGCCGCTGGCGCGTCCTCTCTCGGACGGCGCTGCGGTCGGCGCCTGCCGGACCGCTCAACATCAACCGCGATAGCGAATTAATCTGACACTTCTGTCTGCGGCCGGTCGCGGCCGTCGGCCAGTTCCTCGTGCCATTTGCCTTCGGCGTCCTCATACTGGATGCCGTCGGTCGCTCCGGCGACCTGCTGCTCGGCCGAGGCGATTTCGGCCGCACGCAATGCGTCCTGATGCGTGGGGAACGTCTCGGAAAAGGTCGCTCCGACCTTGTAGGCCCAGCCGCCGTCATGTTCGACGATCTTGTAAGTCAGCTTCGCCATGGAAAACCTCCGGTTGAAAGGTCCGTCTGCTCAATGCAGCCGGTCGTCGGGCAGTCTGTCGTCGGGCACCAGCACTTCCGATTCCTTGGCGGCTTCAATCAGCGCCCGGCGCGCATCTGCTGTCGAACGATAACCTTCCAGCACTTTGAGGCAAGTGTCGAGGGCATCACGATGGCGCGGGCCGCGATTGAGCGGCCACACCGTCATCAGGCATTCCGCGGCCTCCTGGGCGCTGCGGATGTGGCGATATTTGCCGACGTGGCCAAGTTCGACGACGACCGGCACTTCAAAAGGTTTGTTGTCCATCATGGCCGCAACGCAAAGCAGCCAATTTGGTTGCAACCATGGCCGTCAGCCTGCGCCCAAACGTCTCAGAGGCTGTTTGAAGGCTCTACACCTTCGGTCAGCGCCGCAACCGGCAAGAATGCCCTGAACAGGTTCCTCCCAAGCCCAGCCACGCCCACTCCACGCCAACAGCTTGCCGACGGAATAGCAGCGAAGCACCGTCAAGCCGTCTGGAGGCAGGAGGGCGCGCGTGTCGGGAGCGCGGACCGTTCAGCCCGTCGCCTTCATCCAATGCTGCATCGTGGTCACCGAACGGGCAAGCTGCGGCGCCGGGTGGAGCGTTTCGCTGAATGTGGCCGCCGCACGCCATCCCCAGCGCGGATCGGCCAGGAAGGCCCGCGCCAGCGCCACCATGTCGGCGCGGCCCTCGGTGAGGATCGCTTCGGCCTGCTTGGGGTCGTCGATCAGGCCGACGGCACGGGTCGGAATATCAGCACCCTTGCGCACCGCTTCCGCCAGATGCACCTGATAGCCGGGGCCGGTGGGCAATTTCTGCAACGGCGAATTGCCGCCGCTCGAGCAGCAGAGATAGGCAACGCCCTCGTCCTTGAGCGCTTTGGCCACTTCGATCGCGTCCGCCACGTCGAAGCCGCCATCGACCCAATCCGTCACCGACAGCCGCGCGCCGAGCATCAGCTTTGGCGTAGCCTTGCGCACCGCCTTGGCGATCTCGACGACAAGACGCATGCGGTTTTCCAGCGAGCCGCCCCAGCGGTCCGTGCGCTGGTTGGACAAGGGCGACAGGAACTGGAAGATCAGATAGCCATGCGCGGCATGCAGTTCGATGAAATCGAAGCCGGCGCGTTCGGCCCGTCTTGCGGCTTCGGCGAAGCGCTCGATCAGTTGCAGGATCTCCTCGTCCTCCAGTGCGTGCGGCACGTTCCAACCGGTGTCGTAGGGGATGGCCGAGGCGGAGACGGTTTGCCAGGGATCCTCGTTTGGCTGCAGTGGCCCGCCGCCTTCCCACGGCTTGCGGTTCGAAGCCTTGCGGCCGGCATGGGCGAGTTGGGAGCCGAATTTCGTGCCGGGTGCGGCGACGCGTCGTGCGGCGTCCAGTGCGCGGCGGGCGGCGGCTTCATTGTCTTCGGAATAAAGGCCGAGGCAGCCATGGGTGATACGCCCGCGCCGCTCGACATCGGTCATCTCGACTGTGACCATGCCGGCGCCGGACATTGCGAGGTTCATCCAGTGATGGAGATGCCAGTCACTGGCCGAGCCGTCGTCGGCGGAATACTGGCACATCGGCGCGACGGCGATACGGTTGGGGAAAGTGAGGCCGTCGAGGGTGATCGACTGGAAAAGCGACGCTGTCATGAGAAACTCCGGGAGGGTTCGCAGCTATTTAGGCGACCGATGGCGCCTGCGCCAGACACGAGGCGGTGAAAGGGGTTCTGGACCAATCACTGACGGGATTGCCGAAATGCCGGTTCGCGGATACGCCTCGGCAATGCATGGCGCCCAAAAGTGGCCCGGTTTGGGAGAGCGACATGCATAAAACAGGAGCATAAAGCGCGACGCGCTTTTGCATGGAGACCACGATGGAAGATCGTATGCGCGTCCGTTCGGAGGAAATCCTCTCCGACGACTGGGCCGTCCTGAAGAAGACCGTCCTCGACTACCGCCGGCGCGACAGGCAGTGGGAGACGCAAATCCGCCAGACCTATGATCGCGGTGACGGCGCGGTGATCCTGCCTTACGATCCCTCGCGCTCGACCGTGCTTCTGGTGCGCCAGTTCCGCTATCCCGCCTACGTCACCGGCCACCGCGAGCCGCTGATCGAGGCCTGTGCCGGCCTGTTGGACGAAAACGATCCCGAAACCTGCATCCGCAAGGAGGCGGAGGAAGAACTCGGCTACCGGCTGCAGAACGTCGAGCGGCTGTTTTCGCCCTATATGAGCCCCGGCAGCGTCACCGAACGTCTCTGGTTCTTCATCGCCCGCTATTCACCCGCCGACCGCATCTCGGCCGGCGGCGGCGCGCAAGAAGAGGGCGAGGACATCGAGGTTCTGGAAATGCCGCTCGACGAGGCACTGGCCGGCATCGCCGACGGCCGCATCATCGACGCCAAGACCATTATCCTGATCCAGCATCTGAAGCTCAACCCGATCGCCGCCTGAACGGAGCCGGTCCTCCTTAGCCAAGGCTTCGGGAGGACACTCCTTCATCTATTCGGGTGGCCCGCCACCCGAAGCTCGAAGAGCGAAGGGTGGTGCGGATGAAGGGACTCGAACCCCCACGCCTTTCGGCACTGGAACCTAAATCCAGGGCGTCTACCAGTTCCGCCACATCCGCATGGACCGGCAATCCCATGTGGCCATCATTCTGTCAATGTCGGAGACAAGATGTAGAGGTCAGGGAAAAGATGTGGTCGGGTCCAAATGCTGGTTATTCGCCGGGATGCGAAGACTGTTGAAAATTGGCCTCGCCTGTGACAAAAGGCGTGTCAAATGTGACGGGACGCGACGATCCGCTTCTGCAGAATGTGATAAGAAGTAGGAAAAACAAGAACTTATTCACATTTTGGAACGCAGTTTGGGAGAGTTTGAGCCGGGTTTTCGGTCAAATCGCCAGGTTCCGTACCAAAAGCCATTCCCGGCAAGAATATACCGGCAGGCTGTGAACGGCAGAGGCCGTGGCAGTCTCATTGGTGAAAACAAAGGTTTTACGATGCAGGTCACCGAAACGCTCAACTCCGGTCTCAAGCGAGAGATCAAGATCACCGTGCCGGCCGGTGACATGGAAGCCAAGCTGATGGCGCGGCTTTCGGATGCCCGCAACAAGGTCCGCATCAACGGCTTCCGTCCAGGCAAGGTGCCGGTACAGCACCTGCGCAAGGTCTACGGCAAGTCGTTCATGGCCGAAGTGGTCAACGAAATCCTCAATGACTCGACCCGTTCGATCATTACCGGGCGTGGTGAAAAGGCTGCCATGCAGCCCGAAGTCATCATGACCGAGGACGAGAAGGAAGCCGAGAAGATCCTGGCCGGTGGCGCCGACTTCGAATTCCGCCTCAACTACGAGATCATCCCGGCGATCGAGATCAAGGACTTTTCCGACATCAAGGTGACACGCCAGGTGTTCGACGTGCCTGATGCCGAGATCGACGAGCAGGTCCAGCGTGTTGCCGAATCGGCGCGCAGCTACGAGCCGAAGACCGGCAAGGCCGCCAATGGCGACCGCGTCACCATCGACTATGTCGGCAAGATCGACGGCGAAGCCTTCAATGGCGGCGCGGGCACCGATCAGCCGCTGGTGCTGGGTTCGAAGGAATTCATCCCCGGCTTCGAGGATCAGCTGGTCGGCGCCAAGGCCGGTGACGAAAAGCAGGTCACCGTGACTTTCCCGGAGAACTACCAGGCCGCGCATCTTGCCGGCAAGGAAGCGACCTTCGACGTCACCGTCAAGGAAGTGTCCCAGCCCGGCGCGCTGGAAATCAACGACGAGACCGCCAAGAACCTCGGCCTGGAGTCGCTGGAGCGCCTGCGCGACGTCGTACGTGGCCAGATCGAGAACCAGTTCGGCGCCATGACGCGCCAGAAGGTCAAGCGCCAGCTGCTCGACCAGCTCGACGCGGCTTATTCGTTCGAGGCGCCGTCGAAGCTCGTCGACGCCGAGTTCAACAACATCTGGGCGCAGGTCAATCGTGACCTGGAAGCAGCCGGACGCACCTTCGCCGACGAAGAGACGACGGAAGAAGAGGCGCGTGCCGAGTATCTGCGGCTTGCCGAGCGCCGCGTGCGTCTCGGCCTTGTGCTGGCTGAAATCGGCGAGAAGGCCGGCGTGACCGTATCGGACGAAGAGCTGCAGCGCGGCCTGTTCGAGCAGGTGCGCCGCTATCCGGGCAACCAGCAGCAGGAAGTCTTCGAGTTCTACCGCAACAACCCGGAAGCGTTGAACACGCTGCGGGCGCCGATGTTCGAGGAAAAAGTGGTCGACCATCTGCTCGGTCAGATTTCGGTCACCGACGTCAAGGTCAGCAAGGAAGAGCTGATGGCCGACGACGAAGAGGACGAGACCTCCGTCAAGGCGAAGCCGGCGAAGAAAGCCGCCGCCAAGAAGGCCGACGCCAAGAAGGCCGACGACGCGGAAGAGCCCAAGAAGAAGGCCGCGCCGAAGAAGAAGGCCGCCGAATAACACCAGCGCTCCGCTGAAACAGGAAGGCCGCCCTCGAGGCGGCCTTTTTCGTTGCCAAACTGCAACAGCCGCCATGCTTCGCGAGCGGCGGCCTGTGGCGACCAAGCTTTGATCATTATCTGCGCTTCTATTGCAAGCCGCTTGGTTGTTGGAGGGCGTGTTGAGACTGTTCGTCGAATTGGGACACGCTTCGGCAATCGCGCTGGTCCTTGTCTCGGCCTGCGGCATTGCCCAGGCCGGCACGGTGTCTGACAACTGGCGCTTCGGCACGAGTGAAGACGGCCTCGTCACGGCCTCGCTCTATGCCACCAACAAGCTGATCACCGGCGGCGGTGCCTTGAGCTACAGCCCGATCCTGACGATTGCCTGCCGGGCAAACGGCGAGCCGCATTGGACTGAATGGCTGCAACTGAACGACGCTGTTTCGGCCAGCCGCAAGATCACCATGTCGATCACGGTCGATCAGGAGAGCAAGTTCGATGAAAGCTGGTCGGTCGGGCCGCGCGGCCGGATGCTGGTGCGCGATGGAGCCGACGGCATCAGGCGCCTTGTCGCCGCGAACCGGCTCCAGCTTTCGTGGCGGTTCGGGCTGCTGGCGGGGCGCGGCGAGGCCGATTTCGACCTCGCCGGGTTCGGCGAAGCGGTCAATCAGGTAGCCGGCAGCTGCAACACCGATCCGCCGTGAACGGATCGTGAGCCAGGGCGGCGACAGGAATGGCTTGCTCAGGACCTCAAAATCTCTTGCTCAGGACCTCCGGCTGTCAGAACGCGACGACATCACCAGGCGGTAGCGCAAGTTCGGCCACGATGCCGCCGCCTGTCGTGGCATTGCTAACCGATCCATTGATGTTGGCGGTGCCCGCTAGCGGCACCATTTTTCGACGGCAATTGCAATTGCCTTGGTGCAATCGACGAGATCGCGCACCGAAACGCGTTCGTTCGGCTGATGCGCCTGCGCGGGGTCGCCGGGACCGAAATTGACGGTCGGCGTGTTGCCGAGGCCGGTCGGCAGGCCGATGTCGCTGTGCGCGCCAAAACCACTCAGGACCGGCGAGAGATTGGCTTCTTTGACGGCCTCCTGGAAGACGCCGACAAAGGGATTGTCCGAGGGGATTTCGGCGCAATCGGCGTCGAGGATCCACTCGACGCGGGCGGGGTGCTTTCGCAGGTATGGGTCTGCCTGGCAGACATTGGCTATGTGCTCTTCGATTTCGCGTTTGACGTTGCCACCCAGTTTGAACTCGTCGTGCTCGCTCGGCAGATATTGAGCGTCGATGATGATCTCGCCGCGCCCTGCCATGGAGGACGGATGTTCGCCGGCGCTCATCTGGGTGACGATGATCTGGTTGGGCAGGTCCATCAACGGATGGTTCTTTCTGGGATCGAACATCCAGCGCCGGTTGAGGATGTCGATGCCGTCGAGGATTTGCCGGCAAAGCTGGACGGCATCGACCGGGCCGCTCGAATACCAGGCATTGGGCGTCAGCTCCGCATGCCCGCCTATGCCGTCAATGATGATCTTCCCCCACAGAATGCCGTGACAGAGCGGTGCGATCTTGTTCGCCGTCGGTTCGGTCATGATGCCGGCGTCGGCGTGAAAGCCGCGATCGACCATGGCCAGCGACCCCATGCCGCCGATTTCCTCGTCGACGACGGTGGTGAAGACGACGTCTCCGGACAGGGGAATGTCGAGTCCCTTCAGGATCTCGACCGCCATCAGCATGCAGGCGACGCCGCCTTTCATGTCGACGGTACCACGGCCGTGTAGAAACCCGTCCTTGAGGACGGGCTGGAACGGGTCGGTCGTCCAGTGCCCTGCGGCGCCGGGCGGGACGACATCGATATGGCCGGTCAGCATGATGGAGCGACCGCCGCCCGTGCCCTTCAAGACGCCGCCGAGATTGGGCCGGCCTTCGAACGTCCTGCCTTTGTTGGCGCCGGCCCGCCCCTTGTATTTTTCGTAGAGTGCTGGGCCATCCGGGTCCCATAGATCGGTCGAGAAGCCGAGCGCCTCGATCCGCTTTTGCAGATAGAGCTGGCAATCACGCTCGCCGGGGCCGGCCTCCTTTGGATCGGATTTCACGATCGAGGGGAAGGCGACGAGATCGCTCAGCGTTTGGACGATACGGTCAGCGCTTGCCTCGACGCGCGCGGCAATGATCTCTTCCATGGACGGCATCATGATCTCCAACGTTGGGAAAGTCGGTCGGCGAGAAGGACGAAAACCAGAAGGGCGCCGACAATCCCCACCTGCCAAACCGTGTTGATGTTCAATTGCAGAAGGCCGGTCTTCAGCGTGACCAGTAGCAGGACGGCCGCGAACACGCCGCCAACGCCACCGCGCCCTCCGGTGATGGCGATGCCTCCAAGCATGGCGGCAGTCAGCGATTCGAGTTCGAGGTTCTGGCCGATATTGGGCCTGCCGCTGCCGAGCCAGGAGATCGAGACGAGCCCAGCGGCGCCGGCAAGCGCGCCACTCAAGGCGTAGAGGACCAAGCGAACGCGATCGACCGGAATACCGACCAGCCTGGCCGAGCGTTCGTTGAAGCCCATGGCGTAGATCCAGCGCCCCCACGCTGTCGAGAGCAGCACCAAACCGGCTAGCGCAAAGCAGGGGATGGCAAGGGTGAGAAAGGGCAGGGGAATGCCCATGACGACGCCGCGCCCCCACACAAGCAGCCAGGAGGGCACGCCTGCTTGGGCCGCGCCGCCGGTAATGGCAAGTGCAGCGCCGGAATAGACGAAGAAGGTGCCGAGC
The DNA here is from genome assembly GCF_024518695.1 of Mesorhizobium sp. LMG17149. Taxonomy (NCBI): domain Bacteria; kingdom Pseudomonadati; phylum Pseudomonadota; class Alphaproteobacteria; order Hyphomicrobiales; family Phyllobacteriaceae; genus Mesorhizobium; species Mesorhizobium sp. LMG17149. The sequence continues at coordinate 98,043 of NZ_JANIFL010000014.1, forward strand.
GTCGCGATGAAGGGGAGAAGCGCGAGCCCGTTCACCAGCCATCCGTTCAAGGCACCGAGCATCGCGCCGGCCAGGATGCAGACGGCGGGCAGCAGGACCGGCGGCAATCCCAGCTTGAGGCAAAGCATCGCGACGATGGCGGACAGCGAGACCGCACCGCCGACCGAGAGGTCGATGCCGGCGCCACCGGCCATGATGACCAGCCCTTGTCCAAGGCCGACTAGGGCAAGGATCGTCGAGAACTGAAGAATGGTGGTGACGGTGCCGAGATTGAAGACAGAAGGCCTGAGCGCCAGCAGGCCGACAATCACGATCAGCCAAAGCATACAGAGCAGAGCCAGGGTAAGGGCCGGGCCTTGCAGGTTGCGGAGCGTTTTCATGCGCGGGCTCGTTGAAATCTGCCGAGCGGCAATCGGTTGCAAACAGCTTCGAAGCCAAGCACGCCGATGATGAGAACGCCGGTGACGACAGGCTGCCAAAGGGAAGGGACACCGATCAGCAGCAGACCGTTCTGCAGGATTCTCAGAAGCAGCACGCCGAGCACGGTGCCGATCAGGCTGCATCTGCCGCCCAATATGCTGGTCCCGCCAAGAATGACCGCGGCAATGGCATCGAGCGCCAGCGTACTGCCGATCGTCATCTCCACATTGCGATAGGTGGCGACATAGAACGTGGCGGCAATGCCAGTCAGCACACCGCTGATGACGAAGGTCATGAAGCGGATCTTGATCACTGGGATGCCAGAAAGCCGCGCTTTTTCCTCCGAATTGCCGATCGCCAGCAGATGCAGCCCATAAGGGGTTCGCCGCAGCGCCAGCCAGACGGCCAGATAGACAACGGCAATCACCAGGGCAGGGACGGGGACGCCGAGCACGCTGGTTGCAAGAAGATTTGTAAGGCTCGAGGGCAGGCCGGAAAGCCATTGCCCTCCGAGAAGTACGAAGACGGCGGTGCGGTAGACACCGAGCAGGCCGAGCGTACCGACAACTGCCGGAACGCGGCCGAGGACAACGACGGTGGCGGTCACACATCCCAGCAGCGCACCGACCAAAGGGCCTGCAATGAGCGCCAGCAGCGGATTGCCGCCGGCGCCGAGCACACGCCCGATGGCGATGGCCGCCAGACCCATGACGATGCCGATCGAGACGTCGATGCCGCCCATGGCGAGCAGCAGGGTCATGCCAAGGCCGATCAGCAGCAGTTCGACACTGTTGCGCAAGACCGTGGCTGCATTGCCTGATGTCGCGTAGTGCGGCGATGCGACAGAAAAGATGACGATCGCCAGCAAACAGGCGACAAGCAGAGACCACTCCCGCCCGTTCATGGAGAAGACACCGTTTCCAAACTGCCGCACCACGTTCATCTCAGAGCTCAGAAGTTGAACTTGTCGACATTGTCCTTGGTGAAGACGGCCGGCGGCCCGAGAAGCAAAATGCCCTTGGCGGCATCATAGGTGACGGGCTTTTCCAGGCCGACGACCTTGTTTTCCGCTTCGAAGCTCTTGCCGTCGATCAGCTGTTTGCCGGCCCAGACCGTGAGATAGCCGAGTTGCTCGGGATCCCAGAGAACGGTGAAGCCGAAGGCTCCGCTCTTCAGGTAAGACCGTGCCGTGTTCGGGCTGCAGTAGCCGGCACCGATGACCGAGCCGATCTTGCCGGCGGTTTCGATGGCCTGGGCTACGCCCGGGCATGTCGAGGAGGCGACGGCGATGATCGCCTTGATGTCCGGGTTGGCCGCCATCAGATCGCCTGATATTTGCGCGGCGCGTTCGGCGGTGCCGCCGGCGAATTGCGGCGCGAGCAGCTTCAGCTTCGGATATTTGGCGGTGGCTTGCTTCTGCATGAAGCCGATCCAGGCGTTGAGATTGGACGCCGTTGCCTCGCCGGAGACGATGCCGATGGTTGCGTCCTCGCCGACGCGCTTGACGAGTTCGTCGACAATGGTTGTGCCGAGGCCTTCGTCGGTCGCCTGCGCCACATAGACGGCGCGGCCGCTGTCGGGCGCGTCGCTGTCACTGGTGAACAGTTTTATACCCTTCGCCTTGGCGCTCTCGACAACGGGCGCGATGCTGGAGGCATCGAGGACGCTGACCGAGATCGCCTCGACGCCCTGATCGATCAGGTTCTGGACGATCTGCAACTGGTCGACCGGATTGGTGTCGACGGGACCGGAATAGATGAAATCGACGCCCAGGTCCTTGGCGGCGCGATTGCCGCCGGCTTCCATGGCGTTGAAGTAAGGGATGCCGATCAATTGCGGAACGAAGGCGACCTTGTGTTTGTCCGCGGCATGCGCCGCGGTTGCAATGGCGAGTGACAGTGCGGAAGCGGCGAGCACTTTCTTGAACTGTGAAAGCATGTGTTTGAACCTCTCTGGAAATGACGTGCGTTTCAGTTTGTTTTTTCAAGCGCCCGCACGTCGGGATGAGCGCCTGTTATGAGCGAAACGACTTCCTCGTGATCGGTATCGGCCGCCAGCCGTTCGGCCACCTTGCGGCCGCGCCGGAACACCACGATGCGGTCGGCGACCTCGAAGACTTCGGAAATGTTGTGGCTGATGAGCACAACGGCACAGCCGCGCGCGGCAAGCCGCCGTGTCAACGCCAGGACCTTGCGCGTTTCGGCAACGGCAAGGGCCGCGGTCGGCTCATCCATGATGACCAGCCTGGCATTCAGATTGAGCGCCCGGCAGATTGCGACGGCCTGGCGTTGGCCACCCGACAGACTGCCAACAGGCGCTTCTGGATCGGAAATATGGGCGTCGAGCTCCTTCAGCAGGCCGTCGACGCGCTGGCGCATTTCCTTGCGCTTCAGGAACGGAATGCCAAAAATGGAGCGTTTCAATTCACGGCCGAGAAAGACGTTTTCTGCGATCGACAGGTTCTCCGAAAGCGCCAGTTCCTGAAAGATCGTCGCGATCCCCGATGCCGCGGCATCCTTGGGCGAGTGAAAGGCGACCGGATTGCCCTCGATCACGAGCTCCCCACCACTGGGCGGATGAGCGCCTGCCAGGATCTTGATAAAGGTCGATTTGCCGGCGCCATTGTCGCCGAGAAGCGCCAGCACCTCGCCGGAGCGGATCTCCAGATCGACATTTGCCAGCGCGGTCAGAGCGCCGAAGCGCTTGGCGATGTTTCTGGCGACAAGAAAGGGCTCTGTCATGACGGTTCCCCGACGATTGTGGATCGGCTAGGCGGCGTTGCTGACCCAGCGCAGCACGTTGGTCCAAAGCCGCGCGTAGCCAGGCCATTCGACAAAACTGTTCGGCAGCCAGTGAGGACCGATGTCCGACGTCCAGACCAGCGTACGCCCTTCGCCATGGCGCCCGGTAACCAGCAGGGGATGGCCGCCCTGGTCCTGCGGCAGCCGCGCCAGGACCTCGACATCGTCGCGATCACGGGCGATGACCTCGTTGGCACCGAGCAGCAGCGGCCATTCGCCCTCGATGCCGGCAAAAATCGGATGATCCCTGGAGCCAGTGATCTCAGGACGAAAGCCTTCAGGAATTTCGAGCCGGTCATCATTGGGAAGGCAGGTCACCGGCAGCGCCTCCTCGACCGCCGTGCGATGCCAGCGCGCCTTGCCGTCAATGCCCTGGAAGCTGAAATAGCCGCCGATCATGATCAGGCCGCCGCCGGCCAGCGTCCAGTCGCGCAGGAGCTTGAGCCGGTTGGGAACCGTTTTGCCGTGCAGCCAGACATCGGGGTGGAGCAGGAGCGAATTCGCGCCAATGTCGGACAGGATGATCGCCCTGTATTGCGACAGCCCTTCCATGGTGAAAGGCAGCTTCTCGACGGCCTCGTGAGCGGGCATGTAGTCGAGATCGAATTCGCTGCCCTTCAAAGCGTCCACCAGGGGTGTTGCGCCCAGGTGAAAGGTGACGCTGCCGAACTGGTCGAACCCCTTGTAGTGGGTCGCCGAACTCACCCAGCTTTCGCCGACGAGAAGGACTTTTGTTTTCGCCATGATCATACTCTCCTGATTTCGTCGGTTGATGCGGTGTTCCGCGCCAGGTCGAAACGTCGATAAGCCATTGTTTCAACTGGCCAGCACGGCATTGTTCGCCAGGGCCGCAGCCTTCAGCGTGGCAAAGTCTGCGATGTAACCCTGCGCGCCTTCGACCGTTGTCGTCAGGCTCGCCCCAATTGCCGCATAGCGCGCGGCGTCGTCGAGCGACGCGCCATGCAGCCAAAGGGCAAGGAAGATGCCGGCAAAGCTGTCGCCGGCGCCCGTCGCGTCGACGCGATTGACCGGCAGCGCCGGCACCTCGATCTGCGGACCGCCATTCGCCGGAAAAACGACGGCGCCGAACTCGCCGAGGGTGAGCACGACCGTTCCCCGTTGTTTGATGCGTGATAACATCGCTCGCACCTCTTCGATCGTCGTTGCCATGCGGCTGCGAAAGTCGAAGATCTCCCGTATCATCACATCGTTGATGAAGGTCAGATCGATCTGTTTGACCATCTGCGAGAAGGTTTCCGGCGTGCGTGCGCTTTTGGGAAGACCGGCCGAATGCAGGCTCACCTTCCAGCCCGCCTGATGAAAGCGAGCGATGGACGCGGTCATCGTCTCGTAGTGGAAGCCTTCGATATGAAGGCAGGCCGGACGTTGCTCGGGCTGGATATCCAGATTGGCTGTCAGGTCGACCTCGCCAAGCTCGAACGGTTCGCTGATGATCGTCCGGCTGCCATTGCGCTCGATGATCACGATCGCCTGGGAGAGGCGGTTGTTGGGCGTGTTGCGGATCGGCAAGGCGTGGACACCCAGTTTCGAAAGCGCGCCGAGCGCCCAATCGCTCTCTGGATCCTGGCCAACTGCTGTCGCCAGTTCAACGTCCAGCGCGTAGGGTGCTCCGATGCCGGCGGCGGCAACCGCGAGATTGGCCGCGGGGCCACCCAGCGCCTTGTCGATGTGGCTGGCGGTGATCCGGTCGTCGCGATGCGGCAGCACGTCGACGCGGCACAGGAAGTCGACACTCACCCTACCTGCGACCAGAAGTCTTGGCAGGTGATCGAGGTTCTTTGGCCTGTGTGGCGCGCGGCCCGGCAGTGAGCGCGCAAAGGAGCTCGGCCGATACATCAGCGCGGCAACCGCCTTCTCGATGCGGTCGCGCGTGCCTTCCTTCAGGCTTGCCGTTCCATTGATGAAATTCGACACCGTGCCGATGGAGACACCGGCAGTTCGTGCGACATCCGCTATGGTCGGGCGCTTGCGTTGCAATGGCGGAGTTCCAATTGAAGCGTTTCAAAACGGTAGCAGCGAAAATGCGATGCCTCAACGGAATTGTCTTCTAAAAATCAAGAGAGCACTCCTCTCGATTGGAAGTTTAATCCAGAGATAGGGCGGACCTTGGGCCCTCTTTCCAAGATTGAACAATTTTCAAATTTTTTGGTAAAAGATTGTGCAAGCGAATTTCCTGCACCTCATTCGATCGCCCGGGCTTGATCGGACGGTCTTGGCATGCCCCCGGCCCGTCAGATCAGCAACAGGCCCTTCATGCTGGCATATCCCTTCCGCCCGACGATGATGTGGTCATGCACCGCGATGCCCAGCCGCTTGCCCGCCTCGATGATCTCCTTCGTCATTTCGATATCGGCTCGTGAGGGTGTGGGGTCGCCCGACGGGTGATTATGGACCAGGATGATGGCGGTGGCCGAGAGTTCGAGGGCGCGCCTGACCACCTCGCGCGGGTAGACGGGCGTATGGTCGACGGTGCCTGTCTGCTGAACCTCGTCGGCGATCAGCGCGTTCTTCTTGTCGAGGAACAGGATGCGGAACTGCTCGCGCGCCTCGAAGGCCATGACCGACCGGCAATAGGCAAGAAGCTGTGTCCAGGACGAGAGGACTTCGCGACCCTGCACCTCTCCGCGCGCCATGCGCTGCGCGGTTGCCGCGACGATCTTGAGATCGAGCGCCACCGCAGGGCCAACGCCCTTGACCTCCTGCAAGAGGCCAACCGGCGCCCCGAGCACTTCGGCCAGCGTGCCGAAGCGCGCCAGCAGCGCCTTGGCCGCCGGTTTGGTGTCGGCACGAGGGATCAGGCGAAAAAGCAGAAGTTCCAGAAGTTCGTAATCGGGCAGGGCGTCCGGACCCGCCAAGGCAAAGCGCTCGCGCAGTCGGTCGCGGTGACCGAGGTAATGCGGCTTTTCGTCGAGCGTTGCCTTGGCTTTCGCCGCAGGTCGCATCGGCGCTTCGGAGAAGAAACTCCGCTCGTCGTCGTCGTTTGTGTTCCCCATACACCGCCCACATTGCTCCAGCGCAGACATTAGAACTGTTCTGGCCGGGATTGAAACAGTTCTGTTCCCCGATCGCGAGACGTCCCACGGCAGATCGTGGCTATGGCTTTCTCATACGGCAAGATGAAACCACGATTGCGCAACAAAACTTAACATCACTTAACGCATGCGGCCACTTTCACCTGACATGTTGGCGCCATCGGAGGCTCGTTGCCTCGCTATACTGGAGCGCGCATGTTCGCCAAAATTGACTCTGGACTGTTGGCCGGCCGGGCATCTCTCGCGGCCATGGCAATCCTGCTTTCGACGCATTCGGAGGGCGCGCTGGCGGCAGACGCCATTGCGGTGAATTCCGATGATTTTACCCTGCCGCCCGAGCCTTCCCGTTTCGGGCGTTTCGAACAGAAGCTGGCCGACTGGCATGTCGTGCTTGGCGGCGGCGCCATCATCGTCCCCAAATACGAAGGCAGCAATGAGTTCAAGATCATGCCGGTGCCTTTCGTCACGGCGACATTCCTCGACACGGTGACGATCGACCCGACAGGTGCCAACATCGCCGTCTATGAACAAGGACCGTTCGCGTTCAGCGCTCGGCTTGGCTACGAGATGGGCCGCAAGGAAGACGACTCCGACCATCTGCGCGGCTTGGGGGACGTCGACATGGGCGCGACGGTCGGCGTGAAGGCAGCGGCGAAGTTCGGTCCGGCCGAAATATTCGCGCAACTCGACAAGACCATCGGCGGCAGCGATGGCCTTGAGGGCAGGGTGGGGATCGAGGTGACCCGGCCTCTGTCTCAATCGTTGATGATCGGCGCCAGCGCGTCCGCCGTCTTCGCCGACGAAAATTACATGCAGGCCTATTTTGGTGTCACGCCAGAACAATCGGCTCGCTCGGGGCTGGCGCGCTATGATGCCGGCGCCGGTTTGAAGCGCGCCGATTTTTCGATTTCCGCCACATATATGCTCGACGAGAGCTGGATGGTGCGCGGCGAAGCGGGGGTCGGTGTTCTCTTGGGGGACGCTGCCGACAGCCCTGTTGTCCTCGAAAAGATCCAGCCTTCAGGGATGCTTCTCGTCGGATATCGGTTCTGACGCCTACCCAGGCACCAAATGCAGGCTAGACAAACTCCGGAATGGCACAGCAACGGCACCAAAGCGATTTGAGCGCCGAATCCAGGTCGGCCAGGCAAGGTTCGCGCATCCTCATTGTCGAAGACGATCTTGAGATCGCGCGCATGCTGGGCGAGACGCTCACCGACAACGGCATGATCGTGGAAATTGCCGAGAGCGGCGTCCAGATGAACGCCGCGCTTCGCAACCAGAAATTCGATCTCATCGTGCTTGATGTCATGCTGCCGGGCGAAAATGGTCTCAACATCTGCCGCCGTCTTCGTGCCGGAACCAACATTCCGATCCTGATGCTGACCGCGCTCGGTGAGGAAATCGACCGCATCTTCGGGCTGGAAATCGGCGCCGACGACTATGTGACGAAACCGTTCAGCGCGCGCGAACTGACGGCCAGGATACGGGCGCTGCTGCGCCGCACAGCCTATGCTCCAGACGAGCGGGACTGGTCGAAGGTGCTTCGTTTCAACGGCTGGCGCCTCGATCCAATACGCCGGCAATTGCATGACCCCAACAATGCGCGGGTTACGACCACGACGCATGAATTCGACCTGCTGCTTGCCTTTTGTCGCAATGCGGGCCGGGTTCTCTCTCGCGAGGAACTTCTGGGCGTAACCCATGCCGGGCTCGCGGGGCCGATCGAGCGTAGCGTCGATGTCCATATCAGTCGAATCCGCAGGAAGATCGAAAAGGATGCGCGCGATCCGGTGCTTTTGAGGACCGTTCGGTTGGGTGGCTATATCTTCACCGCGACGGTGGAGGAAGCATGAGTGATATCCTCCGCCGTTTCCTGCCGCAGTCCGTGCGTGGGCAGTTTGTGGCGATCATTTTCATCGCGGTGATCGTGATCATGTTCGTCGGTTCGGTCGTTGAGAGTTTCATAGAGAACGTCGACCTTCCCGCCGCGGAAGATAACGCAAGGCGTGCAGGCGTTGTTGCTGCCTTGTTGCAAGAAACGCCGGCGGAGGCGCGTAGCGCAATTCTGGCGACAGCAAAGCGGGCCGGCTTTGATTTCGAGATATTGCCCAAGGACCAGATAGCCGGCATTCCCCAGTCCTATCTGCAATGGCGAAGTGTCGAATGGCTTTTGCGTATCGACAGGGGGACGGTTGATGGACGCTGGCTAAGGATCGGCGGCCGATACGCGTTTGTCATCGACTTGGACCAGCAGGACGTCCTGGCCCATTTCGGCATGCCCGATTCCTGGCTGACATCGGGCCTCGTCCGTGCCTCGTTCTACAGGTTCATGGCTTTCGTCGCCTTGCCCGCGCTGATCTGGCTGTTTGCGGTTTGGGCCGTGACGGATCCATTGAAGCGCATCTCGGCAGCAGTCGGTTCGGCCGAGATTGAGAATGGCGACCAGCTCTTCGTCGAACACGGCTCCATTGAAATGGTGGGATTGGCGCGCGCCCTGAACAGGATGAGGACGCGCATCCGCACGATGATCGAAAACCGCACGCGCATGTTGCGCAGCGTCAGTCATGATCTGCGCACGCCGTTGACGCGGCTGCGGCTTCGCGCCGAGCGTATGGATGATGGCCCCATCCGAACCGCAATCCTGTCCGATGTCCAGCACATCGAAATCTTGATCGACGAGACCCTGACCTATCTGCGCAACGATGTTTCGACGGAGAAGCTGCAGCTCGCCGACATTGCCAGCGTTCTGCAAACCGTCTGCGCCGAGTTCTCCGATGTCGGATTTCCTGTCTCATATTCCGGGCCGGACCGGCTCCTGGGCTGGTGCAAGCCCAATGCATTGGCGCGTGCGATCGCCAATCTCTGCGACAACGGGGTCAAATTCGCTGGCAACGTCACGGTCGCCTTGACGGCGACCGGCACGGCGGCGCGCATCACGGTAGGGGACGACGGGCCGGGTATTCCGATGACGGCACGCGCCCGTGTTTTCGAACCATTCTTCAAGGAAGACGCGTCGCGCGGCATTGCATCGAAGCATGGCTTCGGTCTGGGCCTGTCGATCGTTGCCGACATCGTCCAGGGCCACGGCGGCAGGATCGAATTGCAGGACAACCACCCCACCGGACTGGTCGTCACCATCGACCTGCCGAATGCCGCTGGCGTGCAGTCGGCATAGACGGCCTCCTGCCGGGTAGACGCGCTCTAAGCCGGCAGGCCGGGGCGATCGAGCTTTTTGGGCGACAGCGTGAAAATCTCGCACCCTGTGTCGGTCACGCCGATCGTGTGCTCGTACTGCGCCGACAGCGAGCGGTCGCGCGTCACCGCAGTCCAGCCGTCCGACAGAACCTTCACATGCGGCCTGCCCAGATTGATCATCGGCTCGATGGTGAAGATCATGCCTGGCCGCATCTCGACGCCTTCATTGGCGCTGCCGTAATGCAGGATGTTCGGCGCGTCATGGAACAACTGGCCGACGCCGTGGCCGCAGAAGTCGCGCACCACCGAACAGCGCTCGCCTTCGGCAAAGGTCTGGATGGCGGCGCCGATGGCGCCGGTGCGGGCGCCAGGCCTGACCGCTGCAATGCCGCGCATCAGGCATTCATGCGTGACTTCGAGCAGGCGCTCGGCGGCGCGCTTGATCGTGCCGACCGGATACATGCGCGAAGAATCGCCGTGCCAGCCGTCGAGGATGTAGGTGACGTCGATGTTGACGATGTCGCCATCCTTGAGCGGCTTGTTGTCGGGAATGCCATGGCAGACGACATGGTTGATCGAGGTGCAGGACGATTTCGTGTAGCCGCGATAGTTGAGCGTCGCCGGCAGCGCGCCGTGGTCCATGCCGAATTCGAAGACGAAGCGGTCTATTGCTTCGGTGGTGACGCCGGGCTGGACCATCGGCACCAGCTCGTCGAGGCAGCGTGCGGTGAGATCGCATGCCTTGCGCATGCCGGCAAAGCCGTCCTCGCCATAGAGGCGGATCTGGCCGGTATTTCTGAGCGGGGCCGTGGCAGCGTCGAGATAGGTGACCATTTTGTCCGTGTAGCGGGTAGGGCTCTGCAGGAGAGCCAGCGTGAAAATTTCCCCAGATTTGGCACTTGAGGGCAAAAGGTTCAAGGAAGAACTGTCTGATGCGGCCGCGCGCTTGCCGATATTTGCCTCGCAAGGGCGATGTCTTGCCGGTTTTTGCCCGGTTTGCTTCCCTTTCTGGCCATGGTGCGTTAGGGCGGGTGATGTTTTCGAGATCGCGTCCCTTCGCGGCGGCCAGGCAAACCGGATGGCCTGAAGCGCCGCTGACGGCAGCGTGCTCATGCCTGATGGGCATGGTGCTGCTCGCGATGCTGTGCTTCGGCCTGCCGGTGGCGTCAGGCTTTGCGGGGTCTGCGCCAAGCGGTGTCAGCGTCGGTGTCGAGCGGTCGGGCGAAGTGGCGGCGCTGCTGCGTGTCACCGGCAAGGCGCAAGCGCTGGAGGTTCGTGCCGGCCGTCCGGTCCTGGTCAAGTTCGCCGGCGGCCACCCCGCGCTTCCGGTCCCCGACGCTGTTTTTCTTTGGGCCGAACGGCCATCGCAAAGAGCGATGGTTTCGGGATATGGGGCCGCCTCGGTTCCCGGGGCGAGCACCAACCAGCCGCGCGCACCGCCGACCATCACGGCCTGAGCGGTCCAGAAACCGTACCCTTCACCTCATCGCTATTCCTGTTCGCGTCGTGATCGTGCGGCGGCTGTCGGCCGCGCAGCGGTCGCGCGGCGCGTCATTTCCGGATTATTTCAATGCAACAACGCATCAAGACTTTCAAAACCCTGTCGCGCGCGGCCTCGGCTGCCACGTTCCTCTCCGTCCAGGCGCTCATCTGCATCGGAACCGTCTATTGGGCGGTTGCCGAGACGCTCGGTCTGTCGGCGATGGCGGCCCTTGTTCTCGGCGGCATCTTCGCCGTGCCGACGGTATTTGTACTGATCGCCGCCATTCGCATGGCCTTCGACGCGGAGACGGATCCGGCGAACCAGTGAGCGTATGTCGCCCAAGACATATCTGGGGAGCGCGATCTATTCTGGGCGGCGTGGCGGTTCAGCGACCCAAGTGACGACACATTTCTGGGTCAAAGCCGATCAAAGCAACTTTTGACGACGAACGGCGTTGCTGCGGTGACGCGGTTCGGGAGACAGGAAATGGACAGACTGCAATTCGAGGTGCCGGTGCGCATAGCGCCTGGACCCGGCCTGCCGGTCGAGGAAATCTATGGCGTCGAACAGGCGCTCGATTTTCTCCAGGACTGGCCTGCGCGCCGTCAGGGCCCGATCTATCAGAAAGCGTTCAACGCCTGCTTTGGCGCCACGGTGGACGTGGTCAAGACCGAGGATGCCTGCCGGGCATTCATGGCGTTTTGCCGCGCCAGTGGATTGATGGCCAGGGACATGATGACGCCGCGCAAGCGCGGCGGTGAGGCGAGGGCGCTCCAGGCCTGAGGCCGTCGCCGTTTCGCCTGCCCCCGATTCCTACGTCAACAGTCGCGTTTGAACGCACACGGCGATGGCGCGAGCGTAGGGCTGCGCCCTTTTCGTCCCCGACGACCGCTCCACGTTGCATCCACGTCAGCGCCGTTAAGCTTCCGTTTCCACCTTCCCGGCTACGCCATTGCTTGTTGGCAATGGTTGATTCGTTGCGTCAGTCTCATGGTTTGGAAGATGTCCCCAGAAAAAGTCCGTGCGTTCCCGATCGACCGTCAGGTATTCTTGGTCAGGGAGGTTGCCGCCAAGCTCGGCAATCTGCATGGCGAGACCGCCACCTCGTTCTGGAGAGCCAAGGCGTCGGAGTTGCTCGATCTCGTCGTCGGGTCCGGCAGAGACAGAACGGCAGCCAGCGATGAAGTGCGCAGGTTTTTCCTGGCCGTGCAGCGAGAGATGTTGGCTGATACGGTCGCGGAGTCGATGCCAATTCTTTCCGCTTGAAGCAAATCCTGAACCTCCATCCTCCACACATGGAACAGTAATTTGTAAATACGTTTACTCCGGTGTGTTTTTCGGAGACCCGGTCGTTGTTCGCGCGGTCTCGGCTGCGAATCCGGCAATTTCCCGCCGGCCTTGAGGGGCGGCCCACTCTGAGACATCGACGCGCTTGCGCGTTGGTCAGCCAGCGAAACACTTCTTTTTTGAAGCCAATGGACCACTGCTCAAAAATGCAACGAACTTTTTAGCCATTCGTTCATTTATGCGTGCTTTCTAATTTAAACCATGGCCTTGAGTAGCTTCACCCGTGTTCGGCTTGTAATGGACGCCATGCGCCGGAGCACGGGCGCAAACGTCGCTACCATTTTTGCTCTGACCTTGCCGGTCGTTGTCGGCGCTGCGGGCTTCGGCGTCGAGACCTCCTATTGGTACTACAACAGCCTGAGGTTACAGGCGACGGCCGATGCAGCCGCCTATGCCGGTGCGCTCGAACAGATCTCGGGTTCCGACAAGCCGACGATCGTCGCGGCCGCGACCCAGTCCGCGGCGTCGAACGGACTGGGCTCGGGCACGATCGTCGTCAACACGCCGCCGGCCTCCGGCCCGAATACGGCGAAAAAAGCGGTCGAGGTGATCGTCGGCCAGCAGCTCGACCGGATGTTCACCCTGATCTTCACGCAAGACAAGGTCCCCGAACAGGCAAGGGCGGTGGCCGTCATTACCGATGCTTCGAGTGCTTGCATGCTCGCGCTCGATCCGTCCGCTTCGCAGGCGGCGCTGTTTTCCGGCAGCACCAGCGTCAAGCTCAACGGCTGCTCGGTCATGTCCAATTCGATCGCCTCGGACGCCATCAAGGTTCAGGGCTCGGCCGGCCTGCAGGCCGATTGCCTGATATCGGCAGGCGGTGTCTCTCTCAGCAACCCCGTCACCACCGTCTGCGCGGTCCCGATCACCCAGGCACTGCCTGCCGGCGATCCCTTTGTCGACCTGCCGGCCCCGGTGGCCGCCACCCCCTGCCAGAACGACAACAAGGCGACGCTCGGTCCAGGCACCTATTGCAGCGGCATGAACCTGAAGGGCAATGTCACGCTTTCGCCCGGCGTCTATGTCGTCCAGGGCAGTTTCAAGATAAACGCCAACGCAGCCATCACCGGCAGCGGGGTGACCATCTTCATGTCGGGCAGTTCGACCGTCAGCATGAATGGCAATGCGTCCGTGAAGCTCAGCGCGGCGACTTCGGGCACCTACTCAGGCGTTCTGTTCTACGGCGACAGGACCGGCATGATCGCATCCAGCACATTCAACGGCACAGCGGACTCGCTTTTGACCGGGGCCATCTACTTCCCCAAGCAGCAAGTGAACTATCTTGGCAACTTCTCGGGCAATGGCGGCTGCACCAGGGTCGTCGCCAATACGATCCAATGGTCCGGTAACTCAACCATCAATCAGGATTGCTCGAGCCTCGGAGTGCCCAACATTCCAGCCGCGCGGTCCGTGGCACTGTCCGAGTAGCTCCGTGGGGCGCCCATCGATGCCGATCCTTGGTGATGATTCGGGCGTTGCGGCGGTCGAGTTCGCGATGGTGCTGCCCATTCTGTGCCTGGTGCTGCTTGGTATTCTGGACGGCTGGTCCTACGTAACGAGTTCACTGTCGATGCGCGCCGGTGTGAAGACCGCCGCGAACCTGGTCATGAGCGGATCGACCGATGATGCGGCGACCCAGGCCCTTGCCATTGCGAGTTGGGAAAATCGGCCGGAAGACGGCCAGGTCACGCTAAGCCGCATCCGTATGTGCGGGGCGACGGTGGTCGACGCGTCCACCATGTGCAGTGGGCCGAAGGTGCCGGCGGTCTATGTCCAGATACAGGCATCGGGCACCTGGGTGCCGCCAATTGCCTTCGGCCCATTTGCCACTTCCACTGTAATCGGTCACCAGGAGACGATCCGTGTCCGCTAGGGTAAGCGCGTTCTGGCGGGATCGATCGGGCGGGGCCGGGCTGGAGTTCGCGCTGATCGCGCCCTTCCTTGTCATGCTGCTGTTCGGAATCTTCGCCTTTGGCTGGTCGATGCACTCGGTCTCCAGTGTTCGCTATACGCTGGAGACGTCAGCGCGCTCGCTGCAGCTTAAAAACACGCTGACCCAGGCCGACATTCAATCGATCGCCACGCAGAAATTGCAGGCCTTGGGGTTCAAGGACGTGAACGTCACGATCGCCATCGACCCCGTGAGCGGCGGCTTCCGCATGGCGCATCTGACCGCGGCCTATGCCTTCGTCATCGACTTCCCCTACTTCAGTTCCTTCCCGATCAACTACGCGACAACCGTTACCGTGCCGCTGCTTGGCAGCGGCTAGGCTGTGGCCGATAACCGTCGGCGAGAATGCGCGCTAGGGCTCTGCTCATTTGTACGCTTTGAACGCGATCAGGCCACCGAGAATGGTTATCGCCGTCAGGATCAGCGCCCACGACATGACGTTGTGTGACAGACGCCTCCGGCCGCGCAGGGCCAGGTCCCGCCAGCGTTTAGCCTGATCAGCCCCTGTATTTGGCTTATCCACACCCTTCTCCAACGGGCAGAATGCGACTCATGCCGGCCGGTGTCGAGATGGCACCGTTTTTGGCGGCCACGACGCAAGCTTGGCACTCCGGCCAGCTTTTGATGGCACAGGGCTAGCTAATATATTCGTTAGTGCTAATGTTAAGATGACGTTACGTCATGTCCGACCATCCGTCGGGTGCAATGTGGGGGTTCCAATGAGAGTGGCTGTATTTTGCGCGGCTGTCGTTTTCGCTGCGACTGGTGTCGCTGTTGCCAAGGAAAAGAAGGCGGCGGTCAGTGACGCCGCCGCTTTATGTTCCACCAACCCGTCAGCCAAGAAGTCCGCACCAAATCTGGACTGTGGTTTCACCGGAACCGCCAAATCGGGAGATAGCGGCGCAAAAGCAGAGCCGCGCCTCGGATACGACGCCAATCCGTGGATTATAACAGGCTTTTGACTTCGCATCGGCGGTTGCCGGTGAAGCGCTGAAGAGGGGCGTCTTGACCGGCGGGCGTCGCCCCGCGACCGGAGCGTAACGGTCGGGCGCCGTCGAGAAGGAGGAAGCGCAGATGGCCGCCTATCTGATCGCGGATGTAGACGTAAAGAACGCTGCCGCGTTCGAGGAATACCGGCGGGATGTGCCAGCCACCGAGGAGCGTTATGGTGGGAGATATCTAGGTCGTGGCGGTGCGACCAAGGTTTTGGAGGGCGATTGGGAGCCACACCGTTTGGTTATTATCGAATTCCCCGACATGACGTCGTTGATGGGCTGGTACAATTCGCCGGAATACGCCCGCCTTATTGAAATCCGGAAGCGTTGCGCCAACACCAGGATCATCGCGCTTGAGGGGGTTGCAACACCCACTCTTTGACCGTGGTGGCTCGCGTTCATCAGGTAGTATCCGGCTTTTTTGCCCGAATCCGTACACCGCGAAGTCAGCTGTTTAAAGCCGGGAAACCAGGCAATAAATGGGGGCTTACCACTGCGGGGCTTTCTCATTGTCGCAGTGCCCGAGAACCCAACTCGACCGTGCAATGAAAAGCCCGCCACGGGGGCGACCTGCGGCGGGCTCTTGGAGCGGCTACATCCCTGAGGAATCGACCACTTTGTAGCAGGATTATGACCTGTGTGGCCGCGTTAGCCTATGGTGTGATCGCGGAAGACTGCGCGTCAGTTGAAGACCGCGGCAGAGAGCCAGGCGAAATTGGCCACATTGGGAGGGAGGTTTGCGCTAAACGCATTATTTTTCTGGTACGCCCAAGGGGAATCGAACCCCTGTTACCGCCGTGAAAGGGCGGTGTCCTAACCGCTAGACGATGGGCGCGCTCAGACGAAGCGGCTTATACTGGCGTTGTGCGCAACCGGCAACCCGTCAGGTGCCACCTTGGACAACTTTTTTCCGGGCCAGCCAAATCAACGATTTCCCGAGGGTTGGCAGGCTTTGATAATTAGCGGCGACACCCATCGTTTCGTCATCCCAGGGTCTCCGCGACGGAGCCTCGCCCTACTTCGCCCTAGGATGACGAAGTTTGTGGGAGGCTTCGGCTAATCCCGAATGCTCAGAATGGTCACCGGTACGATCTTGGCTGCTAATAGGCCTAAGACCGTCTGCTAGACTAGCCGTCACCGCCGCTGCGCCGGCGGCAGCGCCAGTTCCAGTCGCGCTCGGGGCCGACGTCGACGTGAACCGATTCTGTGTGGCAGTACGTGCCGACGCCGCCGCGGCCGGGCATGCTTCTGATGTAGCTCGCCAGTTCCCATTTCGAAACGCCGGGAACCTGGATATCGGCGGCGGCGCAATACATGTGCAGCGAATTCTTGGCCCCGTTGGCGCGCCGGTTGCGGGCCGGGTCGCGATAGCCCGACGTCACCGTCATCTTGCGGCCGTAGTGGCCTTCGATCGTCTTCAGCACGCGCACCAGCGACGGCTTCAGGCAGGCCACATCGACGCTCTCGTTCTGCTTGAGCAGCCCGTTGGGCGCCAACCGGGCCATGCCGGCGGCTGACGCAACCTGATAGGAGCCGCCGATTGGCCCCTCATCCTCGTTGAGGTCGACGTCGCTTTCGTCGTCGAGGCCGGACTTGCGCTTGATCTCGAACAGGGCCGTCTGGCGCACGCCGGGCAGGGCGTCGCTACCCGTGATGTGATTGCTATCGTCGCCGAGCGAAGCCAGTTGCACCGGCTTGGCCGTGGAACTGGCCGAGGCAAGCGTGATGATCGGCTTTGCCGCTGCTGGCGCCGCTTTTGCCTGCGCCAGGGGCTGCTCGCCCGTCCGGGCGTTGCTGATGATGGGGCCTGGTGTCGCCGAAGCTGGCGTTGCGCCAAACATCGAGGCGAGGAAGCCTTTCTTCTTTGGTGCTTCGGCCTGCGGCATCTCGCCAGCCGTCACATAGACCGGGTTGTTCATGGCCGGAGCGGCAGCGGGCTTCGGCGCCGCCACGTCGCCGTCGACCGCGGCAATCTGCTGGGCGACCGCGTCGGTTTGCTGCGCGGTCTGTGCCTGCTGCGTCAGCGATTGCGGCGTGTTTCCAACGATGGTTTCGGTGCCCGCCGGCGTGGTCAGCGGAAAGGCAGCTCCCGGTTTGGACATAGGCACGTAGGCGACTTTTTCAGGCAGCGCCGTATCGCTCGCCGTCATCACGGTCGTCTGCTCGGTCGTGACCTCGGACGAATCGGCGACAGCGGCCGACTTGCCACTTGAGGCAGCATTCATATCCGATGCGGTGGCATTGTAACCGGGCATTCCGACCGACATTGTCGGGTCGCCAGCCGAAGTGCAGGAGGCCAGAAGCAAGGAGCAGAGCGCTGCCACAATGGCGCGGCGTTCTCCCTTTGCGAGGCTCCATCCTGCTGATTTCAAAGTCAAATTCCCCCTCGATGTCCGGTCGGTATATCCTTGGCGCCACACGCATGCGTCGGTGCCAGGGTGACCTTTGTCTCCGATCCGGAAACGAGACCTGTGTCAAATCCGCAAGCCTGGAAGTATTTTTGCGGTGATTGCCGAATTACGGCCGCTTGATGGTTGACGACACCATTTCGCCCGCTTTTGGCGGTCCGTCAACTCACCACACATTACAGTCCGTTACACACGTACTTTCACATAGGTGCCGGGAGCATCACCCAAGGTTTTCATATGCTTGCCCGGTTTGCGGGCAGGCACGCGGGTGTTGTCCTTGGCCTCTATCCAGTCTTGCCAGTGCGGCCACCAGGATCCTGGATGGTCGGTGGCATTGGCTATCCACTGGCTGAAGTCGCCCGTCGGCGTACCCCCGGTCCAGTACTGGTATTTGTTGGATGCCGGCGGATTGACGACCCCTGCGATATGGCCCGACCCGGCCATCACATACTCGACCGTGCCGCCGAAATATTTCGAACCGAGGAACACCGAAAGCGCCGGCGCGATGTGATCTTCCTTGGAGGCGAGGTTGTAGACCGGGATGGTGATGTCGCCGAGCGAGACCGTGTGGCCCGCCAGTTCCATCGTGCCTTGCGAAAGATTGTTCTCGAGATAGCAGTTGCGCAGGTAGAAAGAGTGATTGGCCGCCGCCATGCGGGTGGAATCTGCATTCCAGTAGAGCAGGTCGAAGGGCAGGGGATCCTTGCCGCGCATGTAGTTGTTGACGACATAGGGCCAGATCAGGTCGCCTGAGCGCAGCATGTTGAAGGCGGTCGCCATCTTGGTGCCGTCGAGATAGCCCTTTTCGCTCATCGACTTTTCCACGGCGGCGACCTGTTCTTCGTCGACGAACACTTTCAGGTCGCCTGCATGGGTGAAGTCGACCTGCGTGGTGAAGAAGGTAGCCGATTTTATGCGGTCGTCGCCCTCTTGCGCCATCAGCGCCAGTGCCGCCGCCAGAAGCGTGCCGCCAACGCAATAGCCGATCGCGTTGACGTCGCGTTCGCCGGTGGCTTTCTCGACGGTGTCGAGGCCGTATTGCAGACCCTCGCGGATATAGGCTTCCCAACTCTTGGTGCCGTGGCGCTCGTCCGGATTGATCCAGGAGATGACGAACACGGTGTGGCCCTGTTCAACCGCCCAGCGAATGAAGGATTTCTGCGGGTTCAAATCGAGGATGTAGAATTTGTTGATCCATGGCGGGCAGATCAGCAAGGGCCGCTTGAGCACCGTCTCGGTCGCCGGGTCGTACTGGATGATTTCGGCGACGTCGCTGCGGCCGACCACCTTGCCAGGAGTGGTGGCGATGTTCCTGCCGATCTCGAAGGGCGAGTAGTCGGCCTGCCGCAGCTTCAGGTCGCCCTTGCCGGCGGCGATGTCCTCGGCCAGCATCTTCATGCCGCGCACCAGGTTTTCGCCGTTCGACGCGACGGTTTCACGGAACAGTTCCGGATTGGTCAGGATGAAATTCGACGGCGAGATGGCGTTGGACACCTGCTTGACGTAAAAGCCGGCCTTGTGGCGGGTGTGCTCGTCAAGGCCTTCGGCGTGCTCGACCAGATCGGCCGCCCAGCGCGAGGTGACGAGATAGGCCTGCTTGAGGAAATCGAAGAAGGCGTTGCGGCCCCATTCCGGGTCGAGGAACCGCTTGTCGCCGCGCTCCGGCTTGACCGCGTCTTCGGTGTCTTGCGCGGCGTTGCTGGTGCGCTGAATGGCGTTGGCCCAGACCGTCATATAGCCGGAGAACAGCCGCGTCTGCGCTTCCAGCGCGCGCTGCGGATCGGCAAGCCAGTATTCGCTGAGCTTGGAAAAGGTCTTCACCATATCGACAACGGGCTCAGCGACATGGTCGCGCACGTCGCCTTTTTCGCGCGGCTCGGCCCAGGCGGAAGCGGCCTTGCCGGCCTGCTCGATCATGCGCGCCATGTTCAGGGCGAAGCGTTCCGGGTCCTTCACCAGATATTGCTCGACGGTCGAAGGCTCGTCATCTTCCGCTTTGCCCGAATCGGGTGTTTTGGACATGGTTGGCGGGGTTCCTCCCGAGGCCTTTTCTTGACATATTAACATGGGACATCCGACCGGGCCAATCTCGCTCTACCTCGGCTGCCAAGGAAACAATATGACGATTAATATTGGCGAAACTGTTTTTTTCGGTGCCGGACGTTTTTGCCGCATCGGCGCGGCGATCGTCCTCATCGGGATTGCCGGGTGCTCGAGCACCAACACGAATGGCCCGACGCCTGTCGCTGCGGGTACGGGGCCGAAGGATACCGGCACCTTTCCGAACCTGAACATCAAGCCGCAAGTGGCGGCGCCTCAGTTCACCGAAGCCGAGAAGAACGCCAAGCTCGCGCAATTGAAGGCGGATGAGAATGCGCAGGCGGCAAAGGGCGGCGGCCCGAAGGTCGCCAACCAGGCGGCGCTGACGGATCTGGCCAAGAAGCATGGCGACGAAACGCTGAAGCAGATCGAAGCCAAATGCGACCCCGCCCTCGACCCTACCTGCAAATAAGTATATAGCGCGCGCCCAACACCCCCTTCGCTGTCTGGAACTGCCATGGAAGAATTTCACAAGGTTCGCCGGCTTCCGCCTTACGTGTTCGAGCAGGTCAACCGGCTCAAGGCCAGCGCCCGATCGCGTGGCGCCGACATCATCGACCTGGGTATGGGCAATCCGGACCTGCCGACGCCCAAGGCTATCGTCGACAAATTGTGCGAGGTCGTGCGCGACCCGCGCACGCATCGCTATTCCTCGTCGCGCGGCATTCCGGGCCTGCGTCGGGCCCAGGCCGCCTACTATGGCAGGCGCTTCGGCGTGAAGCTCAACCCCGACACGCAAGTGGTGGCCACGCTTGGTTCGAAGGAAGGCTTCGCCAACATGGCGCAGGCGATCACGGCGCCCGGCGACGTGATCCTGTGCCCGAACCCGACCTATCCGATCCATGCCTTCGGCTTCATCATGTCGGGTGGCGTCATCCGCTCGCTGCAGGTGGAGCCGGACGACGGCTTCATCCCGGCGCTCGAGCGCGGGGTCAAACATTCGATCCCGAAGCCGCTGGCGCTGATCCTCAACTATCCGTCGAACCCGACGGCGCTGGTCGCCTCGCTCGATTTCTACAAGGATGTGGTCGCCTTCGCCAAGAAGAACGACATCATTATCCTGTCCGACCTTGCCTATTCGGAGATCTATTTCGACGGCAATCCGCCGCCTTCGGTGCTGCAGGTGCCTGGCGCGATCGACGTTTGCGTCGAATTCACCTCCATGTCGAAGACCTTCTCCATGCCCGGTTGGCGGATGGGCTTTGCCGTCGGCAACGAGCGGCTGATCTCGGCGCTGACGCGGGTGAAATCCTACCTCGATTACGGCGCCTTCACGCCGATCCAGGTGGCGGCGGCACATGCGCTCAATGGCGACGGCGCCGACATCGCCGAAGTGCGCGACATCTACCACAAGCGCCGCGATGTGATGGTCGATGCCTTCGGCCGCGCTGGCTGGACCATTCCGGCACCGGCGGCATCGATGTTCGCCTGGGCGCCAATCCCGGAGCCGTTCCGACATCTCGGCTCACTCGAATTCTCC
Organism: Mesorhizobium sp. LMG17149; assembly: GCF_024518695.1. Taxonomy (NCBI): domain Bacteria; kingdom Pseudomonadati; phylum Pseudomonadota; class Alphaproteobacteria; order Hyphomicrobiales; family Phyllobacteriaceae; genus Mesorhizobium; species Mesorhizobium sp. LMG17149. The sequence goes on from NZ_JANIFL010000014.1 coordinate 119,279, forward strand.
AAGCTGCTCATCGAACATGCCGACGTGGCCGTGGCGCCCGGTGTTGGCTTCGGCGAGCATGGCGACGAATTCGTGCGCGTCGCTCTGGTCGAGAACGAGCACAGGATCCGGCAGGCGGCGCGCAACATCAAGCGCTTCCTGTCGACCAGCGCCAAGCAGCCCAACAATGTCGTGCCGCTCTCCGCTCACCGGTAAGCTTGCCGCACGCAAATTCGATCTGACTTTGAGGGACGTCGCCGGACATGGCTGAAGCATTGCGTGTTGGAATTGCCGGCCTCGGCACCGTTGGCGCGTCGGTGGCGCGCGTGCTGCGCGACAAAGCGGTGGAACTGACCCGCCAGTGCGGCCGTGACGTGATCGTCACCGCCGTCTCGGCGCGCGACCAGAAGCGCGATCGCGGCGTCGATCTGAGCTCGGCAAAGTGGTTCGACGATCCGGTCAAGATGGCGCAGACCGCAGAAATCGACGTGTTCGTCGAACTGATCGGCGGCGACGAGGGCCCGGCGCGCTCGTCGGTGAAAGCGGCACTCGAAGCCGGCCGTCACGTCGTCACCGCCAACAAGGCGCTGCTGGCCAAGCATGGTGTGGCGCTGGCCGAGATCGCCGAGAAAAAGGGTGTTCTGCTCAACTATGAGGCGGCGGTGGCGGGCGGCATTCCCGTCATCAAGACCATGCGCGAGGCGATGGCCGGCAATTCGGTTACGCGCGTGTTCGGCATCCTCAACGGCACCTGCAACTACATCCTGACGCGCATGGAGGCCGAGGGCATCTCGTTCGATGCTTGCCTGCAGGACGCGCAGCGGCTGGGCTATGCCGAAGCCGATCCGACGTTCGACATCGAGGGCCACGACACCGCGCACAAGCTGTCGATCCTGACCAGCCTTGCCTTTGGCACCAGGATCGCCGCCAACGACATCTATATGGAAGGTATCTCCAACATCACCCAGGCCGACATCCGCGCGGCCGCCGATCTTGGCTACCGGATCAAGCTGCTGGGTGTCGCCCAGCGCACCGAGAGCGGCATCGAGCAGCGCGTGCATCCGACGATGGTGCCGACGGCATCGGTCATCGCGCAGGTGCATGGCGTCACCAATGCGGTGGCGATCGAGACTGACATTCTGGGCGAACTGCTGCTGTCAGGCCCCGGTGCCGGCGGCAACGCCACCGCCTCGGCCGTCATCGGCGACATCGCCGACATCGCCAAGAGCCGGCCAGGCTTCCAGCATGGTCCGGTCTTTGGACGGCCGGCGAAGGAGCTGAAACCCTACAAGAAGGCGCAGATGCGCAGCCATGCCGGCGGCTATTTCATCCGGTTGACCGTGCATGACCGCATCGGCGTTTTCGCGGCAATCGCCAAGCGCATGGCCGATAATGACATTTCATTGGAATCGATCGTCCAGCACGCGGTCAATGGCGAGGCGGCGGCACAGAAGACGGTGATCCTCGTCACCCACGAGACGACCGAGGCTGCTGTGCGCAAGGCCGTCGATGGCATCACCAAGGATGGCCATCTGACCGACAAGCCGCAGGTCATCCGCATCGAGCGGGCAGGGTAGCTTTCGCCCGATAGGCCCTGCGGGACAGGAATCCCGCAGGCATTGAGGTCTGGTCTGGTGGGGACAGCCGCCACGCGGGAACGAATTGGTGTCGTCGCCGTTCTCTTGGTCAGCAACCAGAGGAACCGCTTCATGGCCGATACCAACAAGTCCGACACCCCTAATATCGACGACATCCAGAAGACGCTGGAAAAGCAGATTGCCGATTTGCGCAAGGAGATCACCAAGATCAACAAGAGCATTTCGGCGCGGGGCGCGGAGATGCTCGACGACGCCGGCGAACAGGCGTCCGAGTTGTACGACACGGCCGCGAGCCGCGCTTCGCGTACGGCGCAACAGCTGCGCAGCCAGGCTCAGGCTGTTTCGGAGGTCGCGCGTGAAAATCCAGGTACGACGACAGCTTTGGTCGGCGTGATCGGCCTGCTCGGCTTTCTGGCCGGCTTCGCCATTGGTCAATCGACGAACGATACCTCCCGCCGCTGGTATTGACCGCAGCGCGATAGGGCCGGGCTTCCGGCCCACTCGCTTGTTTTCAGCACATCACTTTTAAGGAGGGCACCATGGCTTCATCAGCATTGATCGGCATCCTGATCACATTCCTCGTCATCATCCTTGTTCTCTATCTGGTTCAACGCCTGCCGCTCGATGGCCGAATGAGGCAGATAGTTCAGGTGATCGTCATCATCATCGGCATCATTTCACTGCTCAAATACCTCGCGGTTTTCTAGCCGCGAACGCCGCCATTTCACCGTTTTAAGACTGGCCCGGCGCATGGCGATCGGGCCAGTCTTATTTTCGGGATACAGTTTAATCGATTGATATTGTTATATATTCGATAAAATCCTTGATGGGTCTTGCCGTTGTCATGCTCGTTTGACAAAACAGGCCCGCCTCCGGCGGGAGGCCGCATTGCCAACGAGGAAATCACCAGATGAATGTGGCCCAGAACATCGTCGCCGGCCTTGACCGGATACTCACCATGGAACTGGTGCGCGTCACCGAACGAGCCGCCGTCGCGGCCGCCAGGCTGCGCGGGCGCGGCGACGAAAAGGCGGCCGACCAGGTCGCAGTTGACGCCATGCGCCAGGAACTCAACCGGCTTGCCATCAAGGGCACTGTGGTGATCGGCGAAGGCGAGCGCGACGAGGCGCCGATGCTCTACATCGGCGAGGAAGTCGGCTCCGGCAAAGGTCCGGCCGTCGATATCGCGCTCGATCCGCTCGAAGGCACGACGATTTGCGCCAAGAACCTGCCCAATGCACTCGCGGTCATCGCGATCGCCGAAAAGGGCAGCCTGCTGTTTGCGCCCGACGTCTACATGGACAAGATCGCCATCGGTCCGGGCTATGCGGACGGCGTCATCGACATCGACGCCTCGGCGGCTGAGAACATCGCCAGCTTCGCCAGGGCGAAGGGCGTGGCCATATCGGATATCACCACCTGCATTCTCGACCGGCCACGTCATGCCAGGCTGATCGATGCCGTGCGCGCCACGGGTGCCGCGATCCGGCTGATCGGCGATGGCGATGTCGCCGGCGTCATCCACACCACGGATTCGGAAGAAACCGGCATCGACATCTATCTCGGCACTGGCGGCGCACCAGAGGGCGTGCTGGCCGCTGCCGCGCTGCGCTGCACCGGCGGCCAGATGCAAGGCAGGCTGATCCTCGACACGCCGGAAAAGGTTGCTCGCGCGGCAAAGATGGGTATTTCCAATCCGAAACGGGTCTATCGGACGGAGGACATGGCGCGCGGCGATGTGCTGTTCGCGGCCACCGGTGTCACCGACGGCAACATGCTGGCTGGCGTCAAGTTCGGCCACAATTACATCACCACCCACACGATCGTGCTGCGCTCGTCGTCGCGGACGGTGCGCGAGATCAAGGCCCGCCATCAGGATCTGGATAAGTTCTGACGCTCGCTTGCGAAGCCACCTTGCAATTGCTAGCCATTCGGGCGCATCCGATGCTGGCTGCAAGGATTTGACGATGAAACCGTTCGACTGGCATGCGGATCCGATTTCGCGTGCCACCGCCATCACAAAGTTCTATCGCAACACCCAGAATGTGCGTCGCTTTCTCATCCGGGAATGCGGCGATGCATTCAGGTTCGACCGGCCTTTCATGGCTTGGCTCAAGGACGGTGTGGAAAAGACGATGGGCGATGCGGCCGACGAATGGCTTCGGCGCCAGGCTGAAAAGCGGAAAGCGCAGTTTTCTTGACTTGTTTCGGGACCGCGCGCACCCGTGAATCGCTTGGCTTTGCCTGCCTTTGGCTTATAGAGCGTCGCGTGAACGCGACGCGCTTAAAATTGTTGCCAATGCAGGTCGTCGCCCCAAAACCGCTGCCCACTTATGGGCGACATGCATTATCGTGCGGCCAACGATGAGTTGGCAAAGCGTATGACCGGCGAAAAACGCCTCTTCCTCGATGTCAGGCAGTCGGTATCAGGGGTTTCCTGGGAACATCGGCTGACAGAACGCCAGGACATGATTGCGCTCGCCATCGCGCAAGGCCATGGCGTGCCCGACATCGTCGCGCGGGTGCTTGCCGGCCGTGGTGTTACCGCCGAACAGACCGAGCGGTTTCTCGACCCGACGATCCGCGATCTTCTGCCGGATCCGGCATCGCTGACCGACATGGACATGGCGGCGGCCCGCATCGCCGCCGCGGTGATGGCCAAGGAAAAGGTGGCGATCTTCGGCGACTATGATGTCGACGGCGCCGCCTCGTCGGCCTTGCTGAAGCGGTTCCTCACGCATTTCTCGGTGCCGTCGGAAATCTACATTCCGGATCGTATTTTCGAGGGCTATGGGCCCAACCCGGATGCCATGCGCGAACTTGTTTCGCGTGGCGCGACACTGATCGTCACTGTCGATTGCGGCACCAACAGCGCCGTTTCCATCGATGCCGCCAACGAGGCTGGGGCCGATGTCGTGGTGCTCGACCACCACCAGGTCGGCGGTGCCTTGCCGGCGGCAATTGCCGTCGTCAATCCCAATCGCGACGACGACCTTTCCGGGCAGGGCCATCTCTGTGCCGCCGGCGTGGTCTTCCTCGCCCTTGTGCAGACGGCCAGGATCCTGCGCGGCCGCATGGCCGATGCTACGCCGCCGGACCTGCTTTCGCTGCTTGATATCGTGGCATTGGCCACAGTCTGTGACGTGGTGCCGCTGACCGGCGTCAACCGCGCCTTCGTGGTCAAGGGGCTGCAGATGGCGCGCCAGCAGAAGAATGAAGGGTTGGCGGCACTGGCACGCGTGTCGCGCATCGGCGAGCCGATCAGCACTTTCCATCTGGCCTATCTGATCGGCCCGCGCATCAATGCCGGCGGACGCATCGGCGATGCCGCACTTGGTAGCCGGCTGCTTGCGACCGACGACCCGGTCGAGGCGCGCACCATTGCCGAGACGCTCGACCGGCTCAACCAGGAACGGCAGTTGATGGAGCAGGAGATGCTCGCGGCGGCGCGCGTCGAGGCCGATGCAGAGCTCGCCGGCGGCAATGGCCCGGCTATCGTCGTCACCGCCTCCAACAGCTGGCATCCGGGTATTGTCGGCCTGCTCGCTTCGCGATTGAAGGATCATGCCCGGCGGCCCGCCTTCGCCATCGCGTTCAATGCTGTGGGCATCGGCACCGGTTCGGGCCGCTCGGTCTCGGGTTTCGACCTCGGCCGGCTGGTGCGCGAGGCGGCCGTTGCCGGTCTGATCGTCAAGGGCGGCGGCCATGGCATGGCGGCGGGCATCACCGTGGAGCGGGCAAGGCTTGGCGAACTCAGGGCGTTTTTCGAAGAACGGGCGGCAGCCGACGTGTTTCGCCTGCAGGGCGAGGAAAGCCTGGCCATAGACGGCGCACTTGCCGCTGAAGGCGCGACGCTCAGCCTGCTCGACGCGCTGGAACAGGCCGGACCCTTCGGTGCCGGGCATGTGGCCCCTGTTTTCGCGTTGCCGCGCCACCGATTGGCCGATGCGCGGCCGGTCGGCACCAACCACATCCGCGTCGAACTGCAATCGGAAAGCGGCGGCCGCATCCAGGCGATCGCCTTTCGCGCTGTCGATACCGCACTTGGCGAATTCCTGTTCAAGAACCGGGGCAAGACGATCCACGTCGCCGGTTCGCTGTCGGGCAATTACTGGAACGGCAACCGCACCGTGCAGTTTCGCATCACCGATGCGGCGCGGGCGTAGGCTTTGATCAGGCGAGAACGGTCTGCAGCCGGGTCAGTTCGCCGATCTGCGCCATCGTCGCCTGATAGCCGAGGTTGATCGCCTCGTCGGCGCGGTGGAATTCGGTCAGGCCGATATGGCTGAGCTTCGGCTGCAGCGACATATCGGGCGGGTCGCCGGCAAGCCTGGCGCGCGAAATACGGTCCTGAATGATGTTGAAGGCCTCGACCATGACGCCGGTGATGCCGAGCCGCGTCTGATGCGACTGGCGCTCGGCGTCGATCTGACCAGGCCGCGGCGCGTCCTTTTCAACGACCAGCTCGCCGGCGCTGTGCTTGATGACGGCGGCGCGGCCGAACAGATCATAGTGAAGGTTGACCGCCACGACGAGCGGCTGCTCATAGGCGCGGCAGACCGAAACCGGTACCGGGTTGACCAGCGCGCCGTCGACCAGCACGCGGCCATTGCAATTCACCGGCTCGAACACGCCGGGCAGCGCGTAGGAGGCGCGCATGGCGGTGATCAATGAGCCGCTCGACAGCCAGATTTCGTGGCCGGTGCGGATCTCGGAGGTGACCGCGACGAACGGCTTGGCAAGGTCCTCGAAACGAATGCCGGCCATGTGCTCGCGCAGCCTTGCATCGAGCTTCATACCGCCGAACAGGCCGCTGCCGCGCAAATTGAGATCGAGCAGGCCGAAGATGCGGCGCTTGGTCAGGCTGCGGGCGAATTCTTCGAGCTCGTCCAGTTTGCCGGCGAGATAGCAGCCGCCGACCAACGCGCCGATCGAGGTGCCGGCGATCATCGACACTTCGATGCCGGCTTCGTCGAGCGCGCGCAGCACGCCGATATGCGCCCAGCCGCGGGCGCAACCGCCACCCAAGGCGAGCGAAATGGCTGTTTTCTTCTGGGAGTTCGTTTCGGACGCGCCGCCTGACGAGGATAGGCCGTTGGCCTCCCTGACATCTGGTCTGTTACGCAATGACGCCCACTCGAGCATCATGATCTCCCTTGTCCCACGGCCACTATACGAGCGGGCCGTATCGAAATGATGAATCTGTGTGGTTGGTGTCAGGCAGAAGGTTCAAGCTGGTGGTTTCCGATACGTGTTTACCGCATCGAACAGCGGCTTGCTGCCGTCGTCGGCAAGCGTCCCCTTGCCATCGATCAGCCCCACCGTCCGATAAAAGCATGAACGCCGGCCAGTGTGACAGGTTGCGTCGTGGCCTAACACTTTGACGCGCAACCATATGGCATCCTGGTCACAATCCGTGAGCATCTCGACGACATGCTGAAAATTGCCTGATGTTTCGCCCTTTTTCCAAAGCACGTTGCGCGAGCGCGACCAGTAGTGGGCGATGCCTGTCTCCAGTGTCAGCGCCAGCGCTTGCGCGTTCATGTGCGCCACCATCAACAGCATGCCGTCCGCGGCATCGGTGACGACGACCGTGACGAGGCCAGCGGCATCGAAGCGTGGTGAAAACACCGCGCCTTCCTCCATGGCCTTCTTGTCTGACGAAGCTTTCGGGAATTCCAATGCCGACATCGCCGGTCCTTATCTAGCGAAGTCGCAGGGCCATTCAGATCCCGCCGCCACGCACCATGGTCACGAAACGAACCTGCTCTTCGGGCGTATCCTTGAAAACGCCGGTGAAGGTCGAGGTCAGCGTGGTTGAACCTTGCTTGCGGATGCCGCGCATGGCCATGCACATGTGCTCGGCCTCGATCATGACGGCGACGCCGCGCGGATTGAGCACCTCCTGGATGACGCCGGCGATCTGCGCCGTCAGCGCCTCCTGCGTCTGCAGGCGATGGGCGAAGATATCGACGACGCGAGCGATCTTGGACAGGCCGACGACCTTGCCGTCCGGAAGATAGCCGACATGTGCCTTGCCGATGATCGGCACCATATGGTGCTCGCAATGCGAATGGAATGTTATGTCCTTGACGATGACCAGGTCATCGTAGCCGGCGACCTCCTCGAAGGTGCGGCCGAGCTCGTCGGCCGGGCACATGTCGTAGCCGCCGAACATTTCGCGATAGGCCTTTGCCACCCGCTTCGGCGTGTCGACCAGCCCTTCGCGGTCCGGATTGTCGCCGGTCCAGCGCAAAAGCGTGCGCACGGCGGCTTCGACTTCAGCTTCGCTTGGCCGGTCGGTGACCGGCTTTTCCATATAGGCTGACTGTGGCATGAGCTTCTTGATGACGGCATCCATAAAGGCGTCTCCCGTAGTCCCTCTCGGCGGAGGAACGAGTTGAACGGACCACGACCTTTCGGCGTCGGAAACTCGCCCAGTTTCCAGCCCCGTAAGTGGCGTGAACTTCCCGGCAAGGACATTGGCTTTCGTCGTTCTTGTCGATACCGGACTGCCAGCATTATATAAGGTCATAGCGAGCGAAAGGAAGACACGACAGCGGCAATCGCTGTTCGCTTGGCGGCGACGGATTGGAAAATAATGATAAACGAGGTCTACAACGCGAAAATTCTCGGTTTTGCCGGGAACATTGGCCGCATCGGCCGTCTCGATCATCCTGACGCGACCGCCAAGGCTCACTCCAAGCTATGCGGTTCCACGGTCACCGTCGACCTCAAGATGCAGGACGGCCTGGTCACGGACTTTGCCCATGACGTGAAAGCCTGTGCGCTCGGCCAGGCGTCGTCATCGATCATGGCGCAGCATGTCGTCGGCGCGAGTGCTGAGGAATTGCGCGCGGTGCGCGACACCATGCTGAAGATGCTCAAGGAAAATGGCGCCCCGCCGGACGGTCGCTTCGCCGACCTCAGATATCTGGAGCCGGTGCGCGACTACAAGGCGCGGCACGCTTCGACCATGCTGACTTTCGATGCCGTGGTCGACGCCATCGGCCAGATCGAGAAGAAGCGCGCCGAAGAAGCGGCCTGACCTTGGGGTTTGGCTACCAAAGCCTGGTGTTTGCCGGGAGCCTTGCTGGCTCACTCGCGTTGAGCGGGACCCCGAGCCGGGCAGACGTAGCGGTCGAGCGCGATATCGGCGACTATCTCATGAAGGCAATCCAGCATTGTTGGAACATGCCTGCAAACACCCACAGCATTGCACACGTCCAGATCAGTCTGAACAAGGACGGGTCACTCGCAGGCCCGCCAAAAATCCTCGGTCCTGTGACGACGCCGCCGGACAAGGTTGCCGAGTCCGCTGTCCGGGCCATCGCACGCTGCGCGCCATTTCCCAGGCTGACATCATATGCTGCCCACTATGATATGTGGCGCGATGTCATCCTCACATTCAACCCGGGAGAAGACTCACCGGGCGAGCTTCCGGCCGCGGATGCGCTCGACAAACTCTTCGAAAAATACAGCAAAAAGGCAAAGTAGCGGGAGCCCGGCCGGAAGGGTTCAAGCCCGCGCTTCCAGCACCCGCCTGCTTTCGACGAATTCGCTTCTGAGCCAGTCGGCGAACGCGGCGGCCGGTTCCGAGAGGTCGCGCAAGTTTCTGGCCACCAGCCAATAGGCGCCGGATGCGACGTCGATGTCGAACGGCTTGACCAGCGCGCCGGATGCGATTTCCGCGCCGATCTGCAAGAGATCGCCCAAGGCCACGCCATGTCCGAGCAAGGCGGCCTGCTTTGAAAGCGACGCATCCGCCAGCATCGGCCCGCGCGCCGGTATGGCGTCGGCGGGCACACCGGCCGCTTCGAACCAGCGCGCCCAGCCTTGACGGTTTTCCTCGTGCAGAAGCGTGTAGCGGGCAAGATCGATCGGCTTATCGAGGGCAGGGCCAGAAGCAAGCAGCGCCGGCGACAGAACCGGTGAATCGACAGTCGAGGCAAGCCGCTCAGCCTGGCTGCGCGGCCACGCGGTGGCATGCGCGCTGAAGCGCAAGGCAAGCTCCGGCTGATCGCTGCGGAACTCGATCAGCCTTGGGTCGACCTCGAGCGAGACGTCGATGTCAGGCCGCAATTGGCGAAACCGGTTGAGCCGCGGCACCAGCCACACGGATGCAAGCGACGGCTCGACACTGACGCGGACCACGGACTGCGCCGGTGTCGCCACCAGTTCTCCAAGCAAGGTGTCGATGGCGTCGAAACTTCTGACAAGCTGCTCCAGTAGACGCCGTCCGGTGTCGGTCAGTTCGACACGGCGATGGTGACGTTCGAACAAGGGTTGGCGCAGGAAGGTTTCGAGTTCCCGGATCTGCCGGCTGATCGCCGCCTGCGAGACGAAAAGCTCCTCGGCGGCCCGGCTGAAGCTCAGATGCCGGCCCGCCGCCTCGAAGCTTCTCAATGCCGTCAGCGGCAAGCGTCCGCGCTTCATTCACATAACCCAGGATTATCCGAAGTGGAAATTATACTCGTTTGAAGGCGAAGGCCAGCGGCGGTCTAATCGCATCAAAGGAGACCGACCATGATCCAGTTGCTGAGCATCTTTGGCGATGTCATGCGGATCGCAACGTTTCAATGGCGTGACAGAAGAAAGCATGAAAAGCGTTACGAAGAGCCGACCAGTCGTGGCCGGTGGGTGGCTTCGGCTGACTGGCAGCCGTTTCGCCGTTCCGCCCGTGACGACTAAGTGCGCGCAAGGAGTGGGGATTGCGTTTTCCAGTGGAAGCCCACATCTATCGCCTGGGAAACGCGAAACGGAGACTGTGGTGCGCGACCAGCATGGGCATGCGCATATCGCCAGGCCGCCGAAACGCGGCCGCAACTGGCCCGGTCCATGGCGCAAGACGCCGGGCCGTCTTCTCGGCACGTCGCTCGTGCGCCTCTATCAGCTGACGCTGTCGGGCTTTGTCGGCAATTCCTGCCGGCATCTGCCGACCTGTTCGGAATATGCCCATGAGGCGATCGCCCGCCATGGCCTGTGGGCCGGCGGCTGGATGGGATTCTTCCGCGTGCTGCGCTGCGGGCCATTCGGCACGCATGGCATCGACCGCGTGCCGGAAACCTTGGCGGAACGTTATGTCTGGTTCACGCCATGGCGGTACTGGCGGATCGTCAGCAAGCGCGGCGAAGCGCAGGGGTGATCGCGTCAGTCAGGTCCCGGCGGTCCTGCCCGTTTACGATCTGGTAGGGTTAACAACAGCCTGCACAAAGACTGCGCATTTGAGACAAAATCGAGACAAGAGGCCTCGCTAAGCCGCTCGCGAACCCCCTTCTGGAGCGAGCAGAAAATGCGCAATTTCGACCGTCTTCCCTTCATCTTTGCCGGAATCCTGTTCCTGCTCGCCTGGCTGCTGGGATTTCCGCTGCGCGCGCAATCGGCGCCGCTTGGAGACGTGCAGTGCACGATGATCGCCGATGCGGCGAGCGGCAAGACGCTCTACCAGGACGGGGTGTGCGACCAGCGGTTCAGCCCGGCTTCGACGTTCAAGGTGCCGTTGTCGCTGATCGGCTATGACAGCGGGATCCTGAGCGACGAGCACACGCCGAGCTGGGATTACAAGCCTGAATTCAACGCGGTGAAGCGGGATCAGAAGACCGTCGATCCGGTGGTCTGGGAGCGAGATTCGATCCTGTGGTTTTCCCGGGAAATCACCCGCCGGCTTGGGTCTGAGAGTTTTGCCGGTTATGCCTCGAAATTCGACTACGGCAATGCCGATGTTTCCGGTAATCCCGGCAAGAATGATGGTTTGACCAAGTCCTGGGTGAATTCCTCGCTCAAGATCACGCCGGTCGAGCAGGTCGAATTCCTGCGCAAGCTGCTGGCCCGCAAGCTGCCTGTCTCGGCCAAGGCCTACGACATGACATCAGCCATCATCCCGACCTTCCAGGCCGGGGATTGGACGGTGCAAGGCAAGACCGGCAGCACCAGGCTGCGCAACGACGCCGACAAGGTCCAGGACAAGCGCTCGCTTGGCTGGTTCGTCGGATGGGCGAACAAGGATGGCCGCCAGATCGTCTTTGCGCGGCTTGTCGTCGACGCCAACCGTACGGACATGCCAAAGGGCCTCAAGACCCGGGCTGCGTTCCTGAAGGATTTGCCGCTCCTCATCAAATGAACGCTGACATTTGAGCCGGGCTTTACGGCGGCGGAATCTGTCCATAAAAGACAGCCGCTGCCGGACGCATCCGGCTTTTCCCTATGCATGTCGTAACCCAAAACCGCCATACACTTTTGGGCGACATGCATTTCAACCACCCGCGCTCGTTTGCGGGACTGGATAGGAGATATATATGCTGAATTCCGTTTCCCTGACATTTCCCGATGGCTCCGTCCGCGAATATGACGCGGCGATGACCGGTGCTGGCCTCGCCGAATCGATCTCGAAATCGCTGGCCAAGAAGGCGGTCGCCTATGCGATCGACGGCACGGTTCGCGATCTCAGCGATCCGCTCGGCAAGTCCGGCAAGGTCGAGATCGTCACCCGCGACGACCCGCGCGCGCTGGAGCTGATCCGCCACGACGCGGCCCATGTGCTGGCGGAAGCCGTGCAGGAGATATGGCCGGGAACGCAGGTGACCATCGGGCCGGTGATCGAGAACGGGTTCTACTACGACTTCGCCCGTAACGAGCCGTTCACGCCCGACGATTTTCCGGTGATCGAGAAGAAGATGCGTGAGATCATCGCGCGCAACAAGCCGTTCACTAGGGAAGTCTGGTCGCGCGACAAGGCGAAAAAAGTGTTTGCCGACAAGGGCGAGCGCTACAAGCTGGAGCTGATCGATGCCATTCCTGAGGATCAGGATCTCAAGATCTACGCGCAGGGTGACTGGTTCGACCTCTGCCGTGGCCCGCACATGGCCTCGACCGGGCAGATCGGGAATGCCTTCAAACTGATGAAGGTGGCCGGCGCCTATTGGCGCGGTGATTCGAACAACCCGATGCTGACCCGCATCTACGGCACGGCCTGGGCTGATCAGGCGCAGCTCGAAGCCTACCAGATGATGCTGGAGGAGGCCGAGAAGCGCGACCATAGGAAGATCGGCCGCGAGATGGACCTGTTCCATTTCCAGGAAGAGGGACCGGGCGTCGTCTTCTGGCATGCCAAGGGCTGGAAGATGTTCCAGAACCTGGTCAACTACATGCGCCGCCGCCTCGACGAGCAGGGCTATCAGGAGGTCAACGCGCCGCAGGTCCTCGACAAGAGCCTGTGGGAGACGTCAGGCCATTGGGGCTGGTATCGCGACGCCATGTTCAAGGTGACGGTCGCCGGCGACGACACCGATGACGACCGGGTCTTCGCGTTGAAGCCGATGAACTGTCCGGGCCATGTGCAGATTTTCAAGCATGGGTTGAAGTCATATCGCGATCTACCCGTGAAGCTTGCGGAATTCGGCAATGTGCATCGCTACGAGCCGTCGGGCGCGCTGCACGGGCTGATGCGTGTGCGCGGCTTCACGCAGGACGATGCGCACATCTTCTGCACCGAGGAGCAGTTGGCTGCGGAGTGCCTGCGCATCAACGATTTGATCCTGTCGACCTATGCTGATTTCGGTTTTGACGAAATCAGCGTGAAGCTGTCGACGCGGCCCGACAAACGCGTCGGCACCGACGAAGCCTGGGATCATGCCGAGGCGATCATGGGGAGCGTGCTGGAGACGATCAGGACACGGTCCGGCAATCGCATCAAGACCTCCATCAATCCGGGCGAGGGCGCCTTCTACGGACCGAAATTCGAATATGTGCTCAAGGATGCCATCGGCCGCGAATGGCAGTGCGGCACGACGCAGGTCGACTTCAACCTGCCGGAACGGTTCGGCGCCTTCTATATCGGCTCCGATTCCGAGAAGAAGCAGCCTGTGATGGTGCACCGCGCCATCTGCGGCTCGATGGAGCGCTTCCTCGGCATCCTGATCGAGAACTATTCCGGCCACTTCCCGCTGTGGTTCGCGCCGCTACAGGTGGTGGTGGCGACGATCACGTCCGACGCCGACGGCTATGCGACCGAGGTGGTGGCAAAGCTGAAGGCCGCAGGGCTGTTGGCGGAAGCGGATCTGCGTAACGAGAAGATCAACTACAAGGTCCGCGAGCACTCGCTGGCCAAGGTTCCGGTCATCCTCGTCTGCGGCAAGCGCGAGGCCGAAGAGCAGACCGTCAACATGCGCCGGTTGGGCTCACGCGACCAGGAATCGCTTGGCCTTGACCAGGCGATCGCGCAATTGGCCGAAGAAGCTGTTACACCCGACCGCCGGCGCAAACGCGCGGCTTGATTGGCATAGTTTCGATTAATGGCGGTGGAGCGATCCACCGCCATTTTCATATCCCTGTCACGCCGACCTTGTAACGAGCCCTCATGCTCAAGCTGAAATTGCGCGAACGACCCTTTCCCGAGCTTTCCTATGCCAATCCGCGCCAGCCGGCGCTGACACGCTGGTTCATTCATTCGGTCGAAGGCCTGTCGGGCCGCGACCGCTACACAGCACTTTATGATTTCTGGCGCCGCCAGGTCGTGCCGACAGGCGAACGCGTGTTCAGCCGTATGCTCGAACTGATCGACGTCCGCGTGCGGACATCGGATCAGTGGCCGCCGGCACAGTTGCCGAACACGCCGCTGGTGATCGTCGCCAATCATCCGTTCGGCATTGGTGACGGCATTGCCGTGCTGTCGTTGGTCGAGCAGCTCGGACGCCCGTTCCGGGTGATGATTCACAAGGACCTGCTCAAGATCCGCGAGATGGAGCCTTACTCGCTGCCGATCGACTTTTCCGAGACCAAGGACGCGCTGAAGAACAACATGGCCGTGCGCCATGAGGCGGTGCGGCTATTGAAGGAAGGCGTCACCATCGTGGTGTTTCCGGCCGGCGGTGTCGCCACCGCGCCGAAGGGCTTTGGCCGGGCACGCGATCTGCCGTGGAAGATGTTTCCAGCCCGTCTCGTCCAGGACGCCAGGGCGTCGGTCATCCCGATGCATTTTTCCGGGCAGAACGGCAGGCTGTTCCATCTGGTCAGCGGGCCGATGAACATGGCCGAGCGCGATGGCCGGGTGGCGAAATTTGTCGGCAAGGCCTCGCTGACGCTGCGCACGTCGCTGCTCATCCACGAATTCGCGCGGCTGTCCGGCAAGGCGATAGACGTGCGCGTCGGCGATGTGCTGAGCTGGAGCGAGTTGGAGCCGTTGCGCGACCGCAAGGCATTGCTCGACCGGCTGTATCGCGGCGTGTTCGATCTGGCGCCAATCGTGGCGCGCCGCCGGATTCCGTTCCTGCCAGCGCGGACCAAGATGGCAGCCTGAAAACAGGAAACCTGCCGCGGAAGGTTAGTCCGCGCCTTCTTCGGGATCCATCGCCGCGGCCTCGGTGGCCAGAACCTCGATCTCCTGGTTCTGCCCGGCTACGACCGTAAAATCCTTCTGATAGATGCGGTCGCGGTTCTTGGCGATGATGGTGTAGTCGCCCTCGGCCAGCACCATCGAGGCGAAGGCGCCGACGGTTTCCTTGATCGGATCGCCCGATTCGTTGAGCAGCGACCAGGATGTGTCGGCGATCGCCTCGCCACCGGTTTCGCGCACCAGCTTCATGGTGATCTCGGCGGCGTGGTGCTCGACGGTGGCTTCGGTCAGCTTGCCGGCCTCGACACGGATGTCGGAGCGGATGACCGCGTTGACCGCGCCATAGGTCGAGACGACATGGTAGATGCCGGCGTTGAGCCGCACGACGCTGTTGGGCTCGACATCGGGAATGATCAGCGCGCGGTCGCCATTGGCCTCGGCGGTGCCTTCGTAGATCGAAAATCGCAGCTTCTTTGGTGGAATGCGCACGCCGCCGGACAGCACGGCATCGAGCTTGAGGCCGCCGGCGTCGAGCACGAGACTTTCGCGCTTGGCGTCCTTGCCGACAGTGATGCGCTTGGTGGCGCCGGCCCGGCCGTAGGAGGCGTGAACCAGATAGCTGCCGGGTTCGAGCTGGAAGACGGCGGTGCCGCCATGGGAGGAGGCAACCATCGGCAATTTGCCGTTAACGGCTTCGGGCTTGAAAACCCGCCAGACGATGCCGCGCGTGATGTCGGAACCCTTGTCGGTCAGTTGGGCGGACAATGTAATGGCGCCGCCGCCGCTCAGCGCCAGCGACGTCTCGCCTTTCGGCGTCGCGTAGCTCGAAATTCCCGGAAGCTTCAGGTCGCTGACACCGTCGACGTTCTGCGCCACGGCAAGCGAAACCGGCGCCATCAACATCAGCGCGCCGAGCCAGACCAGGAAAACACGGACAGTCCCCTCAAACATGCCTTGCGTTGAAGCCCATGGCGGTGGCAATTTCAAGGCTTAAGAGTTGAAACGACTCTTCCCTCCGGCGTATCCCGCGCCAATGCCCGAGCCGCCCGAATCCCCGATGGTGCGCTTCAGCTCAAAACAGAATGTCCAGGAGACTTGCGCCCATGGCGTCGCCGATCATCGACTTCCTGCTCACCCGAAACTCCGCACCGATCCCCGATCTGAAGGAGCCGGCGCCGAGCGATGCGGAGATCGCGACGATGATCACTGCTGCCTCGCGGGTGCCTGACCATGGCCGGTTGGAGCCCTGGCGCTTCATCCTCTACCGAGGCGACGCCCGCGTCGAGATCGGCAGGCAACTGGCAGCGCTTGCAGAGCAGCGGGAAGGTCCCTTGTCCGAAGGCCGCCGCAACCAGGAACTGGCGCGATTCTCGCGCGCGCCACTGGTGATCGGCGTCGTTTCGATCCCCAGGGACAATCCAAAAATCCCGCAATGGGAAATGTTCCTGTCGGGCGGCATGGCGGCGATGAACCTGATGATAGCAGCGAATGCGCTGGGCTATGGCACCAACATGATCAGCAACTGGTATTCGGATGTGCCGGAGGGCAGGGCGCTGCTGGGGCTGGCGCCGCAGGAGCGGGTCATCGGCTTCATCCATATCGGCTCCTATGCCGGCCCGGCACCGGAGCGGCCCCGGCCCGATCCGGCAAAGCTGTACAGTGACTATTCGGGGCCGTGGGCGGGCTGAATGTTCTACGAACCCTCAAAGGGCCACGGCCTGCCGCATGACCCTTCGAAGGCGATCGTGGCGCCGCGTCCGATCGGCTGGATTTCGACACTGAACAGGGCTGGTGAGATCAACCTCGCGCCATACTCCTTCTTCAATGCCGTTTCGACGCGGCCTTTCATCGTCTGGTTCTCCTCCGAAGGCGAGAAGGACAGCGCCTCCTTCGCCCAGGAAACCGGCGAGTTCGTCGCCAATCTCGTCGGCCGCGATCTCGCGGAGAAGATGAACCGCACATCGGTCAACGCACCGCGCGGCGTCAACGAGTTCGTCTATGCCGATCTTGCCATGGCGCCGTCTCGGCTGGTGGCGCCGCCGCGCGTGGCGGCAGCGCCGGCCGCGCTCGAATGCCGGGTGACGGAAGTCTTTCGGCCAAAGGCGCTGGACGGATCGCCGACAAGCGCTGTGATTGTTGCCGGTGAAGTGGTCGGCGTGCACATCGACGACGCCTTCCTGACAGACGGCCTGTTCGACATCACCAAGGCCGGCAATGTCGCCCGTCTCGGCTATATGGATTATGCCAGCGTCGACGAGGTGTTTTCGATGCGCCGGCCGCGCTGGGACAAGGACTAGATATCAGGCTTGGCCAGCGCCTTGCCGGCAATCTTTCGCCGCCTGGCCGTCATGACGGTGCGCACATAGCCGGGCTCGCCGATCCGGATGCTTCCATCGGGCAGGCCCAGTATGCGGTCGAGAGCGATCTCGTAGAGCCTGACGCGTTTCTCCAGGGCCTCGATCGCGATCTCCATATCGGCGTCGCTGCCGCCGGCAATTGCCTTGGCAACGACGTCATGCGTGGCCATGCCGAACTGCATGACGATGTCGGCAACACCTTCCGGATCGAAGGTCCTGAAAGTGCCGTCTTCGATCCCTTGCCTGATGATCTTGACCAGCAGAGGTGAAAACGACGCGCTGGCGGCCAGATTGATACGGTGGAAAAGCACCAGATTCTCAGGCCGAAACATCGTCTCGAAAAGAGTCCAAGCTTCCGGCGCGGTCTCGATCTTTACCCGCCGCGACTGGCTGAGCAGGCCATTCAGGCGGCCAAGCGGGTCTAGGCCCGGATCGTCGAGTATGTCCTGCACCCCAGCCAGTGCCTGTCTTGCAAAGCGATCGGCCAATGCT
Source organism: Mesorhizobium sp. LMG17149 (assembly GCF_024518695.1). NCBI lineage: Bacteria > Pseudomonadati > Pseudomonadota > Alphaproteobacteria > Hyphomicrobiales > Phyllobacteriaceae > Mesorhizobium > Mesorhizobium sp. LMG17149. The sequence continues at coordinate 137,035 of NZ_JANIFL010000014.1, forward strand.
TCCAGAAGAGCCTCCTTGGAGGGGAAGTAGTGATAGAAGGCGCCCTTCGAGACGCCGGCGGACGCAATCACGTCGTTGAGGCTCGCTTTGTCATAGCCCTGCGTCAGGAAAAGGGTCTGGGCATGGTCCAGAAGCTCTTCTCGCCTGAACTCTGGATGCTTGATGACACGGGGCATGATGAACCTTCTGCACAGTTCGCTTGAATTACAGACCGATGGTCGGTATGGTAGACCAATGGTCTGAAATTGCCAGTGCAGTGAGCGGATATCATGAAAGGTCGATCATGATCGCGAAATTGGTCCTCCAAACATTCGTCTGGTTTGGCGCCATGGGCGCCTTGCTCTTCCTGTCGGCCGGCACGCTGCGCTGGCCGGGGGCCTGGGTCTATCTGGTGGGGATGGTGGGGCTCAGTCTCACCTTGGGCGTGGCGCTGGCAAGGCGCGATCCCGGCCTGATGAATGAGCGGCTGAGTTCTCCTATCCAGAAGAATCAGGACACGGCCGACAAGGTCCTGCTGTCCATACTACTGCTCGCCATCTTTGGTTCGCAGATATTCATGGGGTTCGACGTCCGTTTCGGCTGGTCCGTGGTTCCCGTCTGGGTGCAGGTGGTCGGCGCGCTCGTCCTGCTGCTCGGAATCTGGATCTGCTATCTGACGATGCTGGAGAACAGTTTCGCGGCGCCCGTGGTGAAGATCCAGGATGAACGCGGACAACGTGTGATCTCCACGGGGCCTTACAGCTACGTCCGCCATCCGATGTACGCCGGCGCCATCCTTTTCTTCGCTGGCACTGCACTTCTGCTTGGTTCCTGGTGGGGGCTGGCGTCGGTACTCGTGATCATCGTTCTCCTGGCCATCCGCACCTTCATTGAAGAGAAGACGCTTCGCACCGGCCTGCGCGGCTATGACGACTATGTGGCCCGGGTCCATTACCGCCTGATCCCATTGGTTTGGTAGCAGGCGCTCAGGCGGAAACACCTGCCGCCTTTGCCCGCGCCAGAAGCCGCTCGGCTAGCCGCAGATGCGGTCGATCGAACATCTTGCCGTCAATGCCGACGACGCCGGGACTTCCCGCTGCCGCGAACGCGGCGACGATTGCTGCCGATTGTCTCACGGCCTCGGCCGACGGCGTGAAGGCGGCGTTGATGACCGGCACCTGATCGGGATGGATCGCCATTTTGCCGGTGAAGCCATCGCGCTCGGCCTCCGCGCATTCCACTTCGAAGGCCGCTATGTCGCGAAAATTCGGGAAGACGGTGTCGATCGCCGCGACCTCCGCCGCACCAGCGGCAAGTATGGTCATTGTGCGAGCGTGGCGGAACACGTCCGTGTAGCGGCCATGCTCGTCGCGGACGCTGCGCGCGCCGATCGCCGCCGACAGGTCTTCAGCGCCCCAGGTGAGGCCGGCAAGCCGCGCACTTGTCCCGGCATAGGTCGCCGCCGCCAGCACGCCTGCCGGCGTTTCGGTGATGATCGGCAGGATCTTGATCGCGCCGTCGGCCAGATCATTTTCGGCCTCGCGCACCCTGAGCTTTGCCGACAGATGCTGCACATCCTGGCCGCTGTTCGACTTGGGCAGCATGATGCCGTCGGGTCGTGCCGGCACCAACGCCGCCAGATCGTCATCCGTCAACCCGGTCGTGAGGTCGTTGACCCTGACATAGATGGCTGAACTGGTTTGCGCCCTGCGTTCCAGGATGAAGCGCGCCGCCACCTCGCGCGCCAGCGCCTTGTTGTGCGGCGCCACGGAATCTTCGAGGTCGACGATGATCACGTCGGCGCCGGCACCAAAACTTTTTTCCAGTTTCCTCTGGGAATCGCCAGGGACGAACAGCAGCGAACGCATGCGTCAGATCGCCTTCTTCAGCATCATCGCTTGCCTGGTGCATTTGGCGACGAGATCGCCATGCTGGTTGTAGGCGCGATGCTCGAATTCGACGATGCCGCGATCGGGTTTCGACCTGGATTCGCGCACCGAGATGACTGTCGTCTCGACCCGGATGGTGTCGCCATGGAAGACCGGATGCGGAAACACGGTCTCCTTCATGCCGAGATTGGCGACCGTAGTGCCGACTGTGATGTCATTGACCGAAATGCCGATCATCAAGCCGAGCGTGAACAGCGAGTTGACCAGCGGCTTGCCCCATTCGCTCTTGGCGGCGAAATCGAAGTCGATATGCAGCGGCTGCGGGTTCAGCGTCATTACCGAAAACAGCATGTTGTCGCTTTCGGTAACGGTCTTGCGCAGCGTGTGCTGGAAGACATGGCCGACAACGAACTCTTCGAGATAAAGCCCGGCCATTTCTTTCTCCTCAGGTGCTTGACGGTGATAGGCGCTGCAAATCAGCCTCGCAAGCCAGTTAATGAACATGGTGAACGGTTCGTAAACCAATTCTGCCTACGGTCGGCAGTGGGGTCAGAAGCTTCTGACAAGGGGCGTAAGCAGACGGGCATGGTTGTTGTTTCGCATTTCCTGAAATGGATCTACACGGCCAAGGTGTCGGAGCGTGCAGCGGCGGCGAGCGCTCTGGCCCGGGCCTATATCAATTCCGAATTGCCTTTCGAGGACCGTTGCGCCGCCGAGGCGGCGCTGACGCTATTGCTCGACGATGCCTCGTCGAAGGTGCGGCTGGCGATGGCCGAGGCGCTGTCCATGAGCCACCACGCGCCAATGCAGATCATCAGCGTGCTGGCCTCCGATCAGCCGGAAGTCGCCGGCGTGGTGCTGGCGCGCTCGCCGCTGCTCACCGACGCCGACCTGATCAACCGCGTGGCCTCAAGTCCGAAGGCGACACAGAAATTGATCGCCGACCGGCCACTCGTCTCGATGGCGCTGTCGGCGGCCATCGCCGAGATCGGCGAGGCGGACGCCTGCGCCGTGCTGCTCGCCAACAGCGGCGCCGACATCGCCTCGCTCAGCTTCCGCCGCATGGCCGAACGGCATGGGCACCTGCCGCTGGTGCGCGAGGCGCTGATATCGGATATCAGGCTGCCGGCCGACTGTCGGCATATGCTGCTCGTCAAGCTTGGCGAAATGTTGAAAACGTCGCCACTGGTGATGGCGATGATGGGCGCGGCGCGAGCCGATCGCGTCATGCGCGACGCCTGCGTCAAGGCTTCGGTGACGCTGATCGAAGGCACGCGCCAGGAAGAACATGCGGCCCTGATCGAGCATCTCAGGCTGCGTGGCGACCTCACCGCGAGCTTCCTCATCCGGACGATCGCGCATGGCAAGGTCGATTTCTTCGGCTCGGCGCTGGTCGCGCTCAGCCAGCAGTCCGAACAACGGGTAAGGGCGCTGCTGGCCGGCGGGCACGACGTTGCCTTGCAGGCGCTGTTCCGCAGCGCCGGGCTCGCCGGCGCGACGCACGCCATCATCCTGCGTGCGCTGAAGATCTGGCGCGAGGTCGCCAACGGCAAGCGCGTCGCCGGTGTGCAAGAGGTCAGCTGGCTGATGCTCAAGGAAGTGGGCGGTCAATCCGCCGAGGGTGATCTCGCCGCCTTGGTCAAGTCGATCCATCTCGACGCGCTGCGCGAAAACGCGCGGGATCACGCACTGGCGATAGCGGCGGCTTAGCCTTTATCGCTCGCGAAAAAATCCGGAAAGTCCTCCATCGCTGCGGCGATGATGCGCAACGATGCCGCGATCTGCAGCAATTCGCCGGTACCGTTTCGTTGGGCAATGCTCGCCGCATATTGCCGGGCGACGGTGACGGTCGATGTCTGCGGATCGCCGGGGGCGCGGAAGAGCAGTTCGCGCGCCAGCCCCCTCAGGAAATTGGCGATCGAAAGCGCGGTCTCGGATGGGATGGCATGGCTTTGGCTCGCATCGCGCAGCCGAAGGACCTCCAGGCCGACGGTGACGGCGGCGACGCCGCCGCCCAGAACCGCATCGCCTTTCTGACCGGCATTCTGCACCAGCGGCATCAACTGGTTGATGCGGTCGTAGGCGAGGCTCTCGAAGGCCGACCGCCTCGGCACCCGCTCATGCAGGCAAAGCCGCGCCAGATCCTCGCGCATGGCGCGCACGATGCGGTTGGCCGCGAGCCATGGATCGGCTGGCAGCACGACGATGAAGACACCGATCGCCAGCAGGATGCCGACCAGGATCGACGCCGAACCGGCGAAGAAGGGTCCGGGATCGTAGGTCATCGCCTGGTGCGGGCTCAGGAAGGCGAGGAAGTTGATGGCGAAGGCCGTCGCCACGCCGACATAGCGTGGATTGGCCATGGCCAGCGCCGTCGGTACAAGGATGGGCACGACAAACAGCATGAACCAGCCGAAACCGGGCAGCGCAGGCAATGCGATCTGGCCGACGAGAAAGGCAAACGGCAGCGCCAGAAGCGTTCCCTTGAAGAAACCCCAGGCGACCTGCACAGGGTCGGGGCGAGCAGCAAACAGGCTCGATACGACGGCGACGAGAATGACCGTACCGGCCGCCTCCGACCATTTCGTCGTCAACCAGAAGGCCGCGACCAGCAGCGTGGCAAGGGCAGCGCGCACCGCGTTGCGCGATGCACCGGCATAATCGCGGTGAACCACCAGCGCAGGCTGCCTGCTGCCCCTGGCCAGGCGCGTGGCAGGCGCGCGCAGGGCGTCGAGGCCACGCAGCACCTGCTTGAGCGCATCGGCGAAATCGGCGGCAATGGTCAGGCGGGTGATGGTACCGACCCTGTCGTCGCCCTGGTCGGTCGAGGCATCGGGCATTTGCCGGGCCTTGGCCGAGATGGTGTCGAGCCGCGCCACCCAAGGCGCGGTGTCATCCAGCGCACCGGGCTTCGCGGCCAGTTCACCGACAAGGGCCTGCAACTCCGAACGCACCGGAATGAGTGCGGCGTTCTTCGGAGCGGCATGCGAATGCAGCGCGCGTGCCGCAGAGAGCGCGGAGAGCAGTTGTCCGATGGTGCGCCGGACCGGATGGGCGCGCGGCGCGAAGCTCGGCGCCTCGAGCCTGGCATAGGCGCGCATTTCGCCAAGCGTCTGGGTATCGGCGACCAGCTTTCGGTGCAGGCCCGACAGCGTTGCCGGGTCGCCGCCGGAGAACGCACCGCCGGCATAGGTGGCAAGATCGAGGATGCAGCGTTTCAGGCGCGAGACGATGGCGTCGCTGGCCAGTTTTGGCAGGATCAGGCGGCTGGTCAGGCCGGCGCAGACAATGCCAAGCACGATCTCGGCACAACGTGCGACCGCGAGGTCGACGACGAGGTGTGGCTGTCCGAAGGCAGGCAGGCCGATGATCATTGCGGTGTAGCCGGCGAGCGCGGCGCCATAGGCTTCCGGATTGCGCAGCAGCGACGAGACGAAGGTGCAGATGCCGATCCAGACGGCAAGCACAGTCACCAGCACCCAAGGGTTGGTGCCGAAAACGGTGGTGATGCCGATCGCGGCGATGCCGCCGACCAGCGTGCCGAGCAGCCGGTAGAAGCCTTTCGCCAGCACCATGCCGGCAACCGGCTGGGCGACGATGAACACCGTCATCATGGCCCATTGCGGATGGTCGAGCTTCAGCGCATAGGCGGCCAGCAACGCGATCAGGCCGGCTGAAACGGTGCGCAAGGCAAAGATCCAGTCGGAGCGCGTCGGTTGCGTCAATCCGGCTAAACTCGTCTCGAAGTAACCTTTCAGCCGCGCCCAGGTCACATGCTCGTCTCCGCAACTGGAGCCTTGTTATGGACCGGCTGGCGGCTAGATATCCAGCACTTCCGCCGCGGCGAATTCGGCGCGTTCCTGGATGAAGCGGAAACGGGCTTCCGGCTTGGTGCCCATCAGTTCATCGACCCTGTCCTTGGTGGCTGAATCGATTTCGTTCACATCGACCCTGAGCAGCGTGCGCTTCCTTGGGTCCATGGTGGTTTCCTTGAGCTGGGCGGCCATCATCTCGCCCAGGCCCTTGAAGCGGCCCAGTTCCACCTTGCCGCGCCCGGTGAATTCGGTGCGCAGGAGCTCGTCCTTGTGCGCGTCGTCGCGGGCATAGGCGACCTTGCCGCCCTGCCTGATCGAGTAAAGCGGCGGCACGGCGAGGTAAAGGTGGCCGCCGCGCACCAGCGCCGGCATCTCCTGGTAGAAGAAGGTGATCAGCAGCGAGGCGATGTGGGCGCCGTCGACGTCTGCGTCGGTCATGATGATCACGCGGTCGTAGCGCAGATCTTCATCGCGGTACTTCGAACGCGTACCGCAGCCGAGCGCCTGGATCAGGTCCGAAATCTGCTGGTTGGCCGCCAGCTTGTCGTTGCCGGCACTGGCGACGTTGAGGATTTTTCCACGCAGCGGCAGGACGGCCTGGCTGGCGCGGTCGCGCGCCTGCTTGGCAGAGCCGCCGGCCGAGTCACCTTCGACGATGAAGAGTTCGGCACCGGCCGCGGCATTCTGTGTGCAGTCGGCAAGCTTGCCCGGCAGCCGCAATTTGCGCACCGCGCTCTTGCGCGACACTTCCTTTTCCTGGCGCCGGCGCACCCGCTCGTCGGCGCGCGCGATCACCCATTCGAGCAGCTTCGACGCTTCCTGCGGATTGTCGGCCAGCCAATGGTCGAACGGATCGCGGATCGCGGTCTCGACAATTCGAATTGCCTCGATCGTCGCCAGCCTGTCCTTGGTCTGGCCGACGAATTCCGGCTCGCGGATGAACACCGACAGCATGCCCGCCGCCGAGATCATCACGTCTTCGGAGGTGACGATCGAGGCGCGCTTGTTGCCGACGAGATCGGCATAGGCGCGCAGGCCCCGCGTCAGCACGTTGCGGAAGCCGGCCTCGTGGGTGCCGCCTTCGCCGGTCGGGATGGTGTTGCAGTAGGAATTGATGAAGCCGTCGCCGCCGAACCAGGTCACCGCCCATTCGAGCGAGCCATGGCCGCCTTGTTTCTCGCTCTTGCCGGCGAAAATCTCGCGAGTCACCTGGAAGTCGTCGCCCAGCGATGCCTTGAGATAATCCTTCAGGCCGCCGGGAAAATGGAATTCAGCCTTGGCCGGCGTCTGGTCCTTTTCCTTGATCAGCGACGGATCGCAGGTCCAGCGGATCTCGACGCCGCCAAACAGATAGGCTTTCGAGCGCGTCATACGGTAGAGCCGCGCCGGTTCGAACGCCGCGCCCTTGCCGAAAATCTGCTCGTCAGGGTGGAAGCGGATCTTTGTGCCGCGCCGGTTGTGGACCTCGCCCAACTGTTCCAGGCCGGTCACGGGAACGCCGCGCGAGAATTTTTGCCGATAGAGTTGCCGTCCCCGCGCGACCTCAACCTCGAGATGGTCCGACAGCGCGTTGACCACGGACACACCGACGCCATGCAGGCCGCCTGATGTCTCGTAAACCTTGGAGTCGAACTTGCCGCCCGAATGCAGCGTCGTCATGATCACTTCGAGCGCCGGCTTCTTGAACTTCGGATGCGGATCGATCGGGATGCCGCGGCCATTGTCGGTCACGGCGAGATAGCCGTCGGCCGAGAGCTCGACATCGATGAAGGTGGCATGGCCGGCCACCGCTTCGTCCATCGAATTGTCGATGACCTCGGCGAACAGATGGTGCATCGCCTTGTCGTCGGTGCCGCCTATATACATGCCTGGCCGGCGGCGCACCGGCTCCAGCCCTTCCAGCACCTCGATGTCGGCGGCGCCATAGCCCTCGCTGCCGTCCTTGGTCGAGGCAGGACGCTTGGTGGCTTGCACCACCAGTGGATCGGCCGGGCGCGCAGAGGTACGCACCGGCTGCGGCTGCTTGTCCATATTGCCGAAGAGATCGTTGTTGTCGTCCATGCCTGCCATAGGTTCCGGTGCTGCGAATCACCTCACGATACTGCCACGCTTTTCAGCGCCAAGCGACCGAGGTTCCTGTTCCGTTCGGGGATCTGCCCCTCTTACCCCAAAACCATTCGATAACCAAGCCGGCGGAATAGATCCGATACCAACGCCCGGGATTCCTGATTCTTTAACAATGCCGCCTAGGGTCAAGCCCAACAAAACAAGAAACTGCGGGCATCAGGGGTTTTCGGCGTGAGGGGCAAGGCCATATCGATGATCGGCATCGCCGCCGTTTTCGGGGCGATCTCGATCTTTGCCGCGGATTTCTGGGTCAAAAGCCAGGCCAAGGCCGATTCCGAAGAGAAGACGTCGTCGATTCCAGCACCTGTCGTGCCGAAGGTCGAATTCAAGACCATCGTGGTGGCGAATGCCCCATTGCGCTACGGCATGGAGCTCGACCGCGCGCAGCTCAGCGAAATCCCGTGGTCGCAAGAGTCCGTGCCGCAGGGCGCCTTCACCACCATCAATGCGTTGCTCGCCGACGGCACTCGCGTGGTGCTGTCGCCGATGGAGATCAACGAACCGGTGCTGCTGACCAAGCTGTCCGGCCCGAACGGCCGCGCGACACTCTCCAACATGATGACGCCCGGAATGCGGGCGGTCACCATCCGAACCGACGAGATCGCCGGTGTGGGCGGCTTCGTCACGCCCGGTGACCGCGTCGACGTGGTGCTGACGCGCGATGCCGGCGAAATTCAGGAAGTGGCCAAGAATGCGCAAGGGGCCGCCGGCTCGACCATCACCTCCGAGATCGTCGTCGCCGATGCCAAGGTGCTGAGCGTCGGGCAGGGCGCCGACGAGCGCCAGACGACGCCGCAGATTTCCAATTCGGTGACCATCGAGGTGACGACAGACGGCGCGCAGAAAGTGGCGCTCGCCCGCACCGTCGGCACCTTGTCCCTGTCGCTTCGGTCCGCCAGCGAAGGCGGTGACGGCAAGAACGGCGTCACCACCATCTCCTCCTTCGGCGGATCGGTCGCCTCGGATGTGCAGGCCGCGGCCGGCTCGGTGTTCGACGTCGTCACCAAGGAGCCGGAGAAACCGAAGTTCAAGACGGTCATCGTAACGCGCGGCACAACGGCCGAGGAATACCAGGTTCCTTCGCGGGACCAGAAATAAGCCAGTGGGGACTGGGTGAGGGACGGGACAATGTTCGGGCTGTTCACATATCGGGTCATGGGGCGGATGCGCGTTTTGCGTGCGGTGGCTGTCGCGTCTTCGCTGGCTGCTGCGGCGATGCTGGCCTTCGGCGCCTCGGCGAGAGCCGACAACGACATCGTCTATGTCTCGTCGACCAAGAATGCGTCGATCAAGGTTGCCAAGGGCAAGCCGAAGACAATCATCACCAGTGCCGCCTTCTACCAGATCGTCATCGGCGATCCGGAGATCGCCAACGTCAATCCGCTGACCGACAAATCCTTCTATGTGCTCGGCAACAATCTCGGCACTACCGGCATTGCGCTGTTTGACGAGAAAAAGCAGCTTGTCGGCACCGTCGACATCGAGGTGACGCTCGACACAGACCAACTGGCCAGCACCATTCGCGCCAGCGTGCCAGATGCCAGGATCAAGGTCGGATCGGCCAATGGCCGGGTCGTGCTGTCGGGCGAGGCGGATGACGCGGTCGCCGCCGAAAAGGCAAACAAGATCGCAACGCGCTTTTCCGGTGCCGAGGAGGTCATCAACTCGGTCAACATCTCATCGTCGCAGCAGGTCCAGCTCAATGTCCGCTTTGTCGAGATCAACCGCCAGGCGGGTCAGGATCTGGGCGCCAAATACGCCGCCAATTTCGCCTATGGCCTTGGCGGCCGCGACGTCTCGCTTGATCCGGGTACAGTGCCGACGGCCGGCACGGGCGAGATCATCGGTCGGCTCCTGTCGAACGGCGTATCCATCGATATCGCCATCAAGGCGTTGGAAGAGCGCGGCTTGGCGCGGCGACTGGCCGAGCCGAACCTGATCGCCCGGTCCGGCCAGACGGCGAGCTTCCTCGCCGGCGGCGAGTTCCCTATCCCGGTCTCCGAGGACAACGGCAAGATCTCTGTCAGCTACAAGAAATACGGCGTCAGCCTGGATTTCACGCCGACGGTTCTGAAAGACGGGCTGGTCAGCCTTGATATCGCGCCGGAAGTCTCCTCGATCGACGCTTCGGCCTCCTACAATATCGGCTCCATCTCGGTTCCCGGCTTCATCGTGCGACGTGCCAGAACGTCGGTCGACCTGAAGAACGGCCAGAGCTTCATGATCGCTGGACTGCTGCAGTCGCAAAACGACATCACCACGTCGCGCATTCCCGGCCTCGGCAAGATGCCGGTGCTTGGGGCGCTGTTCTCGTCGAAATCCTATCAGCGGCGCGAGACCGACCTCGTCATCATCGTAACGCCCTATCTGGTCAAGCCGGTCGATCCGTCGAAGAAGCTCGTCGAGCCAACCGATGGCACGCAGCCGGCCAGCAACGCCGACTATTTTCTCAACAACACCGAGGAAGTGAAGGATTCCGATGCCGGTCGCACCGTGGCGCTGGCAGACGGCCGCGTCACTCAACCTGCAGCGGCCGCTTCGGCTGGGCATTTCCTCGACCTGCCGAAGGATTGAAACCATGCGTCTGGTCTTTGGATCGAGCGTCGCCTTGCTGCTGGCCGGCTTTGCCGCCGGCTGCACCAGCGACGACTATGTGCGCAGCGAAGGGCCGACGGCCGGTGCCGGAAATGCGCAGGCCGCCAACACCGTCATGCAGATGGTCGATCCCTGGAAATACGGGGTCCAGAACACCAGGCTCCTCGTGCCGGCCCAACGAGGCAGTGCCGCGGCCGTCACACCCGATCAGGCGGCCGGTGCCAAGGCGTCGCAGTCCAGCACGACCAATTGATCCCACGGGCAACTGATCCAACGGTCGATCGACCTGACAGGCTGACAGAATGGCAAACGGCATCAAGACCAGGAAAATCCTGCTCGTATCGACCGACAGGACGTTTGCGCAGGACACGCGCACCGCGTTTTCCGCCTCCGAGATCATACAGCTCTCGACAGTGGAGAAGAACGTTACCGAGTTGCGCGGCGAGATCCAGGAAGCCGACTTCGGCGCCATCATCGTCGACATGGATGCGGCAAGGCTGGAGGAGGTCGAGTCGCTGCAGCGCATCATGCGCCGGCTGGAGGACAAGGTTCCTGTCGTCGTCGTCACCCAGGAGTTCAACGCGGCCGCGGTGCGTATTCTCGTGCAGCTCAAGGTCGCGGATTTCCTGGTCAAGCCGATCACCACCGCCGATCTGGTGCGCTCCGTGGTACGGGCGCTGCAAGGGCCCGGGCGGGAGGAAAACACCGAGTCGCAGATCTACACCTTCATGCCTGCGGCGGGCGGCGTCGGCACCACGACGCTGGCGCTGCAGACCGCTTTCCAGCTGCATCACTCGGTGACGCGCGGCGCCTCGACCTGCGTCGTCGATCTCAACTTCCAGCAGGGCGCCTGTGCCGAATATCTCGACCTCGAACCGCGTTTCGACATTACCGAGATCGAGAACCAGCCCGAGCGTCTCGACCGCCAACTGCTCGACGTGATGCTGTCCAAGCATGCCAGCGGACTGTGCGTGCTGGCGGCACCGGCGCATCCAGCAGAGATGCGCTCGTTCAAGACCGATGTCGTCGTGCGTATGCTGGACCTCGTTTCGGCCTATTTCGACAATGTCGTCATCGACATGCCACGCACCTGGTTCCCATGGACGGAAACCGTGCTGCTCGGTTCCAACAAGCTCTACATCGTCGCGGAAATGACGGTGCCGTGCCTGCGCCACACGCAGCGGCTGATCCAGGCGGTCTACGAGACCGCCGGCAAGGAAGTGAAGCCCAACGTCATCGTCAACCGTTTCGAACAAAAGATGTTCGATAACGGCATCAAGCAGGCGGACGTCCAGGAAATTCTCGGCGAGCATTTCGTCGGCGGTATCGCCAACAACTATCGGCTGGTGCGCGAGGCGGTCGATCGCGGCGTGCCGTTGCACGAGATTGATCCAAACGCCAACGTCATCAACGATCTGAAGAAGATCATCCTGCCGGAGGAGGCGGCCCCAACACGGGCGAAATCGCGCTCGCTGTTTGGCATGGGCCGTGAATTGCTGAAGAGGAAAGCCGGATGACCAGCCGCTTCTCCGCCCTGCAGAACCGCGATGCGCTTCCGCAGCGCGTGCCTGACACGACGCCGGTCGCCCATCATGCCGTCGTCATTCCGACCAGCCGAAAGGCTTTGCCGGCAAAGCCGGACACAGCGCCGGCAAAGAATGCCAACAAGGTGCTCGATGCGCGCGTGCGTATCCACCGGCTGCTGCTCGAAGAGATCAATCTTGTCGCGCTGGAGCGTTTGCCAAAGGACGAGATGCGCCGGCAAGTGCATGATTTCGTGTCGGAAAAAACCAAGCAGGAGCGGATGGCGATCAACACCGTCGAGCTTGACGCGCTGGTCGACGACATCGTCGACGAGATGGTCGGCCTCGGTCCGCTCGAGCCGCTGCTCAAGGACCCCGACATCAACGACATCCTGATCAACGGCCACATGAACTGCTTTGTCGAAAAGAAGGGCAAGCTGCAGCCGGTCCACATTCCGTTCAAGGACGAGGCCCATCTCCTGCGCATCGTCAACAAGATCGTCGCCGCGGTCGGTCGCCGCGTAGACGAATCCCAGCCGATGGTCGATGCCCGCATGCTGGACGGCTCGCGCTTCAACGCGGCCATCCGCCCGGTTGCGGTCGATGGGCCGCTGGTGTCGATCCGCAAGTTCTCCAAGAACAAGCTCGGCCTGCACAAACTGGTCGAATTCGGCGCCATCACCCAGAACATGGCCGAAGTGCTGGCGGCGGCCGTGCATGCCCGCAAGACGACGATCATTTCGGGCGGTACCGGCACCGGCAAGACGACCATGCTCAATGCGCTGTCGGCCTTCATTCCGGAAGACGAGCGGCTGATCACCATCGAGGACGCGGCCGAACTCCAGCTGCAGCAGCCGCATGTCGCACGCATGGAAACGCGGCCGGCCAACATCGAAGGCCATGGCGAGCTGAAGCAGCGCGACCTGGTCAGGAACGCACTGCGCATGCGCCCCGACCGCGTCATCCTCGGCGAGTGCCGCGGCGAGGAGGCTTTCGACATGCTGCAGGCAATGAACACCGGCCACGAAGGGTCGATGGCGACCATCCATGCCAACACGCCGCGCGACGCCATTTCGCGGCTCGAGCAGATGCTCGGCATGACCGGCATGCCGATGACGGTGCAGTCGATCCGCAGCCAGATCGCCAGCGCGCTCGACCTGATCGTTCAGTTGACGCGCCTGTCCGACGGCAAGCGCAAGGTGACCAGTGTCGCCGAGGTGACCGGCATGGAAGGAGATGTCATCCAGATGCAGGAGATCTTCCGCTTTGTGCGTACCGGCATGGAGGCCGACGGCAGGATTCTGGGCCACTACGAGGCGACCGGCATCCGGCCGCGCTTCCTCGAGGATCTGCGCGCCATGGGCATCGAGTTTCCCGGACGATATTTCGAACCCGGCCGGCCGCAGGAGTAGCCAAGTGTTCGATGGAATGAGCGCGATCTATGTCGTTTATGCCGCGGCCGCGCTGACCGGCATCCTGATCGCCGAGGCCTGCTACCTGCTTTATGCCGGCCGCAGCGACAAGCGCACCGCCATCAACCGGCGCATGAAGCTGCAGGAAAACAAGATCAGCCAGGAGCAGGTGCTTGTCCAACTGCGCAAGGAACGCGGCCTCGACGCAGGCACGCCGCTGTTTTCGCTGGATCGGTTCCGCGCTTTGCGAACCCAGTCGGGCATGATCATGCCGCTGTCGAAATTCCTGATGATCAGCTGCGGCGTGGCGATGGCGATGACCCTGGTCGCCATCTGGTACGGCTTGCCGCCGCTGATGGGGCTTGTGCTGTTTGTGGTGCTTGTGCCGGTGCTGCCGGTGATCACGCTGCGCTTCAAGCGCAAGCGCCGGGTAAAGCGGTTCGGCATGCAATTGCCGGAGGCGCTGGAACTGATCACGCGTGGCCTGAAGGCCGGCCACCCGGTGCCGGTGGCGATCGCCATGGTGGCGCGCGAGATGCCCGACCCGATCGGCACCGAGTTCGGCGTCATCGCCGACGAGGTGACCTATGGCTCCGATCTGGTTTCGGCGTTGAACTCGCTGTTCGACCGGGTCGGCCAGGAGGATCTGCCGCTGTTCGTCACCGCTGTCTCGATCCAGACCAGTTCGGGCGGCAATCTGCGCGAGATCCTTGACGGCCTGGCGACGACGATCCGCGAGCGCGGCAAGCTGCGCCGCAAGGTGCGCGCCATTGCGACAGAAGGTCGGATGTCGGCCTACATCCTGACAGCGGTGCCGGCGTTGCTTTTCACCGCCATTATGGCGCTGATGCCGGGCTTCTACCGCGACGTCTGGGGCGAGGCGAAAACCTGGTACCTGCTCGGCGGCTCGATCACCTGGCTGATGCTGGGCAATCTGATCATGTTCAAAATGTCGAATTTCAAGTTCTGACATGCAGGGCTTCATCGAATTCCTCGCCTCGCTTGCGCCGACCTCATTGATGCCGGTGGCCATCCTGCTGCTGGCGGCGGGTGCTGCCGCTGTTGCCTGGCCTGTTGTCATGGCGAAGGGCGACCGCAACGAGGTCATGCGCCGGCTCAGGGTCGACAACGGCCCCGTGGTCGCCAAACCAGAGCCGGTGCAGAAGAAGAATACCGGCGTCGTGCGCGAGAAGGCGGTGAAGCGGGCGCAGGAATTCTACGCCAGGAGCGATCCGGAAAATGTCGCCCGGCTGCGCATGAAGCTCATCCAGGCGGGCTACATGGAGCCGCGCGCTGTCGGCACGTTCTTCCTGATCCGGTTCAGCGCGATGATCGGCACCGCAATCGGTGTGTTTGTGCTCAACCGGTGGATGGCCAGCCCGGACGCGACGATGGCCAGTCGCTGGACATTCGTCATCCTGTCGGGAGCGGCCGGCTATTTCCTGCCCGGCCTAATGTTGAGCCAGAAAGTGCGGGAACGCAGGCGTGAGTACCGCAACGGCTTTCCCGATTTCATGGACCTGATGATTGTCTGCTCGGATGCCGGCATGAGCATGGAGGCGGGCATAGAGCGCGTCTCCAAGGAACTCGCCAAGACCTATCCCGCGCTCAGCCAGAACCTGCAGCTGGTGTCGTTGGAGCTGAGGGCAGGGCGCAGCCTCGACGATGCGCTGAAGGCGCTCGCCGACCGCCTCAGCCTGGACGAGGTGCGTTCCTTCGCCACGCTGCTGCAGCAGTCCAAGGAACTCGGCACCAGCCTATCGGGGGCGCTGCGCGTTTTTTCCGACGACATGCGCCATAAGCGTATGTCGTTGGCCGAGGAAAAGGCGCACGCTCTGCCGGCCAAGATGTCGGTGCCGGTGGTGGTATGCATCCTGCCGGTGGTGCTGATGATCGCGGCCATTCCAGTCATCGTCAAAATGACGGCGCAATAGCATGATGCCGAAAGGTGTGAGGCTTCGATTCGAGCTGAAATCGTCCGGCTCTAGCGAGCGCCCCACAAAAGTCCTAGCAAGGGGACTGACAAACCATTGTTATGACCGTACTCGGCCTTGCAGGTGAGAAGTCCATGCTGTTGCGCACCCTCTTTCTCGGCCTTGCCGCAGCCACCCTGTCGCCCGCCTGGGCCGTGGCCGACGATTGCGGCGATGCCGCCGCCCTGGTGCAGCAGGCCTATCCCAAAGCTCGAAAGAGCGCCGACGGCACCTCGTTCACGCTCGAACCTCATATCAGCATCGCCCTGACGGATGGCGACGCGCCGTTTGGGCTGAGCTGCAAGATCTGGCCTGCCCATGACGACCTGCTGTTGGTAGCCGTGCCGCTGATCGACAGCGCCCAATCCAGCGACGATGGCCATGTCGGCGATATCGAGCTTCTGGTCGTCGACAGGAACAGCCAGCGTGTGCGCCTGCGCCTGCTCCAGCCGCGGCTGATCGCCGATGATGCCATCGCCATCCGCAAGATCGAGTTCGATACCGGCCGCTACAGGCTGGCGCCCGGGGTGATGGCCTTCGGCCTGCGCATCGAAATCGCGAACCATTCGCAGGCCAATCCCTTCAGCGAAACCGACCTGCGGCTTTATGTTCTCGCCGACGATGCCCTGCGCCTGGTGCTCGATGGCCTTGTCGTGGCCGGCAATGGCGGCGAGGGCGACACCAATTGCGCGGGATCCTTTCATTCGACCGAGGTCAGCCTGGCAATGAGCCCGACGAGCCATCACGGCTATCACGACATGGTCGCGCTCGAGCGGACGCAAACCGATGATCCGTCTCCCGACAAGGATGGCGAGTGCCAGTCCCATCCCGGCAAGCCGATGAACCGGACCTATCGGCTGCGCTACGACGGCAGCCGCTATCCGGTTCCCGAGGTACTCAAGGTCATGGGGCCGTGAAAGGCCGCTCGCTTCCTTGCTGCCGGGATTCTCTTAGGAATAGGTCTTCGTCTGGTGCCTGGTGGTTAATGGCTGGTGTGCCCGAAGCCGAATTTTGGCGGCGTTTCGGCACCGAACTTTAATCGCCGCTGATATATTGTGTTTCCTGAAGAACGACCCGGCAAATCGGGCGATGAGGCAGGGGCATGCGTCACAGTAATTTCACGGCAATGGCCGCAATGGCGGCCGTCTTGATGATGTCTGGCTGTACGACGAGTGGCGTCGACACCACCAAGACCACCGCCATCCAACCGGCGGCAAAAGACACCGAAACCTCCGATCTGGCGCAAGGCAAGGCGCAGTTTCGCGACGCCAATTACGGCCTCGCCGAAAAGCACTTCCGCAAGGCCGTCGAGTTGAAAGCCGACAATGCGGAGGCCTGGATGGGGCTCGCCGCTTCCTATGATGAACTCGGCCGCTTCGACTTCGCCGACCGAGCCTACGGCCAGCTTTTGAAGGTCGCCGGCCGCAAGCCGCAGATCGTCAACAATATGGGCTATTCGCAACTGCTGCGCGGCAATCGCAAGAAGGCCAAGGCGCTGCTGCTCGAAGCGAAGGCCGGCATGGCCGATCCAACAGTCGTCAACGCCAACCTCGCTCTCTTGAACAAGGGTTGATCTCGCATCCATGGGTCCGGTTTCGGGACACGTGCCATCGACGCTTTGTAAACCCTATCCGCAGGTTGCATCGATGGATTGCCTGAAAACCCGTATCTGAGGGCTGCCGCTGACTTAGAATGCAGCGCAACCGCCGACGCTCAAGAGGCCCTTGCCCGATATGCTGGACTTCAGTTCGCTTCTGCTCGCAGCCGCGCTGTCGGGCATATGCCTCAGCGTCACCATGTTTGCCATTTGGTTCACCGCGCCCAAGGCAGGTTTCGTGCTGACGGTTGCGTGCGGAATTCTGGTGCTCGTCGCGCATGTGATCCTGTTCTGGCGGTACACAAAGGATCCCGATCCACTGCTTTGTCAGATTGTGCTTGCGCTGCTCAGCCTGGGGTTCCTGATCATCTGCTTGTCGGCCATGCAATTTCTGGGGATGCCCGGCTACGGACGCGCCGTTGCACCTGCGCTTGCCGCCATGGCCATTTGTGCCGTCGTGACCTTTATGGGCTTTGACGGCATTGGCTTCATAGTCACCTACACCACGGTGACGGCGCTGCTGTCGGCGATCGGCGCCATGTTCTGGATCAACGGCAGTCACGATCGCCGCATCCTTCTGGTGGTTTCGTTTCTGAGCGGCACCTGCGCGATGTCGTTTGCGCTTTGCGGCGTGGTTCTGCTGACCAAGGGGCAATGGACGCTCGGGGTTGCGCCCGACAACTGGGCCGAACGATTGAATTCCGTGGTGGCGGTCGCCTGCATGACCGGGCTCGGAGCATTGACGCTCTCCCTCCATCATCTGCAGGCGCAAATTGAACTCAAGGCCGAGACCATGACCGACCCGCTGACTGGGTTGCTGAACCGCCGGGCATTGACGTCGCTCTACGGCGAACGGAGTTTCGGTCCGTTCATGTCCATCGTCATGTTCGACCTCGACCATTTCAAGCGGACGAACGATGTCTACGGTCACCCAGTAGGGGATCAGGTCTTGTGCCGTTTTGCCGCCGTCATCAAGAAATATGCCCGGCCCGGCGTCGACGCTTTTCGCCTTGGCGGCGAGGAGTTCGCAATCGTCATGTCGCGGATGACGGATGAAAAGGCTTACGATCTCGCCAGCAAGATAGGCGTGGCGTTCGGCACCGAAATCGTCCCCACCCAGCTCGGCAAGTTGCGCAGCACGGTCAGCGGCGGCATCGGCTTTGGCGAGGCAAGCGGCAGCAGGCTGGACAACGTGCTCGCCGAGGCGGACGCGGCGCTCTATGCCGCCAAACGCGCCGGACGAAATTGCGTCATCAGCCGCAAGAGGATGGGCAAGGCCGAGCCGATCAAGCCGGCCTTGCGCTCAGCGTAATTACTCCGCGGCACCCAGATAATCCGACAGCGGCGGGCACGAGCAGACCAGGTTGCGGTCGCCGGCGACATTGTCGATGCGTGACACCGGGGGCCAGTACTTGGCTGCCGTGTCGGCGTCGCCGGCCGGATAGGCCGCTTCCAGGCGCGAGTAGGGATGGGTCCACTGGCCGGCCAGCGCCTCGGAGGCGGTGTGCGGCGCGTTGACCAGCGGATTGTCGGCCAAAGGCCATTCGCCCCTGGCGACTTTTGCTGCCTCTGCCGATATGGCGATCATCGCCTCGCAGAAGCGGTCGAGTTCCCGCTTGGGCTCGGACTCGGTCGGCTCCACCATCAGCGTGCCGGCAACCGGGAAGGACATGGTCGGCGCGTGAAAACCATAGTCGATCAAGCGCTTGGCGACATCGTCGACACTGATGCCTGCACTCTCCTTGAGCACGCGGGTGTCGAGGATGCATTCATGCGCGACGCGTCCCTGCCTGCCCTTGTAGAGCACCGGGAAATGCGCACCGAGCCGCGTCGCGATGTAGTTGGCGGACAGGATCGCCGTCTCGGTCGCCTGCTTGAGGCCCGAGGCGCCCATCATGCGGATATACATCCAGGTGATCGGCAGGATCGAGGCGCTGCCGAAGGGGGCGGCGGAGACGGCGTGCGCCGAGCCTTCGGTGACATGGCCGGGCAAATACGGCTTCAAATGCGCCTTGACGCCGATCGGCCCGATGCCGGGTCCGCCGCCGCCATGCGGTATGCAGAAGGTCTTGTGCAGGTTCATGTGGCAGACATCGGCGCCAATGTCGCCGGGACGGGCAAGCCCGACCAGCGCGTTGAGGTTGGCACCGTCGAAATAGACCTGGCCGCCATGCTCATGGATCAGTGCGCAGAGATCGCGTGCGCCTTCCTCGAACACGCCATGCGTCGAGGGATAGGTGAACATCAGCGCCGCGAGATTTTGCGCATGCTCAGTCGCCTTGGCCTTCATGTCGTCCATGTCGATGTTGCCGTCTTCGGTGCAGCGCACGACGACGACGTTCATGCCGGCCATCGCCGCGCTCGCGGGATTGGTACCATGCGCCGAGGAGGGGATCAGGCAGACGGTGCGGTGGTTGTCGCCGCGTGAGCGGTGATAGCCGCGGATGGCGAGCAGGCCGGCATATTCGCCCTGGCTCCCGGCATTGGGCTGCAAGGTGACGGCGTCGAATCCGGTGATCTCCGACAGCCAGTCCTCCAGCTCACCGATCATGGCACGGTAGCCTGTCGAGTGCGCGGCCGGGGCGAAAGGGTGCAGATTGGCAATGCTCGGCCAACTCACCGGCATCATCTCGGCGGCGGCGTTGAGCTTCATGGTGCAGGACCCCAGCGGGATCATGGCGCGGTCGAGCGCCAGGTCCTTGTCGGCCAGCCGGCGCAGGAAGCGCATCATCTCGGTTTCCGACTTGTTTTCGTGGAAAACAGGCTGGGTCAGGAACTCCTTGCCGCGCGGCTTGCCGGGCACCGTGCTGTCGGCGGAGATACCAGCCTTGGCACCGAACAGGGCCGCTATTGCGTCGAGGTCGGCCTCGGTCGAAGTTTCGTCGAAGGCAATGCCGATGTGATCGGCATCGACGGCACGCAGCAACCTGCCACCCTTTTCAGCCGCAGTGGCGATCGAAGCTGCCTTACCCTTCACCTCGGCCGTCACCGTGTCGAAGCGGCTTGAACCGAGCACGGAGATACCTGCTGCTTTGAGCCCGGAGGCAAGACGATTGGCCAGCGTGTGGATGCGCCCGGCAATCGCCTGCAGCCCGGCGGGACCGTGCCAGATGGCATAGGCAGTCGCCATGTTGGCGAGCAACGCCTGCGCGGTGCAGATGTTGGAGGTCGCCTTGTCGCGGCGGATATGCTGTTCGCGCGTCTGCAAGGCAAGCCGGTACCCAGGCCGGCCCTTGCTGTCGGTGGACTGGCCAACCAGGCGGCCGGGCATCAACCGCGTGAGCCTGTCGGAGACGGCGCAATAGGCCGCGTGCGGGCCGCCAAAGCCCATCGGCACGCCAAAACGCTGCATCGGGCCGACGGCGATGTCGGCGCCGAGCTTGGCCGGCGCGTCGGTCAGCGTCAGGCCGAGCGGGTCGGCGATGAAGACGACGATAGCCCCGGTCGCGCGCGCCTTGTCGATCGCTGCCTTGTGGTCGCCATAGACGCCAAACGTATCCGGCCAGGAGACGAGCAGGGCGGCGGTGTTGTCGTCGATCGTCTCGCCATCGATCTCGATGCCGAGCGGCTCGGCGCGGGTGCGCACCACGTCCAGCGTCTGCGGATGCGGCGTGCCGGCAAGTGCGACCTTGGTTCGCTTGTCACGGTGGTGGCGTAAGGCGATGCCGACGGCTTCGGCCACGGCGGTTGCTTCATCGAGCAGCGAGGCCGAGGCCACCGGCAGGCCGGTCAATTCGGTGACCAGCGTCTGGAAGTTGAACAGCATTTCGAGCCGGCCTTGGCTGATCTCTGCCTGATAGGGCGTGTAGGCCGTGTACCAGGCAGGATTCTCGAACAGATTGCGCTGGATAACCGGCGGGACATGGACGCCGTGATAACCGGCGCCGATGAAGCTCTTCAGCACTGTATTCCCGGACATGACAGCCGAGAGTTCGGCCAGCGCTTCCGCCTCGCTCGCCGGTGCTGGCAGGGCAAGCGGCCGATCGAGCCGGATCGACTTCGGTACGGACTGGCTGATCAGCGTCTCGATCGAGGGCACGCCGATGGCGGCCAGCATCGCTCTGGTGTCGTTGAGGCCGGGACCGATATGGCGGGCCGAGAAGGGGTAGGGTGCTGCGGTCATGTCAATAAGTCCTGGTATCAACCGATATGGGCTTTGTAGGCGGCCTCATCCATGAGACCGGCGAGCTGGCTTTCGTCGGCAAGCTTCATCTTCCACAGCCAGCCGGCTCCGGTTGCTGCCGAGTTGACCAGCGACGGGTCCGACGACAGCGTGCCGTTCGCTTCAGTGATCTCGCCATCGACCGGTGCATAGACATCGGATGCCGCCTTGACGGATTCGACCACGACGGCGGTGTCGCCCTTGGTCAATTTCTTTCCGGTCTCCGGTAGTTCGACGAAGACGAGGTCGCCGAGCTGCTCCTGCGCGTAATCAGTGATGCCGACCGTGGCGATGCCGCCCTCGACGCGGAGCCACTCGTGATCTGATGTGAAATAGGTCGTTGCCATTGAGATCATCCTTTGCGGTAGCGATGCGGTGTGAAGGGCAGGGAACTGATATCGACTGGGATTTTTGTGCCGCGCACGTCGGCGAACACCCGCGTTCCGGGCTTTGCCAGAGGTGTCGAGACATAGCCCATGGCGACCGGATGGCCGGCCGAGGGGCCGAAACCGCCCGATGTGACCTGGCCGGCCGGATTGCCGTCGGCGTCGAAGAGCGCGGCACCGCCACGCACCGGCTGGCGACCTTCCGGCTTAAGCCCGACCCGCTTTTGCGCGGGTCCTTGTTCCACGGCGGCGCGGAGCGCATCGGCGCCGATGAAAGCGCCGGAAGCGCGGATGTCCTTTGGAATTGCCCACATCAAGGCGGCGCTGGCCGGATTGGTCTCCGGCGTGATGTCCTGGCCATGCAGGCACAGCCCTGCCTCCAGCCGCAGACTGTCGCGGGCGGCCAGGCCGATCCACAGCACGCGTTCATCGCCGAGCAGCTTCGCGACGAGATCGCGTGCATCGGCTTCCGGCAGGCCGATCTCGAAACCGTCCTCGCCGGTATAGCCCGACCGGCTCATGAACCAGTTCTTGCGCGGTTCGACACCATGCATGAAAAGCAGCGAGCCGGTCTCGATGCCGGCGCGGGAAAGGGCGGCCCAGGCTTCAGGACCCTGGATGGCCAGGAAGACGCGGTCGAGCGGCTCGACCCTGGCGTCGAAATCCGCGGCAAGTGCACGCAAATGCTTTTCGTCGGCGACGGCGTTGCCTGCGTTGGCGACTATCATGAACCTGCTATCGCCAAGTCTGGTGACGATGAGGTCGTCCAGGATGCCGCCTGCCTCGTTGAGGAAAAAGGACAGTTTGGACTGTGAGATTTGGAGTGCGCCTGCATCCAAGGGGCAAGCGCGGTTGAGCAGCGCAACCGCCTCCGGCCCGCTGACTTCGAACAGCTTCATATGCGAGATGTCGAACAGGCCGGCCTGTTCGCGGGTGTGAAGATGTTCCTTCATGACGCCCGCCGGATAGGTCAGCGGCATCGACCAGCCGGCAAAAGCACCGAAGCGCGCACCGGCGGTTACATGGATGTCTTCGAGGGGGAGGTGTCTTGTATCGTCGCCCGTCATGTCGTCTCCAGAGTCGCACGCAATCGGTCGCGAATGGCGACCAGTCCGTGCCCCTCTGTCTGAAGCCTGAGAGACTCGCGCAGCCGGAGCTCTGTCAGCGGCGCTTACACCTTCGGCGCGGGGGCAAGCCCCGACTTTCCAGAGTGTCTTTCCCGTCTACGGTTCTTTTGCCTGAGAGATTTCGGGCGATTTCCCCTTCGGCGACAGCTCTCGCTGTTCTCTCCCGCAAACAGGTAGGACTCAGACCCTGAGTCCTCGACGCGCCATCCATAGCTCGCGCGCGGCGGCTTGTCACCTGTCAGCGACATCTAAAGCGCGTGCGTACCATTCTTCAAAACCGCGGCACGTTTTTGGGCGACATGCGTTGGCCGACAAGTCTTCGCTAACCACGCCGTTTGCCGGTTTTTCAAGACACTGCTGATATGTTGGCGTGTATGACGCTTGGGGCCGGCGCTTGGCGACGGCGGACGGGGACGACAAATGGGCGAATTGATCATGAGCGCGCCGGTGGCCGGGCTGACCTCGAAAAGCCGCATCGCCGCGGAGGACGTAGCGATGTTGCGCCATGAAGTGTTCGGCGACGGCGTCGTGACGCGCGGCGAGGCCGAGGCGCTGTTTGCGCTCGATGCAACGGCGAAGGACAAATGCCAGGAATGGCCGCCCTTCTTCGTCGAGGCGGTCACCGACTATATCGTCCACCAGGAAAAGCCGTCGGGCTATATCTCGCAAGACAATGCCGACTGGCTGATCCGCACGATCTCGCGCGATGGCATGGTCGACAGCCGGACCGAGCTCGAATTGCTGGTGCATGTGCTGGAACAGGCGAAATCGTCGCCGAGCCAGCTTTGTGTGTATGCGCTGGAGCAGGTGGCGCATGCCGTCATTGACGGCAAGGGGCCGCTGATGCTCGGCGGCACGCTGGCTCCCGGCCTCATCGCACAGGCGGAGGTCGAGTTGCTGCGCCGGATCCTCCACGCCCATGGCGGCGACGGCAACATCGCCATCACGCGCGCCGAGGCCGAGGTGCTGTTCAAGATCAACGAGTGCACTGCCCAAGGGCACAATGATCCGTCCTGGAACGAGCTGTTCGTCAAGGCGATCGCCAATTTCATCATGTGCTCGGCCGGCTACGAAGCACCGACGCGCGATGTGGCGCTGCGCCGTGATGCCTTCCTCGAACATGCCGATCCGGAAATCGGCGGCTTCTTCAGCCGCATGATCTCCGGCGGCCTTGCCGGCATCATGGAAGCCTATCGGTCGCCAGGCGACATCGAGGCCGAGTGGGAAGCCAAGAACAGGGCGGCCGAGGCTCTGGCCCGCCGCGCCCAGACGGTCGATGCCGGCGAAGCCGGCTGGCTGATCGAACATATCGGCGTCGACAGGCCTCTTTATGAGAACGAACGCGCGCTGTTGACCCTGATCAAGCACGCCTCACCGGAAATCCATCCGGCGCTGAGGCCGCTGCTCGACAAGGTCGCCTGAGCGGTAGGGGTTGCCTGAGCGGTAGGGGGTTGCCTCGGTCAAAGCTGGGGTTGCCCGATTAGATCTGGTCGACGTCGATGTATATCCTTGCCAAGCCTTCCCTGACGGTCGACATGGCATCGGCGACACTGATGGCGATGTGGTCGTGCATGAGCCTTGCGGCGCTGTTGGCATCGCGGGCTACCATGGCCCGGGCGATTTCGCTATGTTCGGTGTAGGTTGTCGACAATCGCCGGTGCTTCTCCACTTCGATCTTGCGAACGAAATGGATGCGCGTGTTGATGCCTTCGAGCATGCGCGCCAGTTCGGGATTGCCTGACAGCCTGGCGATGCGGATGTGAAATTCCTCGTCCCTGGCGGTCAGTTCGGCGCTGGAAAACGAGTCGGCGCGCGCCATGGTGAGCGCCCACCAGTCGACGAGCGTGGCAAGCTCCTCATCTGTCGCGCGCTGGACCGCCAGCCTGACGGAGCGCTCCTCGAGCACCGCTCGCACGTCGGAAAGATTGACGATCTCGTCGACATCGAAGCCCCGGCAAAAGAAGCCGCGATTGGTCTGGAAGGTGATGAGTTCCTCCGTGACCAGCCGCTGGAGAGCTTCCCGGATCGGGCTGCGGCTGACATTCAGCCTCGCGGCAAGCGCCACTTCGTTGATGCGTTCGTTCGGCTTGAAGCGATAGTCCATCGCCATGCGACGGATCTCTTCATAGACACGCGGGCCGGTCTTGATCGGCTTGGATGCCAACGCCGCATTGTTGTCCTGGTTGGTTTGTCTGGTGGGTCGAAGCATGGCGTCGTCAAGCCTTTGCGGCGCTTGGTTCGGCGAACCGTGCCTGTGTGGGAAGGATGCCGTCGAGGGCGATCGGCGCTGCCCGGCCGGCGATCAGATCGGCGACGATACGGGCCGATCCATGCGCCATGGTCCAGCCGATATGGCCGTGCCCGGTGTTCAGCCACAGGTTTCGGATGTCGCGCAGGCCGAGGATCGGCAGGTTGTCGGGCGTCATGGGCCTCAGGCAGGCCCGCATCTCGGCGCGATCATAGGCGATGCCGCGCGGGAACAGGTCCTGCGTGACGCGCTTCATGAAGGCGAAATCCGAAGGCTTGTGGCTGCGATCATAGCCCGCGAATTCCGCGGTGGCGGTCACGCGGATGCGATCGCCCATCGGCGTGATGGCGACGAGATTGTGCTCATCGATGACAGGGAGTTTTGGAGCCAGCGCCTGATCGACGATGGGAATGGTCATGGAATATCCCTTGACCGGATAGATCGGCAGACCAAGGCCGATCTTGCGGGCGAGGACGGGGCTCTCGGCGCCGAGACACAGAACGTAGGTGTCGGCCAGAAACTCTCCCTTGTCGGTGACGATCTTGGTGATCGTTTCCTTTCTGCGTTCGATCCCCACGATCCTGGTCCCTGTCAGGATCTTGCCGCCCCTATTTTCGACGATGGCCGCCAGCGCGCGCGTGAACTTGGCGGCGTCGCCGGTTTCGTCGGTCGGACACAATACGCCGCCGGCAATGTTGTCGCGCGACAAAGCCAGCGCCGGCTCGCGGTCAACGATTTCCTGCGCGTCGACGATACGGATCTCCTGGCCGTCGGCCTCCAGCAGGCGCATGTTGGCGATGCCCTTGTCGAGCGCCTGGCGGTTGCGGTGGAAGTAAAGAATGCCGGCCGATGTCCTGTCGTACTGGATCGCTTCCTCCCTGACGACCGCCTGCAGGACCGATTGGGAATGGACCGCAAGCCGATGTTTGAGAAGGGTGTTGCGACGCGCTTTGGCGGCCGTGCATTGCATGAGGAAGCGCAGCGACCAGCTGTAGAGATGCGGGTCGGCGGAGAGCTTGAAACGAAGCGCCTGGTCTTTCTGGAACAGCGACTTCAGCAGGATTTTTGGCGCGGCCGGCGATGACCAGACGAAGGAATGGCCGGGCGCGATCATGCCGGCATTTGCCCAGCTAGCCCCTTCGGCCACCTGTGATGCCTGTTCGAGAACGGTGACCGTGTGGCCGTCCTTCTGCAACTGATAGGCAGTGGTGATCCCGACAACGCCACCGCCCAAGATCAATATGCGCATCGCTGACCCGAATGGTTGTCGTTTCTATTGTCGACAATTCAACAGGAAGACGCTGGCCATTGTCAACGGCGCGTGGGTCGACGATCGATTCACCGTTCAGACAGGGCGAAATCCCGGCATTTCCCGGTTCCCAAAATTGGAACGGAGCTCTTGACACGTTTGGCAAAGTTGTCGCTTCTATTGTCGACAATTCTGATTGGCATCAGGAAGGGGACTGCGCCATGGACGCCCCGCTTAGCCGCGCCGACGATGCGCTTGTCGTCGACAAGGAACACATTCCCTTCAAGACCGACGACGGCATCGGCACCCGCGCCAATCTCGGCCTGCTCGTCCTTCGAACCGACCAGACCATCGAGGATGAATTCCGCTATGCGCTGCCCGCGCGCGACATCGCGCTGTACGAGGCGCGGCTCTACAGCGATGTCGAGATCACGCCGGAAAACCTGATGAAGATGTCGGCCGTCATCCCGGAAACTGTCGGGCTCTTGCCGGACGTCAAGTTCGATGTGATCGGTTTTGCCTGCACCTCGGGAGCGCTGGTTATCGGCGAGCACAAGGTCGCCGAACGCGTTCATGAGGTGCTGCCGGGCGTGCAAGTGACCAACCCGGTGACGGCGGCAAGGGCGGCGCTGAAGGCCCTGGGCGTCTCGCGGATCGCGCTGCTCACCCCTTATCTGGCGAAAATCAATCATTCGCTACGTGCATCGCTGATGGCGCGGGGGATGGACATTCCGGTCATGGGCTCCTTCAACGAGGCGGATGACAATGTCGTTGCGCGCATCACGCCGGCATCGGTCAAGCAGGCCATCTTGGAAATCGGTGCGTCGAGCGACTGTGAGGCGGTGTTCGTTTCCTGCACCAGCATGCGCGTTGCCCGCATCATCGAGGACGTCGAGAAGGAACTGGGGAAACCGGTAACCTCGAGCAACCATGCACTTGCTTGGCATATGCTGCGGCTTGGCGGCATTGGCGAGCAGATTGCCGGAAAGGGCGAACTGTTTCGCCGCTCGCTATAGGTTGGCCATCTTTGGGGCCGCAGCGTTTGCGGTGTGCGATTCAGATTCCGCCGTACCAGTCATAACCATTGTCTTCCCAATAGCCGCCGCGACCGCCGCCGACAGTGGCGAAGCCATCGACCAACTCGATCTTGTAGAGATATTTCGGCATCTTGTAGCCGAGTTGGCGCTCGACGCGAACCCGCAGCGGAGCGCCGTTCTCGACCGGCAGCGGCTTGCCGTTCAGGCCATAGGCGAGAATCGTCTGTGGGTGGCGGGCATCGACCAGGTCGATGCTGCCGTAATATTTGATGTCGCCCGACAGGCTGCGGTCGATCGTGTCGAGGCAATGGAACATGACGTAACGCGCCTGCGGTTTGACCATCGCCTGGTCCAGCACCAGCGACAGCGGCGTGCCGGTCCATTTGGCGATGCAGCTCCAGCCTTCGACGCAGTCATGGCGGGTGATCTGGGTGCGGCTCGGCATATTCTGGAGTTGCTCGCGGCTGAGCGACAGCGGCTTCTCGACAAGGCCTGAAACCTCCAGTCGCCAGTCGGCAAAGTTGTTGGCGAGCAAGCCCTTGTAGACATCGTCATCGGGAGCGGTGACACCATTCGGCCGCTGCGGCTGGCGGATGTCGGCCTCGGTGAATTCCGGGGCGAGCGCGTCACTTCCGGCAAGCAGCCGCTGTGCGCGGTAGGTCAGGCCATTGGCGTTTTCGAGGAAACTGCGCAGGCCGCTGCCAACACCTAGCTGACTGTCGAAGGCGTCGCAGCCCGACAGCATGATGCCGGAGGCACCAAGGCTGGCACCGGTCAGGAATTTGCGGCGGCTGATCTCAAACTTCGCCATGTCAGGCACTCCTCTCGACGTTTTTGTCGTCCTGTGCGGGAGGATCGGTGCGATACCAGCCGGTGATGATCGAACGCAGTTCGTTGATCGGGCCGGCGGCCAGGATCATCAGGATATGGACGACGAAGAAGGCGACCAATAGCACCATGACGGTGAAATGGATGGTGCGTGCCGTCTGCCGGCCACCGAACAGATCGTTGAGGAACGGCAGCACCGAATTCATGCTCGGCGACATGGCCAGACCGGTGATGATCATCAGCGGCAACAGCACGAACAGCACCCCGCCATAGGCCATCTTCTGCAGCGTGTTGTATTCGCGCGTGTGGTGGAATTTGAGCTTGGCGTGGTCGACGATGTCTTGCGGCAATCGCTTCAAATCGTCGAGGCGTGGCGCGAGATCGCGCCGCAGATGGCCGTTCACGGTGCTGGCGACAAACCAGACGATCAACGTCGTGGCCAGTATCCAGGCAAAGAAGAAATGGATGACGCGCGCGGTGCCGAGATCATAGTAGGACGGGATGGTCGCCCAGGAGGGAAAGGCGCGGGACGTCTCCTGGCCGGCCGGACCCGACCAGCCGAGCACGCCAGTGGTGTCGAAGCGATGCCCGAAGATTTCCGTGTAGCCGCGCGGACCCGCATCGGAATTCTCGGCGCCGATGGCGAAGATGGTGTTGTTGTATTCGAAGCCCGATTCTTTGCCGATATAGAGCTGCGGACGGGCATTGAAGATCTGCAGACCTGACAGCAGCATGAAGAACAACGAGATAGCCCAAAGCCAATGCGTCAGCCGTGTCCAGCGCGACTGCCGGTAGATCAGCGTTTTGTCGTTCGACGCCGAAGCGCCTGGATCGGCGGCGGATTGGCTTCTGGCAACGGATTCCATGATGTTTCGTCTCCCGGCCTCGCGGCATGGCCTGCGCGTTCATTGTCTTCCTGATACGTCGCGATCCAAACCGATGTTTCATCCGATCACGGATTTATTACGGGCCGCCCAGGCTGACGGCGAGATTGACGGCGGCGGCGACGATGACCGTGTTGAAGAAAAAAGACAGGATCGAATGGACAAGCACGACACGACGCATATGCGTGGTCGAGATGTTGGTATCGGCGGTCTGTGCGGTCATGCCGATCACCGTCGAGAAGTACAGGAAGTCCCAGCCCTCCGGCCGTTTGTCGCCCGGAAACAGCAGTCCGCCGACAGGGATTTTCTTCCTGGTCTTGGCATCCACAGCATCGCCGTCCATCCAGTAGACATGAGCATAATGGAGCGCTGCCATGGCATGAATGGTGAACCAGCCGAGCGGGATCGACAGCAGCGCGAAGGTGAGCTCGACGGGATGGCTTCTGTCCTTCTGATTGATCAGTAGGAACAATGAGATAACGGCAACGCCGACGACGACAAGCGTCACAGCGAAGATGACCAGCACCGGCTGGTCCGTGGCACGCGCATTCCTGCTCAGATACCTGCCGGTGAACTTCGGCATCTGGGCGACGACGAGAATGACATAAGCGGCAAAGAACGCGTTGGCGCCGATCGAATAGGCGAGCGGGGCGTGCAGCAGCAACGCCACGAGAAGCGCAAAAACGCCAACGCAGGCCGACACAGCGAACAACATGTGGCGCTGAATGGGAGACTTCACCGGGGTTTCGGCAGCCATGTCGGTTCCAACCTGGGATGGCGCTCGGTTTCTAGTCTGGTGTGGCGGATTTGAGCGCCCGCCGCAAGATGCGGTCGAGTTCGCCGAGAAACCGCGACCGGTCTTGCGGCGCGAAGCTGGCATTGTAGCCCTTGCTTTCGCCGGTCTCGCGCAGATGCTGCTTCAGGTCACGCATCGCTACCGCCATGCCGATCGTTTCCGGCGTGAAGGGGCGCCCCGTTGGCCCAAGCACATGCGCGCCGAGTGCCACCGCGCGGGCGGCCAGCGGAATGTCGGCGGTGATCACAATGTCGTTGGTGCGTGCATTGTCCACGATCCAGTCGTCGGCGGCATCGGCACCTTTGGAAACCACGACATTGCGGATCATCGGATCGCGCGATGGCCGCAGGCCGCCATTGGAGACGTAGGTGACAAGGATGCCATGCCGGTCGGCCACTTTTTCGACCTCGGCCTTGACCGGGCAGGCGTCTGCATCGACGAGAATGGCGGGGAGTTCGCTCATGTTTCTTTTCTCCTCCCACTTGTGAACCACAGAGGTCGCGGGCCGATTGGGCGGCGGCCTGGTATCTTCCTCAGTAAACCACGACGCTTCTGATCGATTTGCCCTCATGCATGAGATCGAAACCCTTGTTGATGTCCTCGAGCTTCAGCGTGTGAGTGATCATCGGGTCGATCTGGATCTTGCCGTCCATGTACCAGTCGACGATCTTGGGCACGTCGGTGCGGCCGCGCGCGCCACCGAAGGCGGTTCCCATCCAGGTGCGGCCGGTGACCAGCTGGAACGGCCGCGTCGAGATCTCCTGGCCGGCACCGGCGACGCCGATGACGACCGACTTGCCCCAGCCGCGATGCGAGGCTTCCAGCGCCTGGCGCATCACCTTGGTGCTGCCGGTGCAGTCGAATGTGTAGTCGGCGCCGCCGATCTGGTCGGCGCCACGCTTGGTCATGTTGACGAGGTGGGGCACGACATCGCCGTCGATCTCCTTCGGATTGACGAAATGCGTCATGCCGAAGCGCTCGCCCCACTCCTTCTTGTCGTTGTTCAAATCGACGCCGATGATCATGTCGGCGCCGGCAAGTTTCAGGCCCTGGATCACGTTGAGGCCGATGCCGCCGAGGCCGAAGACCACGGCGGTGGCGCCGATCTCGACCTTGGCGGTGTTGATCACAGCGCCGATGCCGGTGGTGACGCCGCAGCCGATGTAGCAGATCTTGTCGAAGGGCGCGTCGGGGTTGACCTTGGCCAGCGCGATCTCGGGCAGCACGGTGAAGTTGGAGAAGGTCGAGCAGCCCATATAGTGAAAGATCTTGTCCTTGCCGATCGAGAAGCGCGATGAACCATCGGGCATCAGGCCCTGGCCCTGGGTGGCGCGGATGGCCGTGCACAGATTGGTTTTTCGCGACAGGCAGGAATGGCACTGGCGGCATTCGGGCGTGTAGAGCGGGATGACGTGATCGCCCTTCTTGAGCGAGGTGACGCCCTTGCCGATATCGACGACGACGCCGGCGCCCTCATGGCCGAGGATGGCCGGAAACAGACCCTCCGGATCGGCGCCCGACAGCGTGAATTCGTCGGTGTGGCAGATGCCTGTCGCCTTGATCTCGACCAGAACCTCGCCCTCACGTGGGCCGTCGAGATCGACCTCCATGATCTCCAGCGGCTTTCCGGCGGCGACAGCGACAGCGGCGCGGGTTTTCATCAGACGTCCTCCAATGCGAGTTTTTTCCAAGGTTTCAGGTTTTGCCGACACGATCAACTGGCGGCTGGCTCCCTGACTGGGCCACAGCGATGAATTGGAATCGCAAGTCGATTGAAAGGCAGTGAATTGCATGGTCGGCTTGACCCTGCAAGCACAGGCCATAAAAGGAACGGCCGACCCGAGGGATGACATTTCGCATGTTCACCAAGATCCTGATCGCCAATCGCGGCGAAATTGCCTGCCGCGTCATCAAGACGGCGCGCAAGATGGGCATCGCCACGGTTGCCGTCTATTCCGATGCCGATCGCGATGCCGTGCATGTCGAGATGGCCGACGAGGCGGTGCATATCGGGCCTTCACCAGCCGCGCTGAGCTATCTCGTCCCGGAAAAGATCATCGCCGCCTGCAAGGAAACGGGGGCCCAGGCCGTGCATCCCGGCTACGGATTCCTGTCCGAGCGGGCGGCCTTCTGCGAAGCGCTGGAAGCGGAAGGCATCATTTTCATCGGCCCGAAGCCCAAGGCGATCAAGGCGATGGGCGACAAGATCGAATCGAAGAAGTTCGCCAACGCCGCCAAGGTTTCCACCGTGCCCGGCTGGCTTGGCGTCATCGAGAATGCCGACCATGCCGAAAAGATCGCCGGCGAGATCGGCTATCCCGTGATGATCAAGGCTTCGGCCGGCGGCGGCGGCAAGGGCATGCGCATTGCCTGGAGCGAGGCCGAAGTGCGCGACGGCTTCGACCGCGCGCGCTCGGAAGCCAAGAGTTCGTTCGGAGACGATCGTGTCTTCATCGAGAAATTCGTCGTCGATCCGCGCCACATCGAAATCCAGGTGCTGGCCGACGCGCATGGCAACGCGCTCTATCTCGGCGAGCGCGAATGCTCGATCCAGCGTCGCAACCAGAAGGTCGCCGAAGAGGCGCCGTCGCCGTTCCTGGATGCCGATACGCGCAAGGCCATGGGCGAGCAGTCAGTGGCGCTGGCCAGGGCCGTCGACTACCAGAGCGCCGGCACGGTCGAATTCATCGTCGACAAGGACAGGAACTTCTATTTCCTTGAAATGAATACACGATTGCAGGTCGAGCATCCGGTGACGGAGCTCGTCACAGGCATTGATCTGGTCGAGCAGATGATCCGCGTCGCCGCCGGCGAAAAGCTTGCCATCAAACAAAGCGATGTCAAGCTGAACGGCTGGGCAGTGGAAAGCCGGCTCTATGCCGAAGACCCCTACCGCAACTTCTTGCCGTCGATCGGCCGGCTGACACGCTACCAGCCACCTGAGGAAGGACAATTCGGCGATGTCATCATCCGCAACGACACCGGCGTCACTGAGGGCTCCGAAATCTCGATGTTCTACGATCCGATGCTCGCCAAGCTGTGCACCTGGGCGCCGACGCGTCTGGAGGCCATCGATGCCATGTCGGAAGCGCTCGACAGCTTCGTCGTCGGCGGTATCGAGCACAACATTCCGTTCCTGGCTGCCTTGATGCAGCATCCGCGTTGGCGGGAAGGGCGGATATCGACCGCTTTCATATCGGAGGAATATCCCGACGGCTTCGCGCCGGTCGTACCGAACGACGATGAGAAGGCCGTGCTGGCGTCGATTGCGACGGCGGTGGAACTGCTGCGCCGTGACCGGCTCGACCGGCTGGGCGGGCGGCTGGCGCCGCATTCGGGAGCTCTGAAGCGCGACTGGGTGGTAAAGATCGGCGATGACTATCTGTCGGCCTCGATTATCGAGGGCATGATTTCCATTCCGATGGAAATCGATCTGTCGATCGAGGCCGGCAGGGCGTTGACCGTTGCATCAGACTGGCGGCCGGGCGACCTGGTCTGGCGCGGCACGGTCGGCAAGCGCAAGGTTACGGCTCAGGTCAGGCCGGTTGCCAACGGCTTTCGCATAGCCTGGAAAGGCATGTCGGTGACCGCGCGCGCCATGCTGCCGCGCACCGCCGCGCTGGAAAGGCTGATGCCCGAAAAGGTGGCGCCGGACACGTCGAACCTGCTGCTTTGCCCGATGCCCGGCCTTGTCGTGTCGATTGCCGTTGCCGAAGGCCAGGAGGTCAAGGCCGGCGAGACCTTGGCGGTGGTCGAAGCGATGAAGATGGAAAACGTGCTGCGTGCCGAACGTGACCTTGTCGTCTCCAAGCTCAACGCCAAACCGGGTGACAGCCTGGCTGTCGACGCGGTGATCATGGAGTTTGCGTAAGGCCTGGCGGGGCAGGCAGCCTGTGATCAGCAGTGGTTTGTGCTGGACTGGCATCGCGCGGTCCCGGACAATACATCTCCATCGACTCAAGGACCTTCACACAGCACCATGGCCGACGAAAAACTTCCCCGCGATCCCCTGAAGCGCGAAGCAGCGATTGCTGCGGCGCGGCCGGAGGCGCCGGCGCGGCCCTTCGTCCATTTGCGCGTGCATTCGGCCTATTCGCTGCTGGAAGGCGCCTTGCAGATCGGCAAGGTGGTGGCTCACGCCTTCAAGGACGAAGCCCCGGCCATTGCCGTGACCGACACCAACAATCTGTTCGGCGCCCTGGAATTCGCGCAGAAGGCGGTGAAGGACGGCATCCAGCCAATCATCGGCTGCCAGACGGCGCTCGCCTTTTCCGGCGAAAACAGCGATGGCCAGCGCGACCGCCGACGGCAAGGTCCCGATATGCGGCCGGTCGTCCTGCTCGCCGCGACCGAAGCCGGCTATTCCAATCTGGTCAGGCTGGTCAGCCGCGTCTACCTCGAAACGCCGCCAGGCGAAGCCGTGCACCTGACCACCGAAATGATGGAAGGCTATTGTGACGGATTGATCTGCCTCAGCGGTGGGCCGCGCGGACCGATCGGCACCGCGCTCAAGGAAGATCGCCGCGATCTGGCCGAAGCCCGGCTTTTAACCCTCAAGGCAATGTTCGGCGACCGGCTCTATGTCGAGTTGGACCGGGTTTCCGGTTATGATCGCGTGATTGAAAAGTCCTCGATCGATCTGGCCTACGCCCATGAACTGCCCCTGGTCGCCACCAACGAGGCGTTCTTTTCCTCTCGTGACGATTATGACGCACATGACGCGCTGATCGCCATCGCCGAAGGATCGGTCGTCGCCGCCGACAATCGTCGCCGGCTGTCGCCGGACAATTTCCTGCGCAGCCAGGCCGATATGGCTAGGCTCTTTGCCGATCTGCCAGAAGCGATCGACAACACTGTCGAGATCGCGCTGCGCTGCTCCTATTATCCCAAAAACCGCAATCCGATCCTGCCGCGCTTCACCGGCGGCGATGTCGCTGACAATGACGCCGCCGTGCAGGCGGAAGCCGACGAACTGGCCCGCCAGGCGCATGAGGGGCTCGACGCGCGCCTCGCCATGCATGGCCCAACCGCCGGCTACACGGTCGAGCAATACCGCGAGCGGTTGAATTTCGAGCTTGGCATCATCACCAAGATGAAGTTTCCCGGCTACTTCCTGATCGTTGCCGACTTCATCAAATGGGCCAAGGTGCAGGGCATTCCGGTCGGGCCGGGCCGCGGTTCGGGCGCAGGCTCGCTGGTCGCCTATTCGACGACCATCACCGACATCGATCCGCTGCGCTTCTCGCTGCTTTTCGAGCGCTTCCTCAATCCCGACCGCGTGTCGATGCCCGACTTCGACATCGACTTCTGCCAGGATCGGCGCGAGGAGGTCATCCGCTACGTCCAGCAGAAATACGGCCGCGACCAGGTCGGCCAGATCATCACCTTCGGTACGCTGCAGGCGCGCGCCGTGCTGCGCGACGTCGGCCGCGTGCTGCAGATGCCCTATGGCCAGGTCGACAAGCTCTCCAAGATGGTGCCGCAGAATCCGGCCAACCCGGTCAAGCTCGCCGACGCCATCGCCAACGAGCCGCGCTTTGCCGAAGAGGCCGAGAGGGAGCCGATCGTCCAGACGCTGCTCGACATGGCGCAGAAGCTGGAGGGCCTTTACCGCCACGCCTCGACGCACGCCGCCGGCATCGTCATCGGCGACCGGCCGTTGTCGGAACTGGTGCCGATGTACCGCGATCCGCGCTCGGACATGCCCGTCACCCAGTTCAACATGAAATATGTTGAGCAGGCCGGGCTGGTGAAGTTCGACTTCCTCGGCCTGAAGACGCTGACCGTGCTGGAGACGGCGGTCAAGCTGATCCGCCGGCGCGGCATCGAGATCGACCTGGCAACGATCCCGCTCGACGATCCCGAGACCTACGCCATGCTGTCGCGCGGCGAAGTGGTCGGCGTGTTCCAGGTGGAAAGCGCCGGCATGCGCAAGGCGCTGATCGGCATGCGGCCCGACTGCATCGAGGACATCATCGCGCTGGTCGCGCTCTACCGCCCCGGTCCGATGGAGAACATTCCGACCTACAACGCCAGAAAGCATGGCGAGGAGGAGATGGCGTCGATCCATCCCAAGATCGACCATCTGGTGAAGGAGACGCAAGGCGTCATCGTCTACCAGGAACAGGTGATGCAGATCGCGCAGGAGCTGTCCGGCTACTCGCTCGGCGAAGCCGATCTGCTGCGCCGCGCCATGGGCAAGAAGATCCGCGCCGAGATGGACAAGCAGCGTGAGCGCTTCGTCTCCGGCGCGGTCGAGCGTGGCGTCGGCAAGCCGCAAGCCGATTTCATTTTCGACCTGCTGGCCAAGTTCGCCGACTATGGTTTCAACAAATCGCACGCCGCCGCCTATGCGGTGGTTTCGTACCAGACCGCCTATCTCAAGGCGCATTATCCGGTCGAGTTCCTGGCAGCGTCGATGACGCTCGACATGGGCAACACCGACAAGCTGGCCGATTTCCGCCAGGACGCGCTGCGCCTTGGTATCGAGGTTCTGGCGCCTTCGGTGATGTCGAGCTTTCGCCCCTTCGAGGTCGGTGAGAACCGCATCTACTATTCGCTGGCAGCGCTCAAGGGCGTCGGCGATGCGGCGGTCGAGCACATCGTTGCCCAGCGTGGCGAAAAGCCATTCAAGAACCTCGCCGATTTCTGCGAGCGGGTCGATCCCAAGATCGTCGGCAAGCGCGTCTTCGAAAGCCTGATCATGGCCGGCGCGCTCGATTGCTTCGGCCATGACCGCGCATCGATGATGGCGGGCGTGGAACGCATGATGGGACTGGCGTCGCTGGCGCAGCAGAACGCGGTTTCCGGCCAGCACGACATCTTCGGCGCTTCGCTCGGCGCCCAGTCGCAGGCACTCAATCTGCCGGCGACAGAGCCATGGCTCGCCGCCGACCGGCTGCACCGTGAATTCCAGGTGGTCGGCTTCTATCTCTCGGCGCACCCGCTCGACGAGTACAAGGCGGCCCTGCAGAAGATGCGGGTGCAAACCTGGGCCGAGTTTTCGGCGGCCGTCAAACGCGGTGCCGCCGCCGGTCGTCTGGCCGGCACGGTGACATCCAAGCAGGAACGCAAGACGCGCACCGGCAACAAGATGGGCGTCATCGCCTTCTCCGATACGTCAGGCCAGTACGAAGCCGTGCTGTTTTCCGAAGGACTGGCGCAATATCGCGACCTGCTCGAGGCCGGCCGCTCCGTGGTCATCACCGTTGCCGCCGAGGACAGGCCGGAAGGCGTCAATCTGCGCATCAACTCGGTGCAGTCGCTGGAGGACGAGGCAAGCCGCATCCAGAAGGCGCTGCGCATCTTCGTGCGCAACGCCTCGCCGATCAACACGCTGGCCGGCCAACTGACCGTCAGGGGCGAGGGGCAGGTGAGTTTCGTGCTAATCAAGGACGAGGGCGAGGGCGAAATCGAGATCGAGCTGCCGAACCGCTACCGGATTTCGCCGCAGATCGCTTCGGCGATGCGCGCGGTGCCGGGTGTGGTCGAAGTGGAGTTGGTGTGACCCCCGCTCTTTCTCTCGCGCGGCAGTCAGCCGGGCGGTCGCTGCCGCGAACGCCAGCGCAGTCAGCATGAAGCCGGCGCAGAGGAACGGGTCGCAGGCGGTTTCAGCCTTGGCGCGGCTGCGTGACAGGCTGCGCAGGCTCTATCATGGGCGCACGCCGGCCGCTTTCCGGTTCCAACTGGTGGCCGTCGTCATCGACCTCGCCATCATCGCCTTCTTCATCGCGACGCCGGTTCTTCAGGACAAGCCGTCCTTCCTCTGGCTCGACTATTCGGCGGCCGCGCTTGTCGCCGCGGATCTGGTCGCCCGGCTGCTTGCCTCCAAAAACATGCTGCGGCTGATGAAGCAGCCGACGTCGTGGGTCGATGTCTTCATCCTTTTGACGCTGCTGATGCCGACGGCGTTCGCCAATCTCGCCTTCCTGCGCATCCTGCGGCTGTGGTCGCTGTCGCGCAGCGGTTCGCTCTGGCGGCATCTGGAGATGCGCGGCCTGAGGCCGTGGCGCGAGGCCAGCCACGCGGTCATCAACCTTTTGACCTTCCTGTTCGTCATCACCGGCTTCGTCTACACGTTCTTCTTCCGCACTGGCGCCGGTCTGGAAAACTATGTCGACGCGCTTTATTTCACCGTCGCCACGGTGACGACGACCGGCTTCGGCGACATCGTGCTGCCGGGCATAGCCGGCAAGCTGACCGCAATCGTCACCATGATCATCGGCATATCGCTGTTTGTCAGACTGGCTCAGGCGATCTTCCGGCCAGCCAAGGTTTTGTTTCCCTGTCCGCAGTGCGGCTTGCGGCGGCACGAGCCGGACGCCGTGCATTGCAAAGCCTGCGGTCATCTTCTCAACATACCCGACGAAGGGAACTGACGGCCGGCGTACTACGACGCCGCCACTTCGGCCGGCTTTATAGCCCTGCGCTGAAGATTGAGCAGATTGCCCATCAGGATCAGCAGCGCGCCGCCGGCGGTGAAGGCATCGATCTGCTCGCTATAGAGCAGCCAGCCAATCAGCGCCGATAGCGGCACGCGCAGAAAATCCATCGGCGAGACGATGGTCGCATCGGCATAGCCAAGCGCGCGGGCCATACAGAAATGCGACGACATGCCGGTGAAAGCGATCAGCACGATCCACGGCCATAGCTCCAGTGGCGGATTGCGCCACGTATAGAGCGCCGGGATGAGACCGACCATCGACTGGATAATCAGCATCCAGCAGATGATGCGCACGACGCTGTCAGTCCGGGTCAGCGATTTGATCGTGACCACCGAGATGCCGAAGCAGGCCGCGGCACCCAGCACGACGAGATGTCCAGGATCGACCGAGCCGACACCGGGGCGCACGATGATCACCACGCCGATCAGCCCCAGCCCGATCGCTGCCAGCTTGGGCCGGTTCAGCCTTTCGCCCAGAAAAATCACCGCCAGGATAGCTGTCCAGATCGGCGTGGTGAATTCGATCGAGATCAGCACCGCCAGCGGGATCAAAGTGAGGGCGTAGAGCCAGGCCGCCTGGCCCGTGTAATGGATGACGTTGCGGGCGATATGGGCAATGGGGCGCTGCGTGCGCATGGCTCGAAAACCGCCACTCATCATCACCAGCGGCAGAAGAATGAAGAAGCCGATCACAGAGCGCAACTCAAGCACCTGGAAGACGTTGAGCTCCGCTGTCGTGGCTCGGCCGGCGACCGTCATCCCAAGGAAGGAAGCGATCGACAGTGCCATCCAGAACGCGGCCTTGGGGATCGAGGGGGTGGGTGCCATTCGCGCTATGTCGCAGGCGAGGGCTTCTGCCGCAATCGCTACACAAGGCATTCTTCTGGGCCAGTCGCGACTGGCTGGATGTTGTAAAACAGTCGTGTGGCGGGCGGAACCTGAAACCGCAAGTGGCGTTGAGTTCCGGTGGTCAGCCGTGCTCGCGGACCGTCCCGCCTTTTTCAAGATCGACAAGGAGAGCTTCGATGAGATCCTTCGTGCAATTCGCGCTTACCGGCGGCTTATTGGTTGCGGCAGGTGCGGCACATGCCGACGAGGCCCAATTTCTCCAGGCGTTCAAGGGCAATTTCGCCGGCAAGGGTATCGTCAAGGTCACCACCGATGCGCCGACCGTGAACGTGTCCTGCACGTTCAGCTCGAACGCGACATCGACCTCCCTGTCGCTCGACGGCAATTGCCGGGGACTTGTCGTGGTCACGCGCGCCATCAGCGCGGACCTGAAGGCCAGCGGTGCCAAATACAGCGGCACCTATGTCGGCTCTCGCACGGGACCGGCGCAGCTTAACGGCAGCCGTTCGGGCAACGCGATCAACCTGGGCATTCGCTGGGCCAAGGAGGTCAATGGCGACCGAAGGGCGCAGATGAAGGTCGAGAAACGCGGCGAGAACGGCATGCGGCTGACCGTCATCGACACCGACCCGAAAACCGGCAAGAGCGTGGTGACGAGCAGGATTGATCTGCAGCGCACCTAATCCTCGAGCGGCTCCGGCGGATGGGTGTCGCGGCCCTTGCCGAATGTGTAGCCGGTTTCCACCGCCTTGCGGCCGAACTTGTCGCGCAGGGCGTCGATGGCGCCTTCGGCCATGGCGCGCTTGCGCGATTGGATGTCGACCAGATCGGGCGGGTCGGCTTTGTCGTCGTCCGAGAGGTCGCTGACGCCGATGCCAAGCAGCCGATACTTCGTGCCGTCGGTTTCCTTGCGCAGAAGCTCCACCCCGGTCTGAAAGATGCGGTCGGCGAGCCGGGTCGGATCGCCGAGCTGGTGATTGCGCGTGCGCAGCTTGAAATCCTGGGTCTTCAGCTTCAGCACCACGGTGCGCCCGGCAATGCCTGACTTTTTCAGCCGTGCAGAGACCTTTTCCGAAAGGCCCCTGAGAACCGCGACCAGTTCCTCCAGCGACGCGATGTCGGTGTCGAAGGTGGTTTCGGCCGATACGCTCTTGGCATCCTGGTCGGGATCGACGCGGCGGACGTCCTCACCGCGCGAAAGGTGGTAGAGCCGGTCGCCCATCGTGCCGTAGCGGCGCATGAGGTCGCCGCGATCCATCTGCTGCAACTGGCCGATGGTGCGGATGCCGTCACGCTCCAGCGTGGCGTTGAATGCCTTTCCGACACCCCAGATCATGGTCACCGGCTGCGCCGAGAGGAAGCCGACTGCCTCGGCCTCGCCGATGACCGAGAAACCGCGCGGCTTGCGAAAGTCAGACGCAATCTTGGCGAGGAACTTGCAATAGGACAGGCCGGCCGAAACGGTGATGCCGATCTCCTTCTCGACGGCCTGCGCGAAGCGCGCCAGCACCACAGCGGGCGGCAGGCCGTGCAGTCGTTCGGTGCCGGCGAGGTCGAGAAACGCCTCGTCGATCGACAGCGGCTCGACCAGCGGTGTCAGCGCTTGCATCATGGCGCGCACTTCGCGGCCGACGCGCACGTATTTTTCCATGTTGGGGCTGATGACCACCGCCTCCGGGCAGGCTTCGAGCGCCTTGAACATCGGCATGGCCGAGCGCACGCCCTGGATGCGGGCGATATAGCATGCGGTGGAGACGACGCCGCGCTTGCCGCCGCCGATGATCAGCGGCTTGTCCTTGAGCGCCGGATTGTCGCGCTTTTCGATCGCCGCATAGAAGGCGTCGCAATCGATATGGGCCAGATGCAGCCGGTAAAGCTCTGGATGGCGCGCAAGCCGCGGGCTGCCGCAGCGCTCGCAGCGGCGCGCCTGGCTGCGCTGAAACGTCAGGCAGTCGCGGCAAAAACCGTGATCGGGATTGTTGACAGGGGCCGCCATCGCTGCGAACATAAAGAGAACAGATGCAATGGTACGACAGTGCAAGGCCAGCGACAAGGCTGGCCTGGGGAGAACGCATGAGCACGACCATAGCGCCACTTGCACCCGAGCTTTGGGCTGAATTCGAGGACCTCTTCGGCAAGCAAGGCGCCTGCTACGGCTGTTGGTGCACGCATTTCCGGCTGGCGCCGGCGATGCGCCGCGAGAGCAGCCGGGAACGCAACAAGGACCACATCAAGGCGCGTATCGAGGCCGGCCCGCCGCCCGGACTGCTGGCATTCGAGGACGGTCAGGCGGTCGGCTGGATGCAGATCGGACCGCGCGCCGACGTGCCCGAATGGAACAATCAGGGCAGGGGCTCGGCACCGGTCGATCCTGCCGACGCCGCGGATCCGGCCGTCTGGGCGATCTCCTGCTTCTTCATCCGCGCCAAGGCCCGCGGCAGGGGCATCACGCATCGCCTCGTCGAAGGTGGCATAGATTTCGCCCGCCAGAATGGAGCCCGGCTGCTCGAGGCGTGCCCGATGGATCTGTCTCGCGATTCGCGCTCGATCGGCCTGTTCGTCGGCTCGTCGCGGATCTTCGAGAAGGCGGGTTTCGAGCGGCTGGTGGAACGCAAGGCCGGCCGCCCGCTGATGCGGCTGGTGCTTTGATGAGGTCCGCTCGTGGCTTGTTGATCTCACCTTGCGGTTGCAGCAGTAATTTCATACCAGACGGACGTCCCTTCTAAAGCGCATGCGCTTTGGGGTTTTGTTTATGCATGTCGTTCTCCCAAACGGGGACCACTTTTGGGCGACATGCAT
Source organism: Mesorhizobium sp. LMG17149 (assembly GCF_024518695.1). Taxonomy (NCBI): domain Bacteria; kingdom Pseudomonadati; phylum Pseudomonadota; class Alphaproteobacteria; order Hyphomicrobiales; family Phyllobacteriaceae; genus Mesorhizobium; species Mesorhizobium sp. LMG17149. Next base: position 178,753 of record NZ_JANIFL010000014.1, read on the forward strand.
TAGGTCAAACGGAGAATTCGCGTGAACCGTGCCCTGCCATTCGTTTTCCTCCTTGCGTTGAGCGCGCCTGCGTTCGGTCAGACCGTCGATAGTCAGGGTGCGAAGCAATTATCCGACGACTTGTCCCGCTATGTCGGCAAGCAGGCCATCGACAAAGGCATTTTGAAGGTTTCGCTTGAAGGTGGCGCTTACAGGATCCTGTTCGATTTCAAGGCACTTGCCGCATCGTTTCCGGACCAGAAACTGCTGAAGTTCGACTTCGCGCCCTATGCCCTGATGGTCAAGCCGCGCAGCGACGGGTCCTGGGATGTCTCCATGGATTTCTCCCAAACTGCCTCCTTCGAGTTCAACGGACCCGAGGGGCTGCAAAGCACTCAGTTTTCGATCAAGGACGGCAAGGGTTCGGGCGTCTACGATCCAAATCTGGCGGCCTTCACCAGCGGCACCAGCTCGATGGCCGGCATGACGATGGCATCGAAGGATGCCAAGCAGCACATGGAAGCCAGCACGGGCGCCGGCATCGCGACCGTTGCCGCGACCAAGTCGGCGACCGGGGGCGTCGATTTCACAACCTCGCAAAAGGTGTCGAGCTTTGTCGAAGCGATCAATTTCGACGATCCGGAGAGCGGGCTGAAATTCCCGGTCACCGTCAGGTCGCCGGAATTGTCTGTCGAAGCCAGCGGCAAAGGCGTGCGGACCAAGCCATTGCTCGATCTCCTGGCATTTGCGGTGGCCAACGAGGACGAGGCGACGCTGAAGGCCAACCAGGCGCAGCTCAAATCGCTTCTGCTCGCCGCCTTGCCGCTTTGGCAGCGTATCGACGGGACCTACGGTTTCAAGGATTTTGCGGTGGAAAGCCCGGTCGGCAATTTCGGCGCCACCCAGCTCAGCACCGTGTTCGGCACCGATGGCGTGGCCCAGAACGGCACGATCACGTACGGCATCAAGGCATCGGGGCTGACCGTGCCGACCCAGCTTCTGCCGAGCTGGAGCGTGGGGTTGTTACCCACCGATGTCGATTTGAACTTTGGCGGCGCCAATATCGATCTCGACAGCATGGCGAAGAAGGCGATCGAAGCCTTTGATCTCAATAAGAATCCGCTGCTGTCGGCCGAATTCGGCGAGCAGCTTAAAGTCGACTTCTTGGCCAAGATGCCGAAGGTCGTGCTTGGCCACAGCACCGTGAAGAACAAGGATACGGAGATCGCGCTGGAAGGTGAGATGACATTCCCAGGCGAAAAGCCCGAAGGAAGCGTAACCGTCGATGTCGCCGGCTTCGACAAGCTTGTCGAAGGCCTGCAGGAAGCGGCAAAGTCGGAACCGGAGGTTGGCCAATACGTGCCAGTCGCTCTCATGGCGAAGGGCTTTGGCAAGACGCTGCCCGATGGCCGGCTGGAATGGATCGTCAATGCCAAGGCCGATGGCTCGGTCACCGTCAATGGCGTCATGCTGAAGCCCGCCGATCCGGTCGTGGACGACAGCATGGATGATGGTGACGGCGCCGATGACAGCGGAGACGACAGCGGCGGCGCAGGTGCGAACTGAACCCTGAAGCTGGAGTTCAGAGCCCCAGCGCGCTTGCGATCTTGGGCGCTGCCTCGTGCCAGTCCTGGACGACGACCACATCGTCCGTCACCGGCGGCAGGAATGCGCGCAGCGAATTGTCGGCCATCAGGTGGAACAGTTCGGCGTCGGCGACCGATTCCCGTACCGACGCCAGATTGTGCGGCTGATCGTCGACGAAGACCACCGGTCGGCCAGCCTTGCCGCGAAGCTTGGCCACTGCCGGTCCTTTGGCCATTTCAGTGGTCAGAAGCGGGTAACTCAGCCCAAGCGCGTCGAGATGGACGCGACGCACGGCACGGTGTTTGTGCGGCATGGCCGTCAGCAAGATGATTTCCGCGCGATCGCCAAGCCCTGCCAGGGCTTCTGACGCGCCGTCAGTAATGTTTTGCCAATCGGCTTGCGCGTCAAAGAAATCGGCCAGCAGTGCCGTGACTTCGGGCTGTTCGATCAGGCGGCCGCTGGCGGTCTCTGCGATGTTGCCGGTCAGCCGGAACGAGGCCAGCGTCAGGCCATAGCCGCGCGCCTTGAGGAAATTCGGAAACGGTCGGATGAATTCGAGCACGACATCGTCGACATCGAGGACAAGCAAGGGTCGGTCGTCGGCTGCCAGTTCTTCGATCTGGCGCGCGGTTTCCGGATCATCGCTCATATGGAATGCTCATGGTTGTCGTCGCCCAGCGGCAGCGACCGCAAGGCCTTGCCGACAGCCGCCGGCGGGGTACCGGTTTCCTCGGCAAAGCGCATCAGAGTCGGCTCGTGGGCGAGGATGAACTGCAGGACACCGGCCAGAAAACCCGGCTCACTGGCGGCTTTGCGGATCGAATGGACCTCTATGCCGGTGATTGCCAGAAAGCGCGGCAGAAGCTCCGGATCGGAGGCGACGAAGCCCAGGGCCTTCACGGCAATCGATTCCGCTTCTTCGCGCATTGACGCTGCGTTTGCCATCACTACCTTCGGTGTGTGGAATGAGTCTCTCCCGCAGTAATGGCAAGAGTTGCTTGCGGCAAGCCATTAGAGCGCGGCGCGCCCTTTGGACGCGCAGGGACGAGGTGGAATTAGCGCTGTTTTCCAGCCGCGGATTTCCGTTTCGTCAATCATATTGCCGTAAAGTGAAGCAGGGTTTGGTGCGTTCAGACATGGGCGCATGACGGTCGCCTTCGAAGCGGAAGGGCAGCCGGGACGGGAAATCGATGCCGAAGAAGGTTATGATCGTCGAAGACAATGAGCTCAATATGAAGCTCTTTCGGGACCTCATCGAGGCAAGCGGTTACGAGACCGTGCGCACCCGCAACGGTCTGGAAGCGCTCGATCTGGCGCGCCAGCACCGGCCGGATCTGATCCTGATGGATATCCAATTGCCTGAAGTGTCGGGGCTTGAAGTGACCAAATGGCTGAAGGAAGACGACGAGCTGCACGTCATCCCGGTCATTGCGGTGACCGCCTTCGCCATGAAGGGCGACGAGGAACGTATCCGCCAGGGCGGCTGCGAGGCTTATATTTCGAAGCCGATCTCGGTGCCGCGTTTCATCGAAACCATCAAATCCTATCTGGGCGATGCGTGATGTGCCCCTTCAGCCGAGCCGGAGCCTTGTGAAATGACTGCGCGGATCCTCGTCGTCGACGATATCCCTGCCAATGTGCGGCTGCTGGAAGTGCGGCTGCTGGCCGAATATTTCGAAGTGCTGACCGCCACCAACGGGCCGGATGCGATCGAGACCTGCGAGAACGGCAAGGTCGATGTCGTGCTGCTCGACGTGATGATGCCGGACATGGACGGCTTCGAGGTCTGTCGGCGGCTGAAGAGCGATCCGGCGACATCGCACATTCCGGTGGTGATGATCACCGCGCTCGATCAGGTCTCCGACCGCGTCCGCGGGCTCGAGGCCGGTGCCGACGACTTCCTGACCAAGCCGGTCAACGACCTGCAGCTTATGACGCGCGTCAAGAGCCTAGTTCGCCTGAAGTCGCTGACCGACGAGTTGCGGCTGCGCGCCTCGACGACGCGCAACATCGGCATCGAGGAGTTGCTCAGCCGCAATTTCGCATCCGAGGACACGACGCCCAAGGTGCTTTTGATCGACGAGCGCAAATCATCCGTCGAGCGCATCCAGAAGATGCTGCGCGACCGGGCCGATCTCGACGTCACACATGATCCGCATGCCGGTTTCTTCCAGGCCGCCGAGACGTCCTATGAATGCGTGATGATCTCGACCGCGTTCGCCGATTTCGATCCGCTGAGGCTCTGTTCGCAGTTGCGCTCGCTCGATCGCACCCGTTTCGTGCCGATCATCCTGTTGGCGGAGGAGGGCGAGGAGGAACGCATCATCCGCGGCCTCGAACTCGGCATCAATGATTATCTGATGCGGCCGATCGACCAGCAGGAATTGACGGCGCGGCTGCGCACCCAGGTGCGCCGCAAGCGTTACAATGACCAGCTGCGCGCCAGCGTCACCCAGACCATCGAAATGGCGGTGACCGATGGACTGACCGGGCTGCACAACCGCCGCTATCTGGACAGCCACCTGCAGACGCTGTTCGATCGCGCCGTGGCGCGGCGCCGGCCGCTGTCGGTGATGATCACCGACCTCGACCGCTTCAAGGCGATCAACGACGCGCACGGTCATGACGGCGGCGACGAGGTTCTGCGGGAATTCGCACGACGGCTGCGCAAGAATGTCAGGGGTATCGACCTTGCCTGCCGCTTTGGCGGGGAGGAGTTCGTCGTGGTGATGCCGGACACCGAGGGCGCGGTGGCCGAGAAGGTAGCCGAGCGCATTCGCGCCGAAATCGCCCAGGCGGCTTTCGCCATCGGGCAGGACGGCAAGGCGATCGAAGTCACGGTCAGCGTCGGCGTGTCGTCGGTGCTGAAGGGCGTGGACACGGTGGCGGCGCTGATGAAGCGTGCCGATCTCGCGCTCTACGAAGCCAAAAGCGGCGGCCGAAATCGCGTCGTCGCCAAGGCGGCGTAGCGATCCAGCCCCGATTATCCTGTCAACCCGACAGGGTTACCCGTTTACCTTAATCCAAGCGATTCGCGAGCCTTGGTTAAGAAACTGTTGATTTTCATAAACTCTTGCGCAACTGTGCAGGCCAAGACGAAGCCGGCACGAGGATAGAAAACCGGCTCCGATCCTGGGAACACCCCATGATGCTCAGGTCCGCCGCATCTCCTGGGTCCGTGGGGTCGGCCGGCCGGCGCTGGCACATAGTGGCCTCCTCGTACCGCTGCCAAACGCCGACCGGCCCCCTTCTCTCCAAAAGAACATCAGAACTCCGTGCTAAAGCACGGAGGAATCTGCGTTTTTGCATGTGAATCGGAACACCCGTTCTAGCCGTTCCAACACAGCTTCGCTGTGAGAGCAGCCAACGATGAGGGGAAGAGCACCCCTTCCATTTCATAGATATGGCGCACAAGGGGCTTGCGGCAAGACCCGGCTCCTCCCGTAAAACCGCGACCCAAGCCAGGGTGCGGAAAACGGGAGTTATGATAATGATTTCAGATCATGCGGTTGTGATCGCCGGGGGTGGTCCGACGGGATTGATGCTGGCAGGCGAACTGGCGCTGGCAGGCGTGGACGTTGCCATTTTCGAAAGGCGACCGGATCAGAAATTGGCAGGATTGCGCGCAGGCGGCCTGCATGCGCGCACTCTTGAGGTGCTCGACCAGCGCGGAATTGTGGATCGGTTTCTTTCACAGGGACAGATATCGCCGTCCGTGGGCTTCCACATGATCCGGTTAGGCATCAGCGATTTTCCCACGCGCCACAATTATCTGCTGGCACTGCGGCAAAACCACATCGAGCGCATCCTGGCCGACTGGGTCGGCGAGTTGAAGGTGCCGATCTATCGTGAACACGAGGTTGCGGGGTTTGCCCAGGACGACAGCGGCGTCGATGTCGAACTGTCCACCGGTCACCGCCTGAGGGCCGCATATCTGGTCGGGTGCGACGGAGGCCGCAGCACCATTCGCAAGGCGACCGGTATCGAGTTCGCCGGATGGGATCCGACGATGAGCTGGATGATTGCCGAGGTCGAAATGTCGGAAGAACCGGCATGGGGCTTCCGCAGCAACGCCTCCGGAATTCATGCTCTGGGTAAGATCGAGGGCGGCAAGAAGGTTGGCGTCGTGCTGACGGAGCCCCGCCTGGAGGCGCGCGGCGAACCGACCCTGCGCGAGCTCAGCGAGGCGCTGACTGTGATCTACGGCACCGACTTCGGGGTCCACAGCCCGACCTGGCTCTCCCGCTTCACCGACATGACGCGCCAGGCCACCGCATATCGCGACAGGCGCGTGCTGCTGGCGGGTGATGCCGCGCACATCCATCCGCCGATGGGCGGACAGGGCCTCAACATCGGCGTGCAGGATGCGGTGAACCTTGGATGGAAGCTGGCCCAAATCATCAAGGGGACATCGCCGCAAAGCCTGCTCGAAAGCTATCACGCCGAGCGCCATCCGGTCGCCGCCCGCGTGTTGCGCAACACGATGGCGCAGGTTGCGCTTCGCCGCACGGATGACCGCAGCAAGGCCTTGGCCGACACCGTTGCCGAGTTGCTCGGCATGGATGAACCCCGCAAGAAAATCGCCGCGGAGGTGTCTGGTCTGGGTGTTCATTACGACCTTGGCGAGGGGCATCCACTGCTTGGGCGGCGAATGCCCGATCTCGATCTGACCACCGCCGGCGGACGGTTGCGGGTCTTCACCTTGCTGCACGACGCGCGGCCCGTGCTGCTCAACCTCGGTGAGCCCGGCAGGCTGGACATCGCGTCCTGGGCTGATCGGGTCCGGCAGATCGACGCCGGTTACGCCGGTATCTGGGACCTCCCGGCTCTCGGGACGGTCGTTTCGCCCGACGCGGTCTTGATCCGGCCCGATGGTTATGTGGCTTGGGTCGGGGCGGGAACCCAGCAGGGCCTGGTGGACGCGCTGACCACCTGGTTCGGGCCGCCTGCCACCGCAGGTTAGCAGACACGATCGAAGTGCGACCGCGCGATCGCCTTGAGAGTATTGCGCTCCTCCCTCCGACAGTGCTCTTGACAGTTGGTTGACAGGAGCTTCCTTCTGTGCAGAAATTGGTTGGACCATTGGACCATTTGGAGGAAATGTGGACCAGAACAGCCTGCCACCCATTCAGACCACGGCGCGCGACGACGCCGTGCTGAAGGCGTTGGTGGGCTTTGTTCGCGCCGAGGCCTTGCAGCCGGGCGAGCGGCTTCCAACCGAACGCATTCTGGCCGAGCGGCTGAAGGTCAGCCGCAACACCGTGCGCGAGGCACTGACACGCTGGGAAGGGCTCGGCCTCGTCGAGCGCCGGCAGGGCAGCGGCACCTATCTCAAGGCGGCTGTTTCACACGATATGCTGCACATGCCGCTGACGCTGGCGGGCGGCAATGATTTCACCAGTCTGATGCAGACGATGGAGATCCGCCGCGCGCTGGAGGCGGAAGCCGCAGCCCTTTGCGCCGAACGCGCCAGCCAGGCCGACATCGCCGAAATCGCACGCAAGCTCGACATCATGGAGCAGGCGTTCCGCACGCGCGACGGCATGTCGTCGGAAGAGGATTGGGAGTTCCACCAGGCGATCTACCGGGCTTCGGGTAATCCGCTGTTCGAGCAGATCATCGCCGCCATGTACGAATTGTTCCACCGCTTCTGGGAGCATCCGCTCGGCGTTCGTGATTTCGGCCACGCCAGCTTTCCCTATCACCGCGCCATCTACGAATGCATTGCCGCGCGCGACCCACAGGGCGCCCGCGCCGAAGCGCTCAAGCTGATCGCCACCGTCGAGGACGATCTCAAGCGCGGTGCGGCCAAACTCAAACTTTCGAGCCAGACATGAACGAGCATCCATCCGGTTTCGATCACGACTATCTCTTGGAGGCGGCAACACTTTTGGCGCATGACGAACCGTTTCCCGGCGGTGCGGTGGTGCCGCCGATCTACCAGACCTCGCTGTTCACCTTCGCCAGCTATGCCGAGATGGCCGATACCTTTGCCGGCAAACGAAAGCAGCCGATCTACTCGCGTGGCGACAATCCGACGGTGATGGAGTTCGAGGCACGTGTCGCCGCGCTCGAAGGCGCAGAAGCAGCGCGCGGCTTTTCCAGTGGCATGGCGGCGATCAGCGCCACGGTGCTTGCATTCGTTGGGGCAGGCGAGCGCATCGTGGCGGTGCGCAATTGCTATGGCGATGCCTATCGTTTGTTCGAGCGGCTGTTGCCGCGGCTTAACATCAAGGTCGACTATGTCGACGGCTCCGACCCGGATGCGGTCGCGGCGGCACTTCCCGGCGCCAAGCTGCTTTATCTGGAAAGCCCGACCTCGATGATGTTCGAGTTGCAGGACATCGCGCATCTGACACGGTTGGCCAAGGAACAGGGCATCGTCACCACCATCGACAATTCCTGGGCGACGCCGGTCTTCCAGAAGCCGATCACGCATGGTGTCGACCTGGTTCTGCATTCGGCCTCGAAATACCTTGGCGGCCACAGCGACACCGTCGCGGGCGTCGTGGCGGGTGCGGCTGCTCATATCAAGCACATCAACGAGCAGACCTATTCCTATCTCGGCGGCAAGCTGTCGCCATTCGAGGCGTGGCTGTTGCTGCGCGGCCTGCGCACGCTGCCGCTGCGCCTGCCGCACCACATGAAGAGCGGCCTGACCATCGCCGAACGGCTGAAGGCGCATGCCAATGTCGAGCGCGTCAACCATCCCGTCTATTCGAACCATCCGGGCAAGGCGACGCTGGCCGGCTATGCCGGTCTGTTCTCCTTCGAGGTGACGGACGAGATCGACATTCCCGTCTTCGTCGACGCGCTGAAATATTTCCGCATCGGCGTCAGCTGGGGCGGGCATGAAAGCCTGGTCGTACCGGCCAAGGCGTCGCTGGAGCAGACGCCGGGCCTGAATTCGATGGCGCGCTTCGGCGTCAGCCCCCGAACCATCCGCTTCAATGTCGGATTGGAGAGTGTCGAAGACCTGTGGGCTGACGTCGCCCAGGCCTTCGAAAAAGCCAGAAAATAACAAGCGGGTTCAAAATGGGAGTCTTGAACATGAAAAAACTGACCGTCATGCTGGCCACCGTTGCGGGGCTGGCGATTTCCGCCGGAAATGCCGTGGCCGACTCGACCCTGAAAATGGTCGAAGTCATCACCAGCCCGCCGCGCACCGAATTCCTGAAGAAGCAGATCGCCGAATTCGAAACAGCCAATCCGGGCATCAAGGTCGAGCTTATCTCGCTGCCCTGGGGCCAGGCGTTCGAGAAATTTCTGACCATGGTGCAGGCCGGCGATACGCCTGACATCGTCGAAATGCCGGAACGCTGGATGGGCCTCTATGCCAACAATGCCCAGCTCGAGGATCTCGGCCCCTATATGGCCAAATGGGATGATGCCAAGACGCTCGGCGACCGCGCCAAGCAGTTCGGCTCGACCGTCAACAACACCCAGTTCATGATCCCCTACGGCTACTATGTGAACGCGCTGTTCTGGAACAAGAAGCTGTTCAAGGAGGCCGGCCTCGACGGACCGCCGGCGACGCTCGACGATTTCATCGCCGATTCCAAGAAGATTTCCGCGCTCCCGGGGAAGTACGGCTACTGCCTGCGCGGCGGGCCGGGCGCCTTCAACGGCATGCACATGTTCATGAACATCGCCGCCGGCAAGGGCGGCTACTTCAACGAGGACGGCACTTCGACGATCAACGAAGAAGGCTCGGTCAAGGGCCTGCAGATGCTGGCCGACATGTACAAGGACGGATTGGCGCCGAAGGATGCGGTGAGCTGGGGTTTCAACGAAACGGTCACCGGCTTCTATTCCGGCACCTGTGCCATGCTCAACCAGGATCCGGACGCGCTGCTCGGCATCGCCGACAAGATGAGCGCGGACGATTTCGCCGTGGCGCCTTTGCCGGTCGGACCGAGCGGCAAATCCTATCCGACGCTGGGCTATGCCGGCTGGGCGATGTTTGCCAACTCGCAGCACAAGGACGACGCCTGGAAGCTGATGGCGACGCTTCTGTCGCCGAAGGACAATCTGGAATGGGCCAAGGAAGTCGGCGTCGTCCCGATCCACAACGGCGCCGACCAGGATCCCCATTTCAAGACGGAGCAGTTCAAGGGCTGGTTCACGGAGCTCAGCGACAGCTCCAAATATGAAATGGTCACCCCGCCGACGCATCTGGAGAACCTCGGCAATTTCGTCGACCAGGTGGCGATCAAGAATTTTCAGGAAGTGCTGCTTGGCCAGAAGACGGCCAAGGACGTCGCCGACCAATGGGCTGCCTTCCTGACCAAGGAACAGCAGGACTGGCTGGCGAAGAACAAGAAGTAGTTTTTCTTCCCTTCTCCCCGTTTACGGGGAGAAGGTGGCCCGATAGGGCCGGATGAGGGGCGGCGCTATGCCTCGATAGGTTCGCGCTGCCCCTCATCTGCCTGCCGGCATCTTCTCCCCGTGAACGGGGAGAAGGACGCTTGTCGCCAATTCCGGCGCTCCTCCAGGAGACGATTTAGCACCCAATGACTTATGCCGTGTCCGAAATACGATCCGCCGGCAAGCCGCGTCGCAAGCGGCTATCCCACGCCGCCATCGAGCCATGGCTCTATCTCAGCCCGGCGATCATCCTGCTGGTCGTGGTGCTTTTGGTGCCGCTGGTCATCGGCATCAGCTACTCCTTCCGCAAGTTCTCAGCGTTCAAGTCCGAATATGTCGGGCTCGGGCAGTACCAGGCGATGCTGTCGGATCAGGTGCTGGGGCAGGCGCTGGTCAACACGTTGTGGTGGACCGTCGCCAGCCTTTTCTTCCAGTTCTTCCTCGGCCTTGGCCTGGCGCTCCTGCTCGACAAGCCGTTTCGCGGCCGCAAGGCAGTACAAGCCCTGGTCTTCCTGCCTTGGGCGGTGCCGTCCTTCCTGTCAGGCCTGACCTGGGCCTGGCTGTTCAATCCGATCATCGGCCCGCTGCCGCACTGGCTGTTTGCGTTGGGGCTGAAAGCCCAGCCGACCAATGTGCTGTCCGATCCCTCAACCGCCATGTGGGGACCGATCGTCGCCAATATCTGGTTCGGCATTCCGTTCTTCGCCATCACGCTCCTTGCGGCACTGAAATCCATTCCATCGGAACTGCATGAGGCAGCGGCTATCGATGGAGCCTCGCCCTGGCAGCGCTTCACCAAGGTGACGCTGCCGTTCCTGGCGCCGACCATCGCCATCACTGTGATGTTGCGCACCATCTGGATCGCCACCTTCGCCGACCTGATCTTCGTGATGACGGAGGGCGGGCCGGCCGGCTCGACCAACACGGTGCCGGTCTACATCTACGTCAGCGCCTTCAAATCGCTGGACAAGGGCTATGCCTCGGCGGTGGCCGTGCTGCTGCTGGTCCTGCTCATCGCCTATGCGATCGCCCTGATCGGCATCCGTCGCACGCTGGTGAGGCACGTCTGATGATCGCAGGACGCACAGCCTCGCAGCGCTTCTTCGGCGGCATCGGCCTCTACGCGGCAATCGCGGCCTACGTGCTCTTTGCCCTGTTCCCGATCTACTGGACGCTGAAGATCTCGGTCACGCCGGAGCGGCTGCTCTATTCCGAAGGCATCACCTTCTGGCCATCGCACATGACGCTGCAGAACTTCGTCACCGTGCTCGAGACGACCGATTTCCCGCGCTATTTCCTCAACAGCGTCATCGTCTCGGTCTCGACAGCGGCACTGGTGACGATCATCGCCACGCTCGCCGGCTATGCCATGTCGCGCTTCACCTTTCGCGGCAAGGCAGCCTTGGCGCTGATGTTGCTGCTCACCCAGACTTTTCCGCTGGTGATGGTCATTCCGCCGATCTACCGCGTGATGGGGCAGATCGGCCTGATCAACAGCCTGACCGGGCTGATCATCATCTACACCGCCTTCAACACGGCCTTTGCCACCTTCCTGATGCAGTCGTTCTTCGACGGCATCCCCAAGGATTTGGAAGAGGCCGCGATGATCGACGGCTGCACCCGCGCGCAGGCCATGCGCAAGGTGATCGTGCCGCTGACGCTGCCCGGCATGGGCGCGACGCTCGGCTTCGTCTTCACCGCTGCCTGGAGCGAGCTTCTGTTCGCGCTGATGCTGATTTCCAGCGACGACCAGAAGACCTTTGCCGTCGGCTTGCTCACCTTCATCGGCAAGTTCGCCGTCGACTGGGGACAAATGATGGCGGCGTCCATCCTGGCGCTGATCCCGGTCTGTATCTTCTTCGCCTTCCTGCAACGCTATCTCGTCACCGGCCTTACCGCCGGCGCCGTCAAAGGATAGATCGATGGCCTCTGTTACGCTCGAAAACGTCCGCAAGGACTATGGCGCCGTCCGCGTCCTGCACGCGGTCGACCTTGAAATCGCCGATGGCGAGTTCGTCGTCCTGGTTGGGCCGTCAGGCTGCGGCAAGTCCACGCTCTTGCGCATGATCGCCGGGCTGGAGGAGGCTTCCGGCGGCGAGATCCGCATCGGCGAGCGGCTGGTCAATGACGTGGCACCCAAGGACCGCGACATCGCCATGGTTTTCCAGTCCTACGCGCTCTATCCGCATATGGACGTGTCGAAGAACATGGGTTTCAGCCTGCTCCTGAAGAAGGCGGAGAAAACGACGATCGACGCCAGGGTGGACGGCGCCGCCAGGCGGCTCGGGCTCGACACGTTCCTGCAGCGCCTGCCGCGGCAACTGTCCGGCGGCCAGCGCCAGCGCGTCGCCATGGGGCGTGCCATCGTGCGCGATCCCAAGGTTTTCCTGTTCGACGAGCCGCTGTCGAACCTCGACGCCAAGCTGCGCGTCCATATGCGCGCCGAGATCAAGGCGCTGCACCAGCAGCTGAAGACGACATCGGTTTATGTCACGCATGACCAGATCGAGGCGATGACCATGGCCGACCGGATCGTCGTCATGCATGACGGGTTGATCCAGCAGGTCGGCGCACCGCTCGATCTCTATGATCGGCCGGCCAACATGTTCGTCGCCGGTTTCATCGGTTCCCCCGGCATGAATTTCCTGCCGGCGATTGTTCGCAAGGGTGGTACCCCGGAGGCTGTACTGACCGATGGCCAGGCGCTGCGCCTGCCGGAAGGCCTGCCGCTGACGGACGGTGACGCCATCACCGTCGGTCTGCGGCCCGAGCATATCAAGTTGGCGGATGACGGCGCGTTGAAGGGCGAGGTGGGGGTGGTCGAGCCGCTCGGGCTTTCGACGCAGTTCTACGTCAAGCTGGCCAGCCAGCAGCTTTGCGTCTTTGCCATGGGCCGTGCCGGCGTGAAGCCAGGCGACGAGGTGAGGTTGGTTGTCGAACCAGACCAATTGCATCTGTTCGATCCGAAAAGCGGTGATCGCATCGGCTGAGGGGGACTCAGCCGGGCGGCGGGCAGCCGTATGAGGCGCCGATGTCGGGCGGGAAATACAGGTAACGCTACATTTCAATTGGATAAAATAGCGGAACGTCCAACAGACATTTCCGGAACCTAACAGGACCACTCGGACCTTTGCGTCTACAGCGCAAGACCTTAGTCCCGCCGTCTTCTCAAAAGAACGGAGGTCGTTTCGCCACGAATTGGGCCGCCGTCGGAGTTAGTCACACCGACGGCGGCGCCTGCAATATGGGCGAGTGGGTTGTGTGCGGATATGGTGTGATCGCGGAAGAGGATTGTAGACCGCTAACCGCGAGGGCTTCTTTTGGACAGCGGCGAACTGTCCAACGGGTTCTCAGCCGACTTGGCCGATCGCCGCTCCTTCAGCCACAGGGACTTCTTTCTCCTTGCCAGGTTCTCGTCTCGAACGCTGTCGTCGGCGGTCACTCCGCCATGCATCGCGGCAATCACGTAGTCGGCTCTGTTGGTTCGAAAGTCGCCTTTTTGTACGGACATCGTTTTCTCCCAGTGCGAGGCATTTCCCCCCTTTTTGCCTGACGCTGAAACTAACTGCCTATCCGTGGTGCAAGTCTACCAATCGCCGATTGTATTAAAACGATACACTCAAGGTGGCACGATCGCACGAGAGGAGCCAATACTGGCGGGGCTCCTTCATTGACCCTGTTGTGATCCTTGCGGGGGTGCGGCGGCGGGAGGGGTCGGAGCCTGCGGTGGGGGTTCCGTGGAAGGCGCGGCGGGACTGTCAGGCTGAGGTGCAGGCGGTGCGGCCTCTTCCTCACTCAGAACCTGGTCAGTCCTGGCCTTGATCTCATCGGCCGTCTGCTGGCTTATCAGCCCGTTGCTGACGGCGAAGCCAGCAACCAGAGCGACAAGGGCTGCAATGATTGCAGCTTTCACCTTCTTCGACATCCATAGGCGCCTTGTTCATGACACCCAACCCACGGCGAAGGGTGCCGCAACCTTGGCGAAGGGTCAATCCTTTTGGCTGCAGTCTCTGCTCACGTGCAACGAAATCAACTGGCTACAAACGAAAAACGCCGCCCATTGGGCGGCGTTTCGGCATTGCAGCGGGAAACCAGATTACTTGATCTTGGTTTCCTTGAATTCGACGTGCTTCTTGGCGACCGGGTCGTACTTGCGGAACGACAGCTTGTCGGTCTTGGTGCGGCTGTTCTTGCTGGTCACGTAGAAGAAACCGGTGTCGGCGGTCGACAGAAGCTTGATCTTGATGTTTGCGGCTTTGGCCATGATATCAGTCCGTTTGTTCGTGGGGTTTTGGCCGCTGGAGCACGGGGAAACACCCGGACGCGGGAAACTTGGCGCGACACATAAAGAACGCGCCCGGAAAGTCAAGCCCGGCAAGCCTGGTGCGACCCGCCTGAGCCTGCTGGTGAACGGAAATCATGCGGTTTCTGTCGCCGGTGACGCAACCTTCTTCCAGTCTCCGGTCGTGTTCCACCAGCGATTCGGATTGGCGCGGTCGTCCAGTCCCTTGGAACGGCTGGCGAGAATCGGTTGAATGCGGATCACCGGTTCCTGGTAGGAATGGGCCTGGAAAATCGCCTCGACGACGCGGGCGGCCAGCACCTGATCGTCCGGCAGTTCGAAGGAAACCTCGACCGTGCCGGGCCGCCGCCGCAATTCGGTTTCGGCACCGGCGGCCGCACCGTCAAGCGGCCTGTAGCGTTCGATGCCGTGCGCCGACTGATAGGCATTGCGGTCATATTTGCCCATGGCCAGCGGCGCAATCGCCACCACAGCATCCATGATGCGGTCGACGTCGGCGGCCGGAGCCTGGAAGGTCACGAGCAGAAGCAGTGTCATTCGTAGCGATGTGGTTTCAAAGCCGCTGTCGATCATGGAAGTGTCCTCAAGTGTTTTGGGACACTCTTTTAGCCCTGTGCTCCTGACACGGTTCTGTCAGCAGCCTGCCACCGTGCGCGCCAAATGCAGGGCTGGCGGCAGTTGCGCTACAGCAGGATCTTGCGAACCAACCTGACGGCGACCAAAGCGATATAGGCGGCGAAGAACAGGCCGAGCGACCAGCCGAAGCCGGACGGGCCGAACGCATCCATGCCGATGCCGATCGCCTGCGGGCCGAGCACCATGCCGACACCGTAGCACAGCACGAAGGCGGCGTTGGCCGACGCCAGTTCATGGCCGGAAAGCTGCGAGCCGAGATGGGCAAGGCCGATCGTGTACATGGCAGCGACGACGCCGCCCCAGACGAACAGAAGCGCGGCCATCAAATGCCAATTCTGGGCGAAGAAGGGCATGAAGACGGTGCCGATAAGACCGACCGTGGCGCAGGCAATCAGCAGGTAGCGGCGATCGCTGACGCGGTCGCTGATCATGCCGATCGGGATCTGCAACAACACATTGCCGAGGCCGATCATGGTCAGCAGAAGGGCCGCATCGGCCTCGGAATAGCCGATGCGGCTACCATAGATCGGGAAGAGCGCAAAGCCGCCGGTTTCCACCGCGCCGAACACCAGCACGGCTGCGGTCGCCGACGGCACCAGCCAGATGTAGCGCAGGAAATTGCTGGTTTCGCCATCCGAGGCGATCGAGGGGCTCTCGTTGCGTGCTGCCAGCACGGGTATCGCCGCCAGCGTCACCAAGGCGATGATGACGCCGAACGGCCTGAAGCCGGAACTGCCGAGATGGGCGAACAGCCACGGTCCGGCGGCAAAGCCGAGCGACAGGACAGTGGCGTAAATGCCCAGCACAAGGCCGCGTCGGTGCGGCGGCGCCGAGGTGCTGATCCAGAATTCGGACAGGATGAACAGCACCGTCAGCGCGATGTGCAGCACGATGCGCAGTGGAAACCACATCCAGAAATCGGGTGCGAAATGAAAGCCGACAAAGGCCAGCGCGCCGGCGGCGATCATGGCGATCATGGTCCAGGCAACGCCGAACCGCATGGCGAGCGGAGTAGCCAGCGGCGCACCGGCGATCGAGGCGAGGCCGGCAACGGCGGTGTTGAGGCCGATCATCGAAGCCGAATGGCCGCGCGTTTCAAGGATGACGCTGAGCAACGGCATGCCGAGGCCGATGGCGATGCCGACGACGCTGATCGACGAGATCGCCGCCACCATCGGCAGCCAGTGTACGCGTTCGTCGCCCTGTGGTTGGGTATCGACCGTCATGGGATGCTGAATACTCTGCCTGTTTGATCTAAGGAAAGTGCTGAGCGCTTTTCCCGGGAAAACCGCGTCACACTTTTCCTGGAATTGCTCTAGAGAAGTTCGCGGGTGAAGCGGCTGCGGACAAGCCGGTAGAAGGGCACGGGTCCGCCTGGACGCAACAGTGGATCATGGGCGAGGCGCTTTTCCAGCTCGTCCAGGATCATTCGGGTGATGTCGGGTATGTCGGCTTCCCTGGCCTTGGCGAGCGGCAGCCAGACCAGCTCTTCGAGCTCGTTGGTGGGACCGCCACCGGGCAGTTCGACGGCGACGTCGTCACGCCAGGCGCTGAAAAAGCGGGTGTCGAAGCGGCGCACCCGGTTGGGCGGCGTGATGGCGCGCGCAACGAAGCGCAGCATGTCGAGAGAGGGTTGCACGCCGTGTTCGGCAAAGCCTTGCCAATCGGGCCTGGGGGTTGCGAAAGCACCCTTGCGGCCGATCAGCAGCCCGGCTTCCTCATAGGTTTCGCGGATGGCGGACAGGGCGATGGCGCGGGCTCGTGCGGCGCTTGTGCGGCCCGGTCCGGCGATCAGCCTGGCTTCCTGCTCCGGGTGCAATGCGGCGACGACCGGTATGCGGCTGTCGGCCGGATCGGTGCGGCCGCCGGGAAAGACGAACTTGCCCGGCATGAAGGCGTGGCCGGCATGACGGCGACCCATCAGAACCAGCACGTCATCGTCCTTGCGGTCGAGCAGGATGAGGGTTGCCGCGTCGCGCGGGCGAATTGGCCGGTCGCTATGAGCGATCATGCTCCGCTCGATCCTGTCGACTTCCGCCTTGGTCATACCGTCCATGCGCAGGACCTAGCGGAAACTTCTGGCAAGCGAAAGTGGCCTTTCACGGTTGGTATGTTGCGCCAGGCAGCATTCTTGGCTGCGGCCTAGGCTCCGGGATGCGGCTCGATCACGTCGTGCTCGCCGCCGAAGCCGTGCATATAGAAGGCCCATTGCAGTCCGATGACGGCACCCTTGATCGGCTGCAGCAACGCAACCGACAAAAGGATGGTCAGCGGAACCCAGATGGCGATGTGCTGCCATGTGGACAGCGTCGACGTGGCCTCAACGCCCATGAAGGCGCCCAGCACGACATGGCCGACGATGACGATGACCAGATAGGCGGGCAGATCGTCGGCCCGGTGGTGATGCAATTCCTCGCCGCAGACACTGCATGTGTCGACGGTCTTGGTGAAAGCGCGAAACAGCTTGCCTTCGCCGCAATGCGGGCAGCGGCCGAGCAGGCCGCGCTTCATCGCCGTCCACAGCGGGCGCGCGGTCCGGCCCGAGTGATGTTCTCCGCCGAAAACCTGTTCTTCCATGGCTGTTGTCATCATCGTCTCCTGCCGCGCGAACCCGGTCGCGATTGCGACGCGCGAGCGCGGCCCTTGGCCTTGTGAAACGACCGCTTGGAGCCCGGCAGAGGCTTCGGGTCGGTCAACATCTCGAAGCGCATCGCCCCGGCCATCGGCGCCACCTCGATGAGACGGACCTCGACGCGGTCCGCGAGTTGGTAGCCTTTGCCCGAGCGTTCTCCGAACAGGGAGCGGGCCGTTTCGTCGTATATATAGTAATCGCCGTTCAATGTTGACACCGGGATGAAACCATCCGCGCCGTACTGCGGCAATTGGACAAATAGTCCTGACTTGGTGACGCCGGAGATGCGGGCGTCGAACCGGTCGTCGACGCGTTCGGCAAGGTAGGCGGCGATCAGACGGTCGACCGTGTCCCGCTCGGCCGCCATTGCGCGGCGTTCCGTGCCGGAGATCAGCACGGCGACATCTTCGAGCCGTGCCGCTTCGTCCTGCGTCAGCCCGCCCGGACCCAATCCGAGTGCGGCAATAAGTCCGCGATGCACGATCAAATCGGCATAGCGGCGGATCGGCGAGGTGAAATGCGCGTAGCGGCGGAGGTTGAGACCGAAATGGCCGATGTTCTTTGGCGAGTATTCGGCTTGGCTCTGCGAGCGCAGAACCACTTCGTTGACCAGGCCTTCATTGTCGGCGCCGCGCACGCGCTCCAAAATGCCGTTGAACTGGCTTGGCTGCATCTGCGCGCCGCGCGCGAGTGACAGGCCCAATGTCTGCAGGAACTCGCGCAGCGATTCCTGTTTGGCCAGTGATGGCGCGTCATGGACGCGATAGACCAGTTCCTGTTTCTTCGCCTCGAGCGTTTCGGCCGCCGCGACATTGGCCTGGATCATGAATTCTTCGATGAGCTTATGGGCATCGAGCCGGTCCGGCACGATGACGCGATCGACGGTGCCGTCCGGCTTGAGCACGATCTTGCGCTCGGGCAGGTCGAGTTCGAGCGGCTGGCGGCCGTCGCGACCGCGCTTCAGGATCGCATAGGCGTCCCACAGTGGCTTCAGCACGGTTTTGAGGATCGGACCTGTCTTGTCGTCCGGCGCGCCGTCGATTGCCGCCTGAGCCTGTTGGTAGGCGAGCTTTGCCGCCGACTTCATCATGATGCGATGGAAGGAGTGCCTGAGCTTGCGGCCCTCGGCTGAAAAAACCATGCGCACGGCGAGCGCCGGACGGTCCTGGCCCTCGCGCAGCGAGCAGAGATCGTTGGAGATGCGCTCGGGCAGCATCGGCACGACGCGATCCGGGAAATAGACCGAATTGCCGCGCTTCAATGCTTCGCGGTCGAGCGCCGTGCCGTAGCGCACATAGGCGGCGACGTCGGCGATTGCGACAGTGGCAACCACGCCGCCGGGGTTCTTCTCGTCGAGATCCGGCGTGGCGAAGACGGCGTCGTCATGGTCCTTGGCGTCGGCCGGATCGATGGTGATCAGCGGCAGGTCGCGCCAATCCTCGCGGTGATCCAACGTCGCCGGTTTGACCGCTTCGGATTCTGCGATGACGTCGGCCGGGAAGATATGCGGAATGTCGTGCGCGTGGATGGCGATCATAGAGACCGCCTTTTCACTGGTCAGAGAGCCCAGCACGTTAAGCACCTTGGCCCTCGGCAGCCCATAGCGGGAAGCCCGCGCCGGCTCGACCTCCACCAGATCACCGTTCTTGGCGCCGTTCTGGAATTCCTTGTCGACGATCAGTTCGGGCTGGCGCCGTTCCACCGGCTCGATGCGGAAGGTGCCGTCCTGCAAGATGCGAAAGACACCGAGCACGGCATCGGTACGTTTTTCGAAAATCTTCACCACCCGCCCGGTGTAGGCGGGGCCGCCCAGGGCGACGTTCGTGTCGTCGGCCGGAAAGGTCTTGGCCAGCACGCGGTCGCCAATGCCGGGCGCCGGTCCACTGCCACTGCGCGACAGGCGGATGGAAACGATGGGCGGCGGCCCATTGGCCGTGTGTTCGGTAGGACGGGCCAAGAGCACGCCATCGGCATCGCGGTCGAAAATATCGAGGACCGTGACATGGGGCAGGGCACTGACGCGAGCCAGCCCCTTGCGCTCCTTGGTGAGGACGCCCTCGTCCTGCAAGTCGCGCAAAATGTCCTTCAGCCAGATGCGGTCGTCGCCGCGCAGTGCGAACGCCTTGGCGATGTCGCGTTTGCCGGCGCGATCGGGATTTTCGGCGATGTAGCGCAGGATTTCGTCACGCGAGGGCCGGTAGTCGTCCTTGACCTTGGCCCTGGTGTCGGCGGTGCGCGGATCGTCGTGGGTTCTGCCGGTGATCTTGCGCGCCACGCTGTCCTATCCTTTTTTCTTCGCGGCCGGCTTCTTCGCAGCCGGCTTCTTGGCTGCCGCCTTCTTGGTCGCCGGGGCCTTGGCCGCGGCTGCCTTTCGGAAAGGCTTCTTGCCGCCGCCGCCCTTGGCTTCCTTCTCGGCAATCAACGCCAGCGCATCCTCGATCGTCACCGACTGCGGATCCTTGCCCTTGGGCAGCGTAGCATTGACCTTGCCGAAATTCACGTAGGGCCCGTATTTGCCGTCGCGCACGACGATCTTGCCGCCGCCATCGGGATGGTCGCCAAGCTCCTTCAGCGCCGCGGCAGTACCGCCATTGCGGCCGCCCTTGCCCTTCAGCTGCTTCTCGGCGATCACCGATACGGCGCGGTTGAGGCCGATCGAGAACACGTCCTCGATGCTTTCGAGATTGGCATAGGTGCCGTCATGCAGCACGAACGGGCCGTAGCGGCCAAGCCCGGCTGAGATCATCTTGGCGGTTTCCGGATGCTGGCCGACATCGCGCGGCAGCGACAGCAGCGCCAGCGCCTTTTCGTGGTCGATCGACTCGGCCGTCCAGCCCTTGGGCAGGCTGGAACGCTTGGCCTCCTTGCCGTCGCCACGCTGCAGATAGGGGCCGAAGCGACCGCTGCGCAGCGTGATTTCCTCTGACGTGTAAGGATCCTTGCCGATCACCTTGGTGCCGTCCTCGCCGCCGCCATTCTCGCCATTGGGATTGGCGGCATCGCCGAGCTGGCGGGTGAAGGAGCAATCGGGATAGTTGGAGCAGCCGACAAAGGCGCCGAACTTGCCAAGCTTCAGCGACAGATTGCCGGTGCCGCATTTCGGGCAGATGCGGGGATTGGAGCCGTCCTCCCGAGTCGGGAACACCAGCGGCGCCAGTTCTTCATTGAGCGCGTCGAGCACGTCGGTGACGCGCAGTTCCTTGATGTCGGCGACGGCGCCGGAAAAATCCTTCCAGAAATCGCGCAGCACGTCCTTCCAGGCGAGCTTGCCGTCCGAGATCTCGTCGAGCTTTTCCTCAAGGGACGCGGTGAAGTCGTACTCGACATAGCGCTTGAAGAAGCTTTCGAGGAAGGCCGACAGCAGCCGGCCCTTGGCCTGCGGCACCAGCCGGCGCTTGTCGATGGTGACGTAATCGCGGTCCTCGAGCGTCTTCAGGATCGCCGTATAGGTAGAAGGCCGGCCGATGCCGAGTTCTTCCAGCTTCTTGATCAGTGAAGCTTCGGAATAGCGCGGCGGCGGCTCGGTGGTGTGCTGGGTGGCATTGATCGCCTGGCGGGCTAGCTGCTCGCCGGCGCGGATTTCGGGCAGGCGGCGGTTTTCCTCGTCTTCCGCATCGTCGTCCTTCTGGTCGGTGTAGGCGGCGATGAAACCGTCGAACCGAACGACCGAACCGATGGCACGCAGCTCCGCGGTGCGCGGTCCGTTGACTGCCTCGATCTCGGCGGTGGTGCGCTCGATCTCGGCTGGCTGCATCTGGCTGGCGATGGCGCGCTTCCAGATCAGTTCATAGAGCCGCATCTGGTCGGAATCGAGATACTGCCTGACCGATGCCGGGGTGCGCATGAAATCCGTCGGACGGATCGCTTCGTGCGCTTCCTGGGCGTTCTTGGCCTTGGCTGTGTATTGGCGCGGCTTTTCCGGCAGGTATTTCGGGCCGAATTCCTTGGCGATGGCATCGCGCGCGGCGTCGATCGCCTCGGGTGCCATCTGCACGCCGTCGGTTCGCATATAGGTGATGAGACCTGTGGTCTCGCCGCCGATCTCCATGCCTTCATAGAGCCGTTGCGCCACCTGCATGGTGCGGCTGGCCGAGAAGCCGAGGCCCGATGAGGCGGCCTGCTGCAGCGTCGAAGTGGTGAAGGGCGGGCCGGGATTGCGCTTGGTCGGCTTGGCTTCGACCGACACCGCCTTGAAGGTCGCGCCTTCGAGCATCGATTTGATGTCGTCGGCCTGCGCCTTGTTGGAAATGTCGAGCTTTTGCAGCTTCTTGCGATCGAAGGCAGTCAGCCGCGCTTCGAAATTCTCGTTGCGCGGCGTGCCCAGCAGTGCAGCGATCTGCCAGTATTCCTCGCGGATGAAGCGCTCTATTTCGGATTCGCGGTCGCAGACGAGACGCAGCGCAACCGACTGGACGCGGCCGGCCGAGCGGGCGCCCGGCAGCTTGCGCCACAGCACCGGCGACAGCGTGAAGCCGACGAGATAATCCAGCGCCCGGCGGGCGAGATAGGCATCGACCAGCGGCGCATCGATCTGGCGCGGATTGGCCATCGCCTCCAGCACCGACGATTTGGTGATGGCGTTGAAGACGACGCGGCTGACCGGCTTGTCCTTCAGCGCGCGCTTCTGCTTCAGCACCTCCAGCACATGCCAGGAGATGGCTTCACCTTCGCGATCCGGGTCGGTGGCGAGGATCAGGCCATCGGCATCCTTGACCGCCTTGGCGATGTCGGCGAGTCGCTTGCCCGAGGCGGTGTCGACCGCCCAGGACATGGCGAAATCCTCATCCGGACGCACCGAGCCGTCCTTGGCCGGCAAATCCCTGATATGGCCGAACGAGGCCAGAACCTTGTAGTTCTTGCCGAGATATTTGTTGATTGTCTTCGCCTTGGCCGGCGATTCGACGACGACGACGTCCATGAGGTCTCATATCAGCTGTGGTGCGGCAGAAGAATTCCGCTGCGCGCGACGAAATCTCGTTCTATTTGTCGCTCACATGGCCGCGCTTTTGCGTCCGGTCAAGGGGAAGCGCCCAAATTGCGGGCCGGCCCGCGGCAATACACTCTTAGAGTGTATGGAGAAAATCACAGAATTTGGGAAAGGGAGATGGTGGTCTCAAGTCAGCGGAAACGACTGGTTTTCATTTTCGCCGAGTCGCGGAAAGCTGCTGGAGCAGTGGCATCGGGGCGACGCCAGTGGCAAATTGATCGACGCTGGCCGCCGGCTGCATAGAGCGATGCCTGGCGACCAGCCTTGTTCCGCCATCAGGCGTGAATGTATTGAGTATCTTAGTCGGCCTTGACGATATGCCAGACTTCGCCGACGCCGTCGCCGGTCACATCGCCGGGCTTCTTGTCCTTGATGAAGGTGTAGACCGGCTTGCCGTCATAGGCCCACATCTTGGTGCCGTCGGTGCGGTCGACAACGGTCCATTCGTCGTCCGCCTTGGCGCCGGCTTCGGCTTTCAGCGGCGGCCAGTTGGTGGCGCATTTGTCGTAGCAATTGCTCTTGCCCTTCTCGTCCTTGTCATAGGTGTAGAGCGTCATGCCATTGGCGTCGGTGTAGATCTTGGTGCCATTGACCTCGGCTTCCTTCCACGCGTCGGCGGCGAAGGATGCGGCGGTGCTGAGCAGAAGCGCTGCCAGTCCTGCGGTTATGGTTTTCATGGAAATCTCCCTGACTGGTATCTGGAGACGCGCGGGAAATCGCGGCCTCGCTGTGTCAACGCCCAGGGGCTGCCGTTTCTTCCCCGGCAAGCATGATCTTGCCAACACAATGGTGATTGGTGGACAAGGCTGCGCGTCGCTATATCAGCGGCACGACAGTGGAGTTCCTGGAAATGGCATTGGACATCGGCTATGTCAGCGCGGTCGGGGCGGGAGCCATCTCGTTCCTGTCGCCTTGCGTGCTGCCGCTGGTGCCGCCCTATCTCTGCTATATGGCCGGCGTGTCGGTCGACGATTTCCGTGGCAATGCGGGAACTACGGCGAGGGAAGGCGCGCGCGGCGCGCTGCTTTATTCCTCGATCGCCTTCGTGCTCGGCTTCTCGACCGTCTTTGTCGCGCTTGGCGCCGGGGCCTCGACCATCGGCCGGCTGCTGCGTATCTGGCAGGAGCCGCTAGCGATGGGCGCCGGTGTGCTGATCATCCTCATGGGCCTGAATTTCCTCGGCATCCTGCGCATTCCGCTGCTTTCACGCGAGGCGCGCTTCCAGTCGCAGGGCAAGCCGGCAAGTGCGGTCGCGGCCTATGTCATGGGGCTGGCCTTCGCCTTCGGCTGGACGCCCTGCATCGGCCCGGTGCTCGGTCCGATCCTGACGCTGGCCGGCGGCCGCGAGACGGTGGGCGAGGGCGCGCTGCTGCTCGCCGCCTATTCGCTCGGGCTGGGTATCCCGTTCCTGATCGCCGCCCTGTTTTCCGGCGCCTTCATGCGCTTCCTTGGCAAATTCCGCGTCCATCTCGGCCGCGTCGAAAAAGCGATCGGCGCGCTGCTGGTGGTCGCCGGCGTGTTTTTCCTCACCGGCGGCGTGCAGACGGTGTCTTACTGGCTGCTGGAAAATTTCCCGGTGCTGGGGCGGCTGGGGTAGGTCGCGTCGGCGGAACGATGCACGGCAGCCCGCATTTGCAGTACCGTTGATCAACACTTTTTCGAGCCGGGAGGCGAGAATGGTAGCCAAGGCGGATGTGCGAAAATTCTTCAAGGTCTATGAGAAAATCTACAATGACGCGATCGCCGACACCGTCGATCTCAACGACGTCGCGGACATGTATTCGGCCGGTTTTGTCTCGGTGACGCCGGCAGCGGTCATGGTTGGCGAGAATGGCGAGCAGTTGAAGGCCATCATGACAAAGGGTTTTGAGGCCTATCGTGCCCTCGGCAGCAAGAGGATGACCTGCAAGGAGGTCTCTGTGACACCTGTCGACCAGGACCATTGCGTGGCTGAGGTAAGCTGGGCCGGTGACTATGAACGCAAGGATGGGAGTCCCGTGACCATCGACTTTGCGGTCAACTATCTCGTCGAAAAGCGTGACGGCAAGCTGAAGGTGTTTGGCTGGATATCAGGTGACGAGCAGGCGGAATTCAGGAAACACGGCCTGTTGTAGGTGTGCTGACTGCCGAATTCCGTTTTAAGACCCGCTGATTAAGAGTCAGCTGCTCCGCCATCTCACCGAAATTTAACCGCATTGGTGAAGCAAGGCGCCACTGCTAGCATGCTTTGATTCCCAACCCTTTTCATATGGTTGTCCCTTCCATGAGCCAGAGATCCTGCCTGTCCGTCATTCTCGCCGCCGGCGAAGGCACGCGCATGAAGAGCGTGCTGCCGAAGGTGCTGCACCAGATTGCCGGCCTGCCGATGGTCGCCCATGTGGTGAGGGCGGCCGAAGCTGCCGGCGCGGGCAGCCAGGCGCTGGTGATCGGTCATGGCGCGGAAGAGATGCGCAAGGCGGCGGCAAAGTTCGCGCCGAAGGCCGAGACTTTCGTGCAGGAAAAGCGCCTTGGCACCGCGCACGCCGTGCTGGCCGCACGCGATGCGATATCAAAGGGTTATGACGATATCCTGGTGATGTTTGGCGACACGCCGCTGATCGACGCCGATGCGCTGACCGTGGCGCGGCTGAAGCTGGCCGAGGGCGCCGCCGTCGTCGTGATCGGCTTCCGCCCGCCCAGCCCGACCGGATATGGCAGGCTGTTCGAAAAGGACGGCAAGCTGATCGCCATCCGCGAAGAGAAGGACTGCTCCGAGGAGGAGAGGAAAATAGCCTTCTGCAATGCCGGCATGATGGCGGTGGCCGGTGATCACGCGCTGAAACTGCTCGATCAGGTAGGCAACAACAACGCCAAAGGCGAGTATTATCTCACCGACATTGTCGAGATCGCCAGCGCGCGAGGCCTCGATGTCGTCGCCACCGAAGCCAGCTTCGAAAGCGCGCTCGGCATCAACAACCGCGCCGAACTGGCGCAAGCCGAGGGCATATGGCAGGCGCGCCGGCGGCATGAAGCGATGCTGTCGGGCGTGACGCTGATCGCGCCGGAGACGGTGTATTTCTCGCACGACACCGAGATCGGCACTGACACAATCGTCGAGCCCAATGTCTGGTTCGGTCCGGGCGTGAAGATTGCGACGGGCGCCAAGATACATGCGTTCAGCCACATCGAAGGCGCCACCATTGCGTCCAATTGCGATGTCGGGCCGTACGCGCGGCTGCGGCCGGGTGCTGATCTCCGGGACAAGGCCAAGGTCGGCAATTTTTGCGAGGTCAAGCAGGCGGTTATCGAAGAGGGCGCCAAGGTCAACCATTTGACCTATATCGGCGATGCCCGCGTCGGCGCGGGCGCCAATATCGGCGCTGGCACCATCACCTGCAATTATGACGGCTATTCGAAATTCTTCACCGACATCGGCGAGGGCGCGTTCATTGGCTCCAATTCGTCGCTGGTGGCGCCTGTCACCATCGGCAAGGGCGGCTACATTGCCTCGGGCAGCGTGATCACCGAAAGCGTGCCCGACGATGCGCTGGCCTTCGGCCGTGCTCGCCAAAAGACGATCCCGGGCAAGGGCAAGGAATTGCGCGAACGCTTTGCTTCGGCCGCGGCTGCGAAGAAAAAGTAAGACCAGCCCGCAAAAAACCGAACGATTGCAGTAACCGGATTGCAAGAGCGGTCTGTCATGGTGCATCGACAAGAATGAGCGTTCCGTTACACGGGACGAAATGCAATGTGACTTTCGCGGCAGGCCGGCCATCCCTAAATAGCGCTGGTTTTCCACGGGGACTCGGGGGCTGTCTGCATGTGCGGTATCGTTGGAATCGTCGGCCACTCGCAGGTTGCGCCGCTCATCGTCGATGCGCTGAAGCGGTTGGAATATCGCGGCTATGACTCGGCCGGCGTCGCCACCATCGAGCACGGCCAGCTTGCTCGCCGCCGCGCCGAAGGCAAGCTGATCAACCTCGAGCGCCGGCTCAAGGACGAGCCGCTCGACGGTACGATCGGCATCGGTCACACACGCTGGGCGACACACGGCGTGCCCAACGAGACCAATGCGCATCCGCATTTTTCCGACGGTGTCGCCATCGTCCATAACGGCATCATCGAGAATTTCGCCGAATTGCGCGAAGAACTGATCCGCGATGGCTATTCTTTCTCCTCGCAGACCGACACCGAGGTCGTCGCCCATCTGGTGGCGCGCGAACTCGCCAAAGGCCTGAAGCCGGTCGAGGCCGCGCACCAGGCGCTGAAGCGGCTGGAAGGCGCCTTTGCGCTGGCAATCATGTTCAAGGGCGACGAGGACCTGATCGTCGGCGCGCGCAATGGTCCGCCTTTGGCTGTCGGCCATGGCGATGGCGAGATGTTTTTGGGCTCCGACGCCATCGCGCTCGCACCGTTCACCAATTCGATCACCTATCTCGAAGATGGCGACTGGGCGGTGGTGCGCCGCGACGGCGTCACCATCTTCGACATCGACGGCACAAAGGTCGACCGCAAGCGCCAGCAGTCGCTTTCGACCAGCTTCATGGTCGACAAGGGCAATCGGCGCCATTTCATGGAGAAGGAGATCCATGAGCAGCCCGAAGTGATCTCGCATACCTTGGCGAATTATCTCGATTTTGTCGGCGGCGTCTCCAAGCCGCTGGATCTGCCGTTCAATTTCGCAGAGATCAACCGGCTGGCGATTTCGGCCTGCGGTACCGCCTATCTTGCCGGCCTGATCGGCAAATACTGGTTCGAGCGCTACGCGCGCCTGCCCGTCGACATCGATGTCGCCTCCGAATTCCGTTACCGCGAAATGCCATTGTCGAAGAACGACGCGGCGTTCTTCATTTCGCAGTCCGGTGAGACTGCCGACACGCTGGCCTCGCTGCGTTATTGCCGCAAGGCCGGCATGAAGATCGGCGCGATCGTCAATGTGCGCGAATCGACCATGGCGCGCGAATCCGATGTCGTGCTGCCGACGCTCGCCGGGCCGGAGATCGGCGTTGCCTCGACCAAGGCGTTCACCTGCCAGCTGTCCGTGCTGGCATCGCTTGCCGTGCGGGCCGGCGTGGCGCGCGGGACAATCTCGAAAGAACAAGAGAAGACCCTGGTGCGCGCGCTATCGGAAGCGCCGCGCTATGCCAATCAGGTGCTCAAGCTTGAAGAGCAGATCGAACGGATCGCGCGTGAACTCTCACGCTACAAGGACGTGCTCTATCTCGGCCGCGACACCAACTTTCCGCTGGCCATGGAAGGCGCGCTGAAACTCAAGGAAATCTCCTATATCCACGCCGAGGGCTATGCGGCCGGCGAGCTGAAGCATGGACCGATCGCGCTGATCGATGAGAACATGCCGGTCATCGTCATTGCGCCGCACGACCACATTTTCGAAAAAACCGTGTCGAACATGCAGGAAGTGGCGGCGCGCGGCGGCAAGATCATCCTGATCACCGACAGCAAGGGTGCGGCGCTGACGAGCGTCAAGACGATGGAGACGATCATCCTGCCGGACGTGCCGGAAATCATCTCGCCGATCATCTACGCGCTGCCGATCCAGATGCTGGCCTATTTTACCGCCGTCTTCATGGGCACCGACGTCGACCAGCCGCGCAATCTGGCGAAATCGGTGACGGTGGAATAGGCCTCATCCTTTCGTCATCCACGGGCGTAGCGGGAGCGAAGCTCCTGCGCAGACCCGAGGATCCATTCCGTGACGGTATGGCGGATCAAAGCAGTGCAGAACTTGGCGCTACCACCCAGTCCCGCGGAAAAGCTCGAACCACTCCGGATTGGCCTTTTCGATCAATTCAATCTTCCATGACGCGGCCAACGTTTCAGCGACTTCTCGCGCTGGATTGCATCGCGGATGTCGAAATACTCTTCGTACCAAACCAAGCGTTCTACGCCATACCGCCCAGTAAAGCGCGAACCCCACCAGACTTGTGCTCGGGCATTCGGCGGCCGAGATCGTTTGTGACGCCAATATAGATGGTGCCGCGTTTCCGGCTCGCAGTTAAATAGACATAGCCCGTCATGAACGAAGTATAGCGACCGAACGATCCGCCGACCATCTTGAGGGGTTGCATTCTTCGGCCGACGCCACGGAATGGATCCTCGGGTCTGCGCCGCGTCGCTTCGCTCCTTGCTCCGCCCGTGGATGACGAAGGGGAGGGGTGTTTCGGCTAATCGCGAACGTATGCTGCTTCCGTTTGGATTGTTTCGTTGAAAGTGGCGGCATAATCGGCTCTTTAAAAACTTCGCAGTTCCAAACTGGACGGCGGTTCACTAATGTTGCGCTGCAACCCGCGCCTCCGGTGAATCATGTCCGACGCTCCCAAGACTTCCGGCGTGACCCGGCTGAGGAACTACTTCCTCACGGGCTTCATCGTCTGCGCGCCGCTGGCGATCACCGCCTACATCGCCTGGTCATTCATCGGTTGGGTCGATTCCTGGGTGAAACCCTATATTCCGGCCCGCTACAGCCCTGACACCTATTTGTCGTTTCCTGTGCCGGGATTCGGGCTGATCGTGGCGCTCATCCTGATCACGCTGATCGGCTTCCTTACGGCCAACATCGTCGGCCGCGCCATCGTCAATTTCGGCGAGCGCCTGCTTGGCCGCATGCCGTTGGTGCGCGGCATCTATGGCTCGCTGAAACAGATTTTCGAGACCGTGCTGTCCAACAAGGGCGACATGTTCCGCCAGGTCGGACTGGTCGAATATCCGCGCAAGGGTGTGTGGTCGCTGGTGTTCGTCGCCAGCGAGAAGGAAACCGAGATCAACCAGAAGCTCGACCAGGAAGGCGATCCGCTGATTGCCGTATTCATGCCGTGCACGCCAAACCCGACCACCGGATTCCTGATGTATGTGCCGAAGTCGGACATCGTGCTGCTCGACATGACGATTGAGGACGGCGCCAAGCTGATTGTGTCGGCCGGGCTGGTGGCGCCCGAGGTCAAGCAAATGGTTGTCGTGAATGGCGAGCCGATCGAAGGGATGCTCGCCAACCCGTCGGTTGCCGCCCTGGCTCAGCCGGCGCGCAGGAGCCGCACGGCCTCGTCGCGGCCGAACAAATAAAGCAGCAGGCGCAACGCCTCGCCACGCTGCGATTGCAGCTCCGGGTCGCGCGACAGGATCAGCCTGGCATCGTCGCGGGCGGCCTCCAGAAGGTCGGCATGCGCCTCGATGCGCGCAACCTGGAAACCCGGCGTGCCGGACTGGCGGGTGCCCAGCAATTCGCCTTCGCCGCGCAGCTTCAGGTCTTCTTCGGCGATCAGGAACCCGTCCTCGGTCTCGCGCATCACCGACAGCCGGCGTTTTGCGGTCTCGCCGAGCGGGTCCTTGTAGAGCAGCACGCAGGAGGAGGGCTTGTCGCCACGCCCGACCCGGCCGCGCAGTTGGTGCAGCTGGGCCAGGCCGAAGCGCTCGGCGTGCTCGATGACCATGACGGTGGCGTCCGGCACGTCGACGCCGACCTCAATGACGGTGGTGGCGATCAGGATGCGTGTCTCGCCCTGCTTGAAGGCACGCATCGCCTCGTCCTTCTCGGCACCCTTCATGCGGCCGTGAACGAGCCCGATACGTTCGCCGAACAATGGTTTCAGCGAGGCGAAGCGGTCCTCGGCCGACATCAGCTTGATTTCTTCGGATTCCTCGACCAGCGGACAGATCCAGTAGATCTTCTGGCCGCCGGCGACGGCGTCCACCATGCGGTCGACCAGTTCGTCGAGCCGCTCGAGCGGCAGTGTAACGGTACGGATCGGCTGGCGGCCGGCCGGTTTTTCCGTCAGTTTCGACACGTCCATGTCGCCGAAAGCGGTCAGCACCAGCGTGCGGGGGATGGGAGTGGCCGTCATCACCAGCATGTCGGGCGCGTCGCCCTTGGCGGTGATGGCAAGCCGCTGATGGACGCCGAAACGGTGCTGCTCGTCGATCACGGCGAAGACCAGGTCGTGGAACATGACCGTCTCCTGGAACAGCGCATGGGTGCCGACCACGATGTCGATCTCGCCGCTTGCCAGGCCGGCCAGCGTATCCGCGCGTTCGCGGCCCTTTTCGCGGCCGGTGAGGATAGCAATGCGCAGCCCGACCTTGGCGGCAAGCGGCGTGATGGTCGCCAGATGCTGGCGCGCCAGGATTTCGGTCGGCGCCATCAGTGCTGCCTGGCCGCCGGCCTCGACGGCGCGCGCCATGGCCAGCAGCGCGACGACCGTCTTGCCGGAGCCGACATCGCCCTGCAGGAGCCGCAGCATGCGCTCGGGATCGGCAAGGTCGGCATTGATTTCGGCCAGCGCGAACTCCTGGCTCGATGTCAGCGAGTAGGGCAGTGCGGCCCTCAGTTTTTCGACGATGCGGCCGTCGCCGACCAGGGGACGGCCGGACAGGCGGCGGACTTTCGCCCGCACCAGCGCCAGCGAGACCTGGCCCGCCAGCAGCTCGTCATAGGCCAGGCGCCGCCAGGCAGCGCCATCGATGGAGACATCGATCGGGTCGGCCGGATTGTGGATGCGGGCGAGCGCATCGGCAAAGGCCGCAAAGGTGTGCCGGCGCATGAAGGCGCCGTCCTGCCATTCGGGAAATTCAGGCACACGCGCCAGCGCCTGGCCGATCGCCCGGCGCAGCACCTTGCCCGAGAGCCCGGCTGTCAGGGGATAGACCGGTTCGACCAGCGGCAGGTTTTCCGCCTCGCTGGCCAGCGCAATATGGTCGGGGTGGACCATGCTCGGGCGGCCATTGAACCATTCCATGCGGCCCGAGACCACGACATGCTCGCCCTCGGGCATCGCCTTTTCGAGATAGGAAGCGTGAGCATGGAAGAAGGTCAGCGCGATCTCGCCGGTGTCGTCATGGGCGAAGACGCGGTAAGGCACCGACCTGTTGCCGCGCGGCGGCGGCTGGTGGCGGTCGATGCGCACCTCCAGCGTCACGATTTGGCCTTCCGCGGATCCTGCGATGCCCGGGCGGCTGCGCCGGTCGATGACGGTGTGCGGCAGCACGAACAGAAGGTCGCCCGCGCGGGCGGGGCGGTCACCCAGATCGGCCGGGACAACCTTCTCGATCAGCGCGCCGACTTTCGGTCCGACGCCTGCAAGCGACGTGATCGGTACAAACAAGGGATCGAGGATGGTCGGGCGCATGATGTCAGCTTATGTTGCGATGGCGGCAGCGCAAGGCTGACAGCCCCTTCTATCCACGCTATATGCGCCGCAGCAAGCAAGGATGCGGCACGATGACCGGAACGACGAGATCAAGCGAGGGGCTCGACGTCCGCCGCCGCAAGCTTCTGTTTCGCTCCTGGCATCGCGGCATGCGCGAGATGGACCTGATCCTCGGCACTTTCGCCGACGCTGAGATCGGCGCCTTGACGGCCGAGGAAATCGACCAATATGAGAGGCTCCTCGACATTCCCGATACCGAATTCCTGCCCATGGTCACCGGCGAACGCCCGGTGCCGGCCGATATCGATTGTGCCGTCCTGCAAAAGATCCTGGCTTTCCGCCATTCTCTGACATTCTGAACACAAGCAATTCCAGGAAAAGTGCAAAGCGCTTCCCCTAGTGAATTGCGATAAAACAAGACCGTGATTTCATGAGCCTCATTCCCACCATCGGTTTGCCGAAAGACCGCGCCGGCCAGTTCATCGTCGACGGCGTCGCTGATGGCTATGAAGCCTTTGCGCTGGTGCAGGCGGCACTCGAGATCGCGCCCGACAAGCCGGTTCTGTTCGTCGCGCGCGACGGTCAGCGCCTGCCGGCGATCGTTGAGGCGCTGTCTTTCGCTGCCCCCGGCCTGCCGGTGCTGCAACTGCCGGCGTGGGATTGTCTGCCCTACGACCGCGTCTCGCCCGGTTCGGATGCTGCCGCCAAGCGCCTCGATGCGCTGACCGCCATGATCGCTCTGGCGAAGAAGCCGCACCGCGCCGTCATCCTCACCACCGCCAATGCGCTGCTGCAGCGCATTCCGCCGGCGGATCTCGTCGAGGCACAGACGTTCCACGCCAGGCCCGGCAACCAGATCGACATGAACGTACTGGTGTCGCGGCTGGAAACGTCCGGTTTTGAGCGCGTGCCGACCGTGCGTGGCATCGGCGAGTTCGCGGTGCGCGGCGGCATTCTCGACCTGTTCGCGCCTGGCTGGACCGAAGCGCTCAGGCTCGACTTCTTCGGCGACACGCTTGAATCGATCCGCGTCTTCGACGCCGCCACGCAGCGCACCACCGGCCAGCGCAAGTCGATGGCGCTGCAGGCGATGAGCGAAGTGGCGCTGACGCCCGAAACCATCAGCCGTTTCCGCCGCTCCTATATCGAAGCCTTTGGCGCTCCACAGCGCGATGACGGGCTCTATGCAGCAGTCAGCGAAGGCAGGCGGTTTGCCGGAATGGAACACTGGCTGCCGTTTTTCTATGAGCGGCTGGAGACGGTGTTCGACTATCTGCCTGACACGCCTGTCATCTTCGACCATCTGGCGCATGAGGCGTTGGCCGAACGCCACACGCTGATCCTCGACCATTACGAGGCGCGCAAGAAGCAGGCGGACGGTGCCTTGAAGGACGCCGTGCCCTACAAGCCGGTCGCACCGGACCTGCTCTATCTCTCCCCGGAAAACCTGATTGCCTCGCTCGGGCCGCGTGAAGCGATCGACTTCACGCCATTCGACGCGCCCGAAGTTGGCGCCAAGAAGGTCTATCACGCCGGCTCGCGCCACGGCCGCAGCTTCGTCGAGGAGCGCGCCGATCCGAACGCCAATGTGTTCGATGTCGTCGTCAAACACATCGCCGATGAGCGCGCGGCGCGCCGCCGCATTGTCATTGCCGGCTGGACCGAAGGCTCGCTCGACCGGCTTGGCCAGATCCTTGCCGAACACCATCTCGGCAATCTCAAGCAGGTGGCGACGCTGGCGGAAGCCGAAAAGCTCGAACCGGGGCAGGCGGCCCTGGCCGTACTGCCGCTCGAATCCGGCTTCGAGACCGAAAAACTGGTCGTCGTCGCCGAACAGGACATTTTGGGCGACCGGCTGATCCGGCGTTCGAAACGCAAGAAGCGTCCCTCGGACTTCATTGCCGAGGCCTCGGCGCTGTCGGCCGGCGACATTGTCGTCCATGCCGATCATGGCATTGGCCGTTTCATCGGCCTGCGTACCATCGAAGCGGTCGGCGCACCGCATGACTGCCTTGAAATCCACTATGCGGGTGACGACCGGCTGTTCCTGCCGGTGGAAAACATCGAGCTTCTGTCGCGCTACGGTTCTGACACAGCCGAGGCGACGCTGGACAAGCTTGGCGGCGGCGCCTGGCAGTCGCGCAAGGCGCGACTGAAGAAGCGCCTGCTCGACATGGCCGGGCAGCTGATCCGCATCGCCGCCGAACGGCAGATGCGCTCCGCACCGCCACTGGTGCCGGCAGAAGGCCTCTATGGCGAGTTCGCGGCCCGCTTCCCCTATGAAGAGACCGACGACCAGCAGACGGCCATCGATTCGGTGCGCGACGATCTTGCTGCCGGCAAGCCGATGGACCGGCTGATTTGCGGCGATGTCGGCTTCGGCAAGACCGAAGTGGCGCTGCGTGCCGCCTTCATCGCGGCGATGGAAGGCTTTCAGGTGGCAGTTGTGGTGCCGACGACATTGTTGTCGCGCCAGCATTTCAAGACCTTTTCGCAGCGTTTCTCCGGCCTGCCGATCCGTGTCGGCCAGGCGTCGCGGCTGGTCGGCGCCAAGGAACTGGCCGAGACCAAGAAAGGCATCGCCGAGGGCCAGGTCGACATTGTCATCGGTACGCACGCGCTGCTTGGTTCCGCGATCTCGTTCAAGAACCTTGGCCTGCTGATCATCGACGAGGAGCAGCACTTTGGCGTCAAGCACAAGGAGCGGCTGAAGGATTTGAAAACCGACGTGCACGTGCTGACGCTCTCGGCGACACCGATCCCGCGCACGCTGCAACTGGCGTTGACCGGGGTGCGCGAGCTGTCGCTGATCGCCACGCCACCGGTCGACCGCATGGCGGTGCGCACCTTCATCTCGCCGTTCGATCCCCTGGTCATTCGCGAGACGCTGCTGCGCGAGCGTTATCGCGGCGGCCATTCCTTCTATGTGGTGCCGCGCATCAGCGATCTTTCGGAAATCCATGATTTCCTGAAGGAATCCGTGCCGGAGTTGAAGGTGGCGGTGGCACATGGCCAGATGCCGCCGGGCGAACTCGACGATATCATGAATGCCTTCTATGACGGCCAGTACGACGTGCTGTTGTCGACGACCATCGTCGAATCCGGTCTCGACATCCCCACCGCCAACACGCTGATCATCCACCGCGCCGACATGTTCGGCCTGTCGCAGCTTTATCAGCTGCGCGGCCGCGTCGGGCGTTCCAAGGTGCGCGCCTATGCGCTGTTCACGCTGCCGGCCAACCGCAAGCTGACCGACACCGCCGAGCGCCGGCTGAAGGTGCTGCAATCGCTGGATACGTTGGGCGCCGGCTTCCAGCTCGCCAGCCACGACCTCGATATCAGGGGCGCCGGCAATCTTCTTGGCGAAGAGCAGTCCGGCCACATCAAGGAGGTCGGCTTCGAGCTCTACCAGCAGATGCTGGAAGAGGCCGTCGCCGAGGTGAAGGATTCCGGCGAAGTGCAGGATGGCGGCTGGTCGCCGCAGATTGCCGTCGGCACGGCGGTGATGATCCCGGAAAGCTATGTTCCGGACCTGCAGCTCCGGCTGGCGCTCTACCGCAGGCTTGGCGATCTCGAAAACACCGAGGAAATCGACGCTTTCGGCGCCGAGCTGATCGACCGCTTCGGCCCGCTGCCGGACGAGGTCAAGCATCTGCTCAAGATCGTCTTCATCAAGGCGCTCTGCCGCAAGGCCAATGTCGAGAAGCTCGACGCCGGGCCGAAGGGCGTCGTCATCCATTTCCGCAAGCGCGAATTCTCCAACCCGGTCGGGCTCGTCCGGTTCATCGGCGAGCAGGGCTCGCTGGCCAAGATCCGGCCGGACCACAGCGTCGTCTTCGTGCGCGATTGGCCAACCCCCGAGAAGCGATTGGCGGGCTCGGCGGTCGTCATGACCCAGTTGGCGCGGCTGGTGGAGAAGGCGGCGTAGCCGGCCCAGGCCATTCGCCAGCGCTTGAATTCCGGTCTAGAATAGGAAATCGGCTTCGTGTATGGAGCCGCCATCCCATATAGGGGCGGGAAATGGCAGGCGAGGGTGCTTGCCGGAAAGAGCGTTGGGTGCAGCGATGACGAAATGGTCGCCGAATTCGTGGAGAGCAAAGCCGATCAAGCAGGTTCCTGCCTATCCGGACCTTGCCGCGCTGAAGAACACGGAGGCCCAGCTCGCAACCTTTCCGCCGCTGGTTTTTGCCGGTGAGGCGCGCAAGCTGAAGAAGCAGCTCGCTTCTGTGGCCGCCGGTGACGCATTCCTTCTCCAGGGCGGCGATTGCGCCGAGAGCTTCGCCGAGCATGGCGCGGACAACATCCGCGATTTCTTCCGCGTCTTCCTGCAGATGTCCGTGGTGCTCACCTTCGCCGGCGCGCAGCCGGTG
Source organism: Mesorhizobium sp. LMG17149 (assembly GCF_024518695.1). Classification (NCBI taxonomy): domain Bacteria; kingdom Pseudomonadati; phylum Pseudomonadota; class Alphaproteobacteria; order Hyphomicrobiales; family Phyllobacteriaceae; genus Mesorhizobium; species Mesorhizobium sp. LMG17149. The sequence continues at coordinate 214,754 of NZ_JANIFL010000014.1, forward strand.
GTGAAGGTTGGCCGCGTTGCCGGCCAGTTCGCCAAGCCGCGTTCGTCCGACAACGAGACCAAGGGCGAGGTGACGCTGCCCAGCTATCGCGGCGATATCATCAACGGCATCGAATTCGACCCCAAGTCGCGCATTCCAGATCCCGCTCGCCAGGAGATGGCGTACCGCCAGTCGGCGGCGACCCTCAACCTTTTGCGCGCCTTCGCGCAAGGCGGCTATGCCAGCCTGGAGAATGTGCACCGCTGGATGCTCGGCTTCGTGTCCGACAGTCCGCAGGGCGAGAAATACGAGTCTCTTGCCAACCGCATCACCGAGACGATGGACTTCATGAAAGCCGTCGGCATCACCTCGGAAACCAACTACGCGCTGCGCGAAACCGATTTCTACACCAGCCACGAGGCGCTGCTGCTCGGCTACGAGGAGGCACTGACGCGCGTCGACTCGACCTCCGGCGACTGGTACGCCACCTCGGGTCATATGATCTGGATCGGCGACCGCACCCGCCAGCCCGACCATGCGCATGTCGAATATTGCCGTGGCATCAAGAACCCGCTCGGCCTGAAATGCGGTCCGTCGCTGACGCCGGACGGCTTGCTGGAGCTGATCGACCTGCTCAATCCCGAGAACGAGCCCGGCCGGCTGACGCTGATCGCCCGCTTCGGTTCCGACAAGGTCGCCGACCATCTGCCGAAGCTGGTTCGCGCGGTGCAGAAGGAAGGCCGCTCCGTGGTGTGGTCGTCGGACCCGATGCACGGCAACACGATCGAGGCCGCCGGCTACAAGACGCGGCCGTTCGACCGCATTCTCAAGGAGGTGCAGACCTTCTTCGAGGTGCACCGCGCCGAAGGCACGCATCCGGGCGGCATCCATGTCGAAATGACCGGCAAGAACGTCACCGAATGCACCGGTGGCGCGCGCGCCATCACCGCCGAGGAATTGCAGGACCGCTACCACACCCATTGCGATCCGCGCCTTAACGCCGACCAGGCGATCGAACTGGCCTTCCTGGTCTCGGATCTGTTGAAGAAGAGCCACCCGGTGCAGCACAAGCAGGCGGTCAACGGCTGATTTTCGCGCAGTCCGAATAAGATCCATGAAAGGGCGTCCGAGAAATCGGGCGCCTTTTATGTCTGCGCTAGTCCAGTGTTCCCGGCACCAGCCGGCAGGGACTGTCAGTCCTTCTTGTAGAGCAGCCAGCTCTTGCCGGCCCGGCCTGCCATCGTCGAGTGCCTGGTGACCCGGTTGCGGCCGCTGACCTTGGAGCGATAGAGCGCCCGGTCGGCCTTGGTGTAGAGATCTTCGGGTCCTTCGGCTTCGGACGCCATGCAGATACCCATCGAGACGGTGACGGTGCCGTAATTCGTACCGGTCTGGCTGCTGGTGAACGGCGTCTGCTCGATCAGGGCGCGAATGCGCTCTGCGACGTCATAGGTGGCGTCCTCGCTGGCGCCCTCGATGATCAGCGCGAACTCCTCGCCGCCGGTGCGGGCGACGAACATGTCGCCGCGAATGCTGGTCTGGAAAATATCGGCGATGCTCTGGATGATCTTGTCGCCGACCGGGTGGCCATAGCGGTCGTTGATGTCCTTGAAGCGGTCGATGTCGACAAGAACCAGGGCGTTGAACAGGATGCCCCTGTTGCTGTTGTAGATCCTGGCGATCTCCTTGTCGAAGGCGCGCCGATTCCAGATATGCGTCAAGGGATCGGTGTCAGCCAGGCGCTTGTACTCCTCAAGCTTCGACTTGACGCTTTCGAGTTCGGCCGTCTTGTCGCTGAGCGTCGAGGCCACCTGCCGGCCGTGATCGATCGTCGAATTGGTGGCAACCGCCATGGCGTTGGCGATCTTCTGCAGGAGATCCTGAGAGAGAAGGCTGCGTCCGCTGAGGCCGCTCGATGTCTCATCGAGGATCCTGCCGTATTTCTCGATGTGGCTGCGCTCGCTCCGCAGCAGCGAAGCAACCTCCTCGAGCTCCCTGGCAATGACGTCTCTGGCATGCTCGACGATGCCAGGGCCATGGTTGTGGGCAAAGAAAGTGCGCCCGATCTGGTCCAGTTCATCCTGTGTCGGCCGGCTGGCCAGCGAAACGACGGCCAGACTGAGTTCGCGATTGGTGCCGCTCAGGGCCTCATAGAAGATCTCGTAATTGCGCGGCAGGCCGAGCACGCCCAATTGGCGCATTGTCGCGACAACAGTGGCTGCGATGTCGGTGCTTCGTTCGGTCGGGACAGCTGCCGGCTGCATCTTGGTTCTTCCCCTCGGATCCTCCGCGGAATTCGCGGTTTCCCTTTGTCGCCGAGCCCTGGGGAATGCGACCGACGCTTCGAACAACTTGCGAAGGGATGCGTCCCCACCCACGGCCTTCGCTTGCAGGTGACCATAAATGCGCCGTCGCTAAAGTTTCCTTAACTGGCAGAGGTTCAGCGGGTTTTCTCTGTCTGCGGGCTGTAAAAGCCTTAGTCCGTGCGTCCAACAGTTGGAAACAAAGCCGGTGCGGCGGCTTGAATTCGCGATTCGCGCATCGCACTCTTGAAAATGAAACCGAATTTCGGATTCTCCACGCCAGCACATGTCGCATTTGCTTGCGTGCTTGCGCGGCAAAGCTGGAATCCTAAGCCATGCCCGGCACTTTTCTTCAAGGAGGATCGACGTGAGTGATGGTCACCAGGGATCGTGTCTGTGCGGAGCCGTCCGCTTCAGAACGAACGGGGCGCTGCGTGGCGTCGTCTATTGCCATTGCTCGCAATGCCGCAAGCAGAGCGGACATTTCTATGCCGCGACCAATGTTGCCAACGCCGACATCGTGATCGAGGGCACGGAAAGTATCACCTGGTACGAAGCCTCTACCTTCGCCAGGCGTGGGTTCTGCAAGGCATGCGGATCGGTGCTGTTCTGGAAGCCGCGAGACCAGGACTACGTTTCGGTCATGGCGGGATCGTTCGACAAGCCGACAGGTCTTGAGGGGGAATGCCATATCTTCGTCGGTGACAAGGGCGACTATTATTCGATCGACGACGGGCTGCCACAGTTTGAAAAGTCGACACCGTCCATACCGGTTGCTGAATGAATCTTGGACAAGTCACCTTATTCCATTGATCTGGCCAGCCATTGCATTATCCCGTGCCGGTGATTCGCAAAGGGGTTTGGCATGCAGCGGCTGATCGATGCTTATTTCAATTCGGTGCGGGCGTTTCGCAAGCTGGCCACCAGCGAGAAGGCTTTCCAGCAGGAGCTGATGCTGCTGGCGCTTGCCTTGCCGCTCGGCTGGTTCGTTTCGATCTCGTGGCGCGGTTATGCCTTGCTGATCGGCGCGGTGCTGCTCCTGATCATGGTCGAAGTGCTGAACACCGGCATCGAGGCGGCATGCGACGCTTTCAGCCGCGAGTTCAATGTCGATATCCAGTTGGCCAAGGATTGCGGTTCGCTGGCGGTGCTGATTTCGGTGCTCATCGTCGCCGGCGTCTGGGGCATTGCCATTATCGAGCGGATCACCGGGCTACCGATCTAGCCTTTCGATGCCTATATGCCAGTCACCAAAGGAGACTGTCATGGCCGGGGCCGCCAATTTTCTGCTTCTCGAACGCGTAGGCCTGCCGGATGATCTGCGCTGGCTGGCCGAGAAATATCCGCGTGAAAACTGGCAGGACCATGCCAACATCCACGGCATCGCCAATATGTGGCTGCAGCGGCACGACATGTTCCGCGAACTTGGCGGCATGCTGGCCAACGGCATCGGCGACTACCGTGAGGGACGGCTGACGGCGCCTGATTTCGCGCGCTGGTTCGCGCCCCGCCTCAATCATTTTCTAGGCAACCTCGACGGTCACCACAACGTCGAGGATTATCAATATTTCCCGGTCTTCGCCAAGGCCGAGCCCCGTTTGAAGCACGGCTTCGAGATACTCGATGCCGACCATCACACCATCCATGAGGGGCTGGAGCGTAATGCCGAGGCGGCCAATGCGTTCATCAAGACGCTTCAGGAGAGCGAAGACAGACAGCGCTTTGCCGCCGACGCCTATGCCGACGAAAACAGCCGGCTGATCGCCATGCTGACAAGGCATCTTGCCGACGAGGAAGACCTGATCATCCCGCTTATCCTCGATCGGGGGGATCGGGCGCTCGGCGTGGATTGACGATCAGCCCTCCCTGGCGCGTTCCTTGCTGGCGATGTGACGGGCGACGAGCCATGCCAGAACGGCCACGGTCAAGCCGATGCCAAGCCCGATCAGCAACCGTTCGTGATGCATCAACGCCTGGCCGATGACGTGCTCGGCGCCAAGTCCAAAGACATAACCGATCGTACCGAACAGCACCGCCCAGACCGCCGATGAAAGCGCGTTGAGGATGACGAAGCGCGGCGCAGCGATGTTGGAAAGCCCGGCTGCAATGCCGCCGACGAGGCGCATGCCGTAGATATAGCGGTTGGACAGCACGAAAATGTCGGGATGGGTGTTGAGCAGCCGAAAGGCGCGGCGGAAGCCGGGCCGTTTGCGCAATCTGACGACATAGGGATGGTCGGCGAAGCTTCGTCCGAGGATGAAGAAGAAAGTATCGCCGACGAAGGCGCCGAGCGCCGCCGCAAGAACCGCGTGCCACAGGACGAAGACCTGCTGGTGGGCGAAGAAACCGCCAAGAATGGCGGCACTTTCGCCCTCCGCGACGCAACCGATAAAGACCGCGAGCAGCCCGTATTGTTCGATGAAATGATGGATCGCGTCGGTCATGAAGCCGACTGCTGCGAAGACAGCCTTTCGTCGATCCGCTTGATCATTTCGGTCAGTTGCACGATCTCGTCGCGCATACCGAGAATCTGGCCGTGGCGCAGTTCATCCAGCTTTTCATGCAGCGCCATGATCTCGATCTCGGCTTTCAGGTTGACCTCGTAATCGTGGGCGGCGTCGATGCGGTCGCGTTCGGTCTGGCGGTTCTGCGCCATCATGATCACCGGCGCCTGCAAGGCGGCGACCATCGACAGAACGAGATTGAGGAAGATGAACGGGTAGGGATCGAAGGCGTCACGCGAAAGCAGCCAGACATTGGCTGATGTCCACAGGATCAGAAAGGCGATGAAGGTCAGGATGAAGGACCATGACCCACCGATGCGGGCGATCGTGTCGGCGAGCTGGTCGCCGAAGGTCTGGTGGAAGGCGACGGCCTTGTTGGTGTCGCGCGAGATGGTGGTGCGTTCGAGCGTCGATTGCAGCACCCGGCTTTCGAGATGGCTGAGGCCGTCCGGCCGCCGCTTGAGCCAGCGGTTCGCCAGGTCGTCGATCGTCTTGTTCATGGCCATCTCCAGGGTCTTTGGCTTGCCGTAAGAGGTAGAGGCTGCCGGCTCACACGGGAAGTGTTAGATTGATTCCAGTTGCCGAGGGACCAATGGCCGATTTCAAGAAAATTCGCGCACGCGCCGCAAAACGCAAGGGCGGCGAAGAGGAACTGACGTCGCTGCTGGGTCCGGCGCCTGACAATGCCGCCGTGGCTGACATCGCCGATGACCGCATTCTCTCTGTTATGGCCGAACGCGTCTTCGCCGCCGGTTTCGTCTGGCGCGTCATCGAGCAGAAATGGCCGGGCTTCGAGGAGGCGTTTCTGCGCTTCGAGCCGAAGCGGCTGTTGTTCCAGCCCGATGATTTCTGGCACGATCTGACGGCCGACCAGCGCATCGTGCGCAACCCGCAGAAGATCAGATCCGTGCGCGACAACGCCGCCTTCGTCGAGCGCGTGTCGAAGGAATATGGCGGCTTCGGCCAATTCCTTGCAAACTGGCCGGCGGACGACCAGGTCGGGCTGATGGCCTGGCTCGGCAAGCATGGCAGCCGGTTGGGCGGCAATACGGGCCAGTATTTCCTGCGCTGGCTGGGTTGGGATGCGTTCGTCATCTCGGGCGATATGGCCGCGGCGTTGCGCGACGCTGGCCTCGACATCGCCGAAAGCCCGACTTCGAAGAGGGACCTCGACAAGATCCAGGCACAGATCAACCAGTGGGTGGTGCAGACAGGCCTGCCGCGCCGGCATATTTCACGCATCCTGGCGATGTCGATCGGCGAGAATCATTCGCCGCAAGCGTTGCGCGAATATATGGGCGACGATTGATACCTGGTCGTCTCGCCACGATTGAAGCACGTCGATCGGTCCGCACACGATTGACGTATGTCAATCGGTCCGAATTGGTCCAAACGAACGCCATTGCCCGGGCAATTTTGCCGCGCTAAGTCAGCAGGCATGACCAAGAAGCTCGACATCCTGCGCATCGCCGTCGCCCAGCTCAATCCGACTGTCGGCGACATATCGAGCAATCTCGCCAAGGCCCGCGAGGCGAGGGCGGATGCCGCGCGCCAAGGCGCCGATCTCGTGCTCTATACCGAGCTTTTCCTCGCCGGCTACCCGCCGGAGGATCTGGTGCTGAAGCCGGCCTTTTTGAAAGCCTGCGAAAAGGCGGCACAGGACTTTGCCGCCGACACCGCGGATGGCGGTCCCGGCGTCATCATCGGCACGCCGTTGAAGCGCAAGAGCGGCACGCACAATTCGATCGTCTTCGCCGATGGCGGCAAGATCATCGCCGAACGCTACAAGCTCGATCTGCCGAACTACGGCGAGTTCGACGAGAAGCGCGTCTTCCAGGCCGGACCCGAGATCCAGGGGCCGGTCAATTTCCGCGGCGTGCGCATCGGAGTTCCGATCTGCGAGGACATCTGGGGCGATGTCGATATCTGCGAGTCGCTGGCCGAAAGCGGGGCGGAAATCCTGCTGGTGCCGAACGGCTCGCCCTATTATCGCGCCAAGATCGATGTCCGCCACCAGGTCGTCATCCGCCAGGTCATCGAATGCGGGCTGCCGATGATCTATGCCAACCAGCTTGGCGGGCAGGACGAGTTGATCTTCGACGGCGCGTCGTTTGCCATTGGCGCCGACAAGACGCTTGCCTTCCAGATGAGCCAGTTCGAGGAAGCGGTCGACATCACCACCTGGAAAAGACAAGGGGATCACTGGGTCTGTTCGGAAGGGCCGATGTCGAAAATCCCGGACCGGGAGGAGGCCGACTATCGCGCCTGCATGTTGGGCCTGCGCGACTACGTCAACAAGAACGGTTTCAAGAATGTGGTGCTTGGTCTGTCCGGCGGCATCGATTCGGCGATCTGCGCGGCGCTCGCCGTCGATGCGCTCGGCGAGGAACGCCTGCGCGCCGTCATGATGCCCTATCGCTACACCTCGAAGGACTCGCTGAAGGATGCCGAGGATTGCGCCCGGGCGCTCGGCTGCCGCTATGACATCGTGCCGATCTTCGAGCCGGTCGAAGGGTTCCTGCACGCGCTGACGCAGATGTTCGAAGGCACCAAGGAAGGCATCACCGAGGAGAATTTGCAGAGCCGCGCGCGCGGCACCATCCTGATGGCGATCTCCAACAAGTTCGGCTCGATGGTTGTCACCACGGGCAACAAGAGCGAGATGTCGGTTGGCTACGCCACGCTCTATGGCGACATGAATGGCGGCTTCAATCCGATCAAGGACCTTTACAAGATGCAGGTCTACGCGCTGTCGCGCTGGCGCAACAGCCACGTGCCGCCGGGCGCGCTCGGGCCCTCGGGCGAGGTGATCCCGAAAAACATCATCGACAAGGCGCCATCGGCGGAATTGCGCGAGAACCAGACCGACCAGGATTCGCTGCCGCCCTATCCGGTGCTGGACGACATCCTCGAATGCCTGGTGGAAAATGAGATGGGCGTCGACGACATCGTTGCGCGCGGCCATGACCGGGCGACGGTGACGCGCATCGAGCACCTGCTCTACATCGCAGAATACAAGCGACGGCAGGCGGCGCCGGGCGTGAAGATCACCAAAAAGAATTTTGGCCGCGACCGCCGCTATCCCATCACCAACCGGTTCAGGGATCGCAGCTAGGTACCGAAAGCGCGCGCGGCGGTGCGGTCGGAGACAGCCATGCCCGATTGTGAGATCAGCTTCGACATGTCACGGATCGATTTCCGTGCGACATCGGACCTGTTGATGGCAAGCTATTGGGGCGCCGGACGCACTGATGAAGTCCATCGCCGCGCCTTTGCCAATTCGCTTTGCGTCGGCGCCTATGTCGACGGCAGGCAAGTCGGCTTCGGCCGCGCGATCACCGACCGCACGGTGTTCGCCTATCTCGCCGACATCATCATCTGGCCCGGGCATCGCGGGCAAGGCATCGGCAGCCGGCTCGTCCAGGCCCTTATCGATCATCCTGAAGTCAGGACTGTTTTCCACTGGAGCCTGTCGACCAGCGACGCACACGGCGTCTATGAGAAGCTTGGGTTCAAGCCATCGACCGATGGCCGCTACATGCGCTTGGATCGCATTCCTGAATGAGGCGCGCGGCTTGCTCCGTTGTTGCAAAATAATCGCAGTGGTTGGACCAGATACACTTTTGGCGTGAACTCGTCTTGGCGATGCATCGGAGCGTCTCTATAAGGACACCTCCGCAATTGTCTTGCGGGAGGTCCGAATGGCAGTATTTCACATGGTAATGCGAGGCCGCGAAGCCTAGGTCTCATCCGGCGCTCCGCGAAGGTTTCCCCTTCGTGCCGATGCCGGACCGAGCACAGGCTTATGCCGATGCCGATCGCCGCCCGATTTGGGCGATACGCCAAATATGCCACTCCGCTTCCGGGCACTCATTGGCTCCTTGCGCGGCTTCTTCAATTTTCGACTTACTGGGATCGGGCTCGTTTGTGCCCGAATGACATCATGGCTCGTTTCAAGATCGATTTGCGCGCGAGCGCCTTTCGCAGCGTTCTTGGCTTCACGCTCACTCATTGGCGGCGCCAGCCGTGGCGGCTTTCGCTCATCATGGGCAGCTTCCTGCTGTCGACGCTGGCCGATGTGCTGACGCCGCTCTATTCCGGCCGGCTGGTCGACGCCGTCGCCAGCAGCGCCGGCGCCGACGCGATTGCCTGGAATGCCGCGCTGGTGGCGTTCTCGATGCTGATGGCGCTGGCGCTGGCCGGCGTCGTGTTGCGCAACCTGGCGTTCATGGGGATCGTCGAGCTGACGTTGAAGATGATGGCCGACATCGCCGCCGATGCTTTCCATCGCGTCCAGCGCTTTTCCACCGACTGGCATGCCAACAGCTTTGCCGGCTCGACCGTGCGCAAGGTGACGCGCGGCATGTGGGCGCTCGACCTGCTCAACGACACCATCCTCATCGCGCTGCTGCCGTCAATCGTCATGCTGGTCGGCTCGACATTGCTGCTTGGCTGGTTCTGGCCGTTGATGGGGGCGGTCGTTGCTGCCGGTTCGGTGCTGTTCATCACGGTGACGGCGCTGCTGTCGCTTGGCTATGTCGCGCCGGCGGCAAGGCTCGCCAACACGTGGGATACCCGCCTCGGCGGCTCGCTGGCCGACGCGGTCAGCTGCAACGCCGTGGTCAAGGGCTTTGGCGCCGAGGAGCGCGAAGAACGCCGACTGGCCAAGGTCGTCGCCAAATGGCGTGCGCGCACACGGCGCACCTGGGTGCGCGGCACCATCAACGGCACCACGCAAGGGGTGCTGCTGCTGGTCATGCGCGCCGCGGTGATCGGCCTGGCGCTGATGCTGTGGTCGTGGGGGCAGGCGAGCGCCGGCGACGTTGCCTTCGTGCTGACCTCGCTCTTCGTGCTGCAGGGCTATCTCAGGGATATCGGCACGCATATCCGCAATCTGCAGCGCTCCATCAACGATATGGAAGAGCTGGTCGATTTCCAGTCCGAACCGCTCGGCATCGAGGACCGGCCCGGTGCCAAGCCGATCCGGATCACCGAAGGACGGATCAGCTTTGACAACGTCACCTTTCACTATGGCCATCACCGATCGGCGCTTTACCGCGACTTTTCGGTCGATATCGCACCGGGTGAGCGCGTCGGGCTGGTCGGCCATTCGGGGTCGGGCAAGACGACCTTCGTCAAGCTTATCCAGCGGCTCTATGACGTGAATGCGGGGAAAATACTGGTCGACGGTCAGGACATCTCGCAGGTGGCGCAAGCCTCGTTGCGCGGGCAGATCGCCATCGTCCAGCAGGAGCCGATCCTGTTCCACCGGTCGCTGGCCGAAAACATCGCCTATGCCAGGCCGAGTGCGACGCAGGATGAGATCGAGCATGCCGCGAAGTTGGCGAGTGCGCATGACTTCATCACCAGCCTGCCGAAGGGCTATGGCACGCTGGTCGGCGAACGCGGCGTGAAACTGTCGGGCGGCGAACGTCAGCGCGTGGCGATCGCGCGCGCCTTCCTTGCCGATGCGCGCATCCTGATCCTCGACGAGGCGACATCGAGCCTCGATTCGGAGTCGGAGGTGCTGATCCAGCAGGCGATGGAGCGGCTGATGGTCGGCCGCACGACGCTGGTCATCGCGCACCGGCTTTCGACGGTGAGGGCGCTGGACCGGCTGCTGGTCTTCGATCGCGGCAACATCGTCGAGGAAGGCTCGCATGATGAACTGATCCGGCTGAAAGGCGGCATCTACCGCCGCCTGTTCGAGCGCCAGGCATTGGAACTGACCAAGGGACTTGTGAGCTGAATTGAGGCGGCCTTCAGCTTCGGCCGGAGGCCGCCTCTGTCCGGCACGGTCAGCCCAGCGGGCTGGAGCAGGGCATGCGATCGCAAGGCCGCGGCCAACCCGCCGATCAGCGCATCGATGCTGGCCGACTTGATTTGCCTGTGAAGCCCTGTCCGGATAGTAAGTCTTGAGACCTCTGTTCATCATACTGACCGAGATACGTTGTTTCTACCATTGGTTGATATATATCCGATGGAGGGCAACCCACGGATGTTCTTCACGATGCATCTTTCTGCAAATGCCGAGGAGAAGTTGGCTGCGCCGTCAGTGCTGGAATCTCAGCATGGCTCGGTTCGGCCGCTGGCTGCCGAAGATCTCGAGCGCGTCGCCGCACTCTTCCTGACGAAGTTTCGCCGGCGGCGGCGTCATCTCCTCGATCGCGCGATCGCGGAGACGGCCGCGTATATGAGAGAGATTTACCTCGACCCTGCCGGCCAGTCCGGGGAAAGCAACGCTCTTGTCCAGATCAACCGGCACGGTCGTCTGGGTGGGTTCCTCGGCGTTCTGAAAGCCCGCTACGAGCTCAATGGAGCGGCATTGAACGCGGCGATCATCGGGCCGCTCATGGCCGACCCCGGCACCGATGACGGCTCGGCCGGACCCCAATTGCTGCGTGCCTTGCATCAAGGCGAATTCGATCTGCAGCTGACCGATTCGGCCAACCGGACATCCTTGGCCTTCGCGCGCCCGATGAAGTACCAACTCCTTCCTGTGCATTGTCTGGGATGGACATATGTTTTCCGGCCGGCGGCGATGGCCGCCTCCGCACTGCACCGTAAATGGCCTGGCGTGCCTCGCCTTGTACTCGATCCATGCGCGAGAGCATTCGATGCTCTTGCGAAGAAAAGGTTCGAGCCCCCCGTCGTCCATTCATCGTCGCATCGCACGCACCGTGAGCCGATCGATGCCGTTCAATTTGCCGAGAAGCTGCCGACCCTCCTGTCTGGTTACGCTCTTCGGCCGAGTTGGAAGGATGGGGAACTTGCACGGCTGCTTGCGCTGGCGGCCGAGAAGCGGGCCGACGGCCCCCTTCATTTCGGTGGGACCTACGACGAAACGGGTAAAATGCTCGGTTGTTATGCCTTCTATGGTCAAGCCGGCGGCGTGGCGAACCTGTTGCAGATCCAGGCATCCGGATTGCACTGGGGCGCGACGCTGGATGCGCTTGTCGCCGCCGCATGGGAGATGGGCTGTGTGGGCATCACCGGACAGACGCAGACCAAATTCATACCTCAACTCTTTGGCTACAAGAATGTCTTCTTCCGCTATGCCGGGGGAACAATGGTCCGCTCGCGGATCGCCGAGGTCACGGAAGCGGTCCGCTCCGGCGACATCTTTATCGGTGGATTGGTGGGCGACCGCTGGACCCGCCTCAGTTCCGATGATTTCGGCCGCTGATCGCCTTCAAGCGCTACAAACTTGGGTTAATGGGTTCCTTCTGAGCCTTCGCCGACGCGTTGGCTGACGGAGCATCAAACGAAAAACCCGCCTGTGCGGCGGGTCGCTGGCGCAAATCAGCACCATAGCCAAATATGTACCATAGCTGAGGGCACTGAGTCAAGAAAAAATTCCTATCATGAAAAGCTTCCGGCACAAAATGGGCACCGCCGGCCTGGGCGCCGTCGGAGCGTCCACCGCCGGTCTTTTCATTCCAGCCGCCATGTTCTATGTCTGCCGGCCAGCGCGGGGGCGCGTCTTGTCAACCACAAAAGCATCCGGTACGCCCCGTTCATGACAGTTACCGTTCGTTTCGCCCCGTCGCCGACCGGCCGCATTCACATCGGCAATGCGCGCACGGCTCTGTTCAACTGGCTGTTTGCCATGAACAACAAGGGCCGATTCATCCAGCGCTTCGACGACACCGACATTGCGCGCTCGAAGCAGGAGTTTTCCGACGCCATCCTCTACGACCTGCATTGGTTGGGCATTTTTCCCGACGCCACCGAGTACCAGTCGCGGCGCTTCGATATCTATGACGCGGCGGTCGAGAGGTTGAAGGCGGCAGGCGTTCTCTATGCCTGCTATGAAACGCCGGAGGAACTCGATCTCAGGCGCAAGGTGCGCCGCACGCGCGGCCTGCCACCGGTCTATGGTCGCGAGGCGTTGACCCTGACGCACGAGCAGATCGCCGAATACCAGGCCGATGGCCGCAGGCCGCACTGGCGGTTTCTCCTCCCCAATTTCTCAGGCGATCCACAACAGCCGGAACGCACCGAAATGCACTGGTACGACCTGGTGCGGGGTGAGGAAACCGTCGATCTGGCCTCGCTTTCCGACCCGGTCCTTGTGCGCGAGGACGGCACCTATCTCTATACGCTGCCTTCCGTCGTCGACGACATCGAGATGGGCGTCAGCCATGTCATCCGGGGCGACGACCACGTCACCAACACCGGCGTGCAGATCGCCCTGTTCCAGGCGCTGGCTGCCGAGCCGCCAGTGTTCGGCCACCATAATCTCCTGACCACCGCATCGGGCGAGGGCTTGTCGAAGCGCACCGGCGCACTCTCGATCGAAAGCCTGCGCGAGGACGGCATCGAGCCGATGGCCGTCGCATCATTGGCCGTCCTGGTAGGCACTTCGGAGAATGTCGCGGCGGTGCCGACGATGGGCGAACTCGCCGAACGCTTCGATCCGGCGGCGACATCGAAATCCGCCGCCAAGTTCGATCCGGACGAGCTGTTCGTGCTCAACCGGTCGCTGCTGCACCACATGCCGTTTGCCGAGGCACAAGACCGTCTGATCGTGCTCGGCGTCTCCGGCGAGCAGGCCGAACCGTTCTGGCTGGCGGTGCGCGGCAATCTCGACAGGCTGGCCGATGCGGTCAACTGGTGGCGTATCCTGCGCGACGGACCGCAGGAGAAGCCGGAATTTTCCGATGACGACCGCGATTTCCTTCGACAGGCCTTCGATCTGCTGCCGGAGGAACCCTGGAGCGCGACGATCTGGAAGGACTGGACGGGCAAGATCAGGGAAGCGACCGGCCGCAAGGGCAAGGCGTTGTTCATGCCGCTCAGAGCAGCCCTTACCGGACTGCCTTCGGGGCCGGAGCTTGCAGATCTATTGCCGCTGATGGGTCGGGAAGGAACGTTGGCCCGACGACCCTGACCTTGCGCTGTTCCGGCGGCAGCGCGGACACCGGCGACGTCACCGGCTTGGCGGAAACCCGCTTGATCGTCTCGCGGTCGAGCCCGCCTTCCTGATTGGCCAGCGTTTCGGGATCGGCACCTGGATCCGGTTTGGAGATCGGCACCGGAATGAACGGTGCGGAGTCCGTCTCGGGTTGCAACTGTTCCGGATTCGGCGGGTTGCCGGCGATGATCTGAAAACCCTGCGCGGCGGCGTTGCAGCCGCAAGCCGGCGGCCGCGACATATCGGGCTGCTTGTAGAGATAGGCGGTCGGCAATTCGCTGTAGGGCCGGCCGGTGACGGATGACGTCATCGAGGCCGAATCGTCGTCCATGCCGCGCGAATAGAAAACCTGCATCTCGGTGCCGGGGCAGCTCGATTCGCAATTCTTCTGGTCACGTTCGAAATCGCCTGCCGAGGCTGAGTTCGACATCGGGAAGAAGTAGCCGTCGCAGGTGCGCACACAGGAAGTGTGGAACTCACCGCCGACGCTCGGAAAATCGGGTATGCCGGGCTGGTTGAGCACACGGCGGACATTGCGCTCCTCGCCGGGATCGTCGGGCTGGTTGGGCTCATCAAGCATATCGAGCTGCTGGCTGTTGCCGCCAAAAAGCTGATCGAACAGGTTTGCGCTGCCGCCGTCGCGGTTGGCTTCCTGCAAAGGCGCACGCCGAGGCGCAACGGCGTCGTCGCGGCAGCCATTGGCGTCAAGCGCCGCCAGGATGCGTCCGCGGTCGCGGCGCGAGCCGCCGCCGGCCAGCCGCTCGCGCTTGTTCTGCAAGGCGTCGAGATTGGCATTCATGCGATCGATGGTGGCGTTCAGCCCGGCGCATTGATTGAGGTTGCGGCCAAACAGCGAAAAGCCGCACCCGGCCCGGCTCGCTTGGCCGCGGGCTTTCGAAATCTGCTCATGCTGCCTGGCAATTGCGGAATCGTATTTCCGGATCAGCGCCGGACCGCCACCGCCGCCGCGCGAGGACGCGGCAAGATCGGCTTCCAGCTGGCGGCAGACCCGCGAGGCGGCCTGTGGCTCGGCCACCCCCCAGGTTGCGGACAACAAGAGGCCAAGCAGCACGGCAGCATGCGCCTGCTTCCACCCTCCGCTTGCCATCCGCCCAAACTCCGCCTGCCAAATCCCGACTGTTAGCCCCGCAAGGCTACCGTGTTCGCGGTTAACTGCAGTTTACCGCGAAATCCGTGTTCAGCCCAGATTGACCACCGCCTGTGCCTTGTGGGCGGCTTCCACGACGGCAAGCGCCGTCATGTTGACGACGCCGCGCGAGGTGACCGACGGCGTCAATATATGCGCCGGCATGTCCGTGCCGAGCAGGATCGGCCCCACGTGTAGCGCATCCATCATGGTCCTGAGCGCCGTCAGCGTGATGTTGGCCGAATCGAGATTGGGGAACACCAGCAAATTGGCTTCGCCCTTCAGCCGTGAATGCGGATAGACGCGCTGGCGCAGATGCTCCGACAGAGCGGAATCGGCGTGCATCTCGCCATCGCATTCCAGCTCTGGGGCAATGCGCGCCAGGATCGCCGCCGCTTGCCGCATCTTCAGGGCACTGGGCGAATCGCGCGAGCCGAAATCCGAATGCGAGAGCAGCGCTGCCTTCGGCTCGATGCCGAAGCGCTGGATTTCTTCCGCCGCCAGCACCGTCATCTCAGCGATTTCTTCCGCCGTCGGGTCGACGGAGACATGCGTGTCGGTCAGGAAGATGATGCCGCGCTGCGAGATCAGCATGGAGAGCGTCGACAGGTCGCGATCCTTGACGCCGGTGCGCGGGCCGATGATCAAGGTGACGTTGCGCAGATGCCGCTCGAAGCGCCCTTCAAGGCCGCAGACCATGGCGTCGGCATCGCCGCGTTTCAGCGCAAGTGCTGCGATCACCGTGTTGTCGGTGCGGACCATGGTGCGCGCGGCTTCCGTCGTGACGCCCCGCCGGCCGGCGAGTTCGATCAAAAGGTCGACATAATGGCGGTAGCGCGGATCGTCTTCCGGGTTGATCAGGCCGAAATCGACACCGGGCTTGATGCGCAAGCCGTAGCGCTTCAGGCGCACCTCGATGACGTGCGGCCGGCCGATCAGGATCGGCTCGGCGATGCCTTCTTCGAGCACCACCTGGGCGGCGCGCAACACGCGCTCATCCTCGCCGTCGGCATAGATGACGCGCTTGGCGCTCGATGCCTTGGCGGACGAGAACACCGGCTTCATCACCAGGCCGGAGCGGAAGACGAAGCGGTTCAGCTTGTCGATATAGGCGGCGAAATCGGTGATCGGCCGCGTCGCGACACCGGTGTCGCAGGCCGCCTTGGCGACCGCGGGCGCTATGCGCAGGATCAGGCGTGGATCGAAGGGCGAAGGGATCAGGAATTCAGGGCCGAAGATCGGCGTCTCGCCGGAATAGGCGCGGGCAGCGACATCTGAAGGTTCCTCGCGGGCAAGGGCTGCGATGGCGCGGACCGCCGCCATCTTCATCTCCTCGTTGATAGCGCTGGCACCACAGTCGAGCGCGCCGCGGAAGATGTAAGGAAAACACAGTACGTTGTTGACCTGATTGGGAAAATCGGACCTGCCTGTGCAGATCATCGCATCGGGACGCGCCGCACGCGCCGTTTCCGGCATGATCTCCGGATTGGGGTTGGCCAGCGCCAGGATCAGCGGTTTTGGCGCCATGTGCTCAAGCAGTTCCGGCTTCAGCACGCCTGCCGCCGAGAGGCCGAGGAAGACATCGGCGCCCGATATGACGTCGGCCAGCGTGCGCGCCTCGGTGTCCTTCACATAAGGGTCTTTCCAGCGATCCATCTCGTCGACGCGGCCCTTGTAGGCGACGCCGAAACGGTCGGTGACCCAGATGTTTTCGACCTTGGCGCCGAGCGAGACCAGCAGGTTGAGACAAGCAAGGGCGGCAGCCCCGGCGCCGGAGGTGACGATCTTGATGTCCGATATGGTCTTGCCGGCGAATTCCAGCCCGTTGAGCACGGCGGCAGCGACGATGATGGCGGTGCCATGCTGGTCGTCGTGGAACACCGGTATCTTCATGCGCGCCTTCAACTGTTCCTCGACCTCGAAGCATTCCGGTGCCTTGATGTCTTCGAGGTTGATGCCGCCGAAAGTCGGCTCCAGCGCCGAGATCGTCTCGACCATGCGCTCGATCCCCGGCGCGTCGATCTCTATGTCGAAGACATCGATGCCGGCGAACTTCTTGAACAGGACGGCCTTGCCTTCCATCACCGGCTTGGAGGCCAGCGGGCCGATATTGCCGAGGCCGAGCACCGCCGATCCGTTGGTGACGACGCCGACCAGATTGGCGCGTGCGGTGTAGTCGGCGGCGGTCGCCGGGTCGTCGCGGATTTCCAGGCAAGGGGCGGCGACGCCAGGCGAATAGGCGAGCGCGAGGTCGCGCTGATTGCCGAGCGGCTTGGTCGCCTGGATCTCGAGTTTGCCCGGCCTTGGGTGCTTGTGGAAGTAGAGGGCGGCTTCGTCGAGGTCCGAACGTGCCGTCTTTTTGCTCTCGCCTTCCATGCGGCCGCTCCCTCGAAATCTGGCTGGAGATTCCCTTTTAGCATGCAGCCGTGGTTTTTCGCGACGCTAATTGACGCGCCGGCAGCTTTACCCGGCGGCGCGTAGAAAGTCGCTAATGATCAAATGCTTATGCCGATTCTCTAACGGACGGCTCCTACAGTTTCACGGACAAGTTGATCAAAAGGCGCTGACGTAGAGACCACCATCGACCGGTATGTTCTGCCCGGTCAGATAGCCCGCATGGACCGAGCACAGGAAGGCGCAGATCTGGCCGAATTCTTCCGGCGTGCCGAGCCGCTTGGCCGGAACGTCGGCGCTGATGCGGGTCTTGCGCGCGGCCGCGGCCTCAGGGCTTTCTACGCTGCCGGCTTCATGCGGGCCGCGCAGCCGGTCGGTGTCGAGCTTGCCCGGCAAAAGACTGTTGATCGTCACGTTGCGGTCGATCACCGTTCTGGCCACGCCGGCAAGAAACGAGGTCAGGCCGGCGCGCGCGCCGGACGACAGGTCGAGGCCGGGAATGGGCACATAGACCGACAGCGATGTGATGTTGACGATGCGGCCGAAGCCGCGCGCCGCCATGCCGTCAAGGACAGCCTGGACCAGCTCGATCGGCGTCACCATGTTCTGGGTGACGCCTTCGAGGATCTTTTCGCGATCGAGCGTGCGGAAATCGCGAAGCGGCGGGCCGCCATTGTTGTTGACCAGGATATCCGGCTCGGGACAGGCCGCGAGCAGCGCCTTCTGCACCTCCGGCTTCGAAACGTCGCCGACGACTTCCGTCACCGTGACGCCATATCGCTCGCGCAACTCCGCGGCGGTTTTCGCCACCAGTTCGGCGTTGCGCCCGTTGACCACGACATCGCAGCCGGCCTCGGCCAGCGCCATGGCGCAACCGCGCCCAAGTCCCTTGCTCGAAGCGCAGATGATGGCCTTCTTTCCGCGGATACCGAGATCCATGACGATTTCTCCTGTGATTTGGCCGGCAAGCTAGTCCTTCGGCTGGACCAATCGCAACCGTCATACGGTTGTTGCATGAATCGGGGCATAGGCTCCCGAAAGCAACGGTGAAATCGCGATGTCCGGCCAAGAGCCCCGCACTTTCCGCAGCATGTTCATTTCCGATGTCCATCTGGGCTCGAAGGCGGCCAAGGCCGAGTTCCTGATCGATTTCCTTCGATATCACGATGCCGATATCATCTATCTGGTGGGCGACATCGTCGACGGCTGGCGGCTGCGGCGGAGCTGGCACTGGCCGCAAAGCCACAATGACGTCGTGCAGAAACTGCTGCGCAAGGCGCGCAAGGGCGCCAACATCACCTACATCGCCGGCAACCATGACGAGTTCGCCCGCCAGTTCCAGGGCGTGCATTTCGGCGGCATCGTTGTCGCCGACCGTGCCATCCACGAGACCGCCGACGGCAAGCGCCTGCTCGTCATCCATGGCGACCAGTTCGACACCGTGGTCCACAATGCGCGCTGGCTGGCCTATCTCGGCGACCATGCCTATGACGCGGCCATGCTGGTCAATCGGGTGGTGACGCGGCTGCGGCAACTGCTCGGCCTGCCGTATTGGTCGTTTTCGTCCTGGGCCAAGCACAACGTCAAGAAAGCGGTGAACTTCATCGGCTCGTTCCAGACCATGCTTGCGGATGAGGCGCGTCGTTCACACGTCGACGGCGTCATTTGCGGCCACATCCATCATGCCGTCATCGAGAATTTTGGCGATGTCCAGTACATCAACACCGGCGACTGGGTGGAAAGCTGCACGGCCGTGGTCGAGCATTTTGACGGCCGCATGGAAATCCTGACCTGGGCGCAGGTGCTGCCAGAAGCGCCGGACGAGCCCTTTGTCCCGTTGCTCATCGCGGACCGGGTAGGGCAGGCGGCATAGTCCGAAGTCTTTTTCGGGCTTCGGAATCGATCAATTTAGTCCAACCGGTTTCGTCCGGTTTTCGTCCATGTTAAGGGATCGATACGCGTTACCGTCCGGTCGAATACAGCGCGATTGGATCGATTCATGGCCCTGCCGCAGCTCTCGCCCGAACAACTCGTCAAGCCGCGCCATTTCGAACTGCGCATGAGCCTGATCTTCGCGACGCTGTACGTGCCGCTCGGAACGCATTTGCCTTATTTTCCACTGTGGCTGCAGGCCAAGGGTTTTCACGCCGAGCAGATCGCCGTCATTCTGGCGGCGCCGATGTTCCTGCGCGTGGTGACGACGCCGTTGCTGACCGCGCTGGCCGACCGTGCCAGGGACCGCGCCGATGTCTATGTCGCGCTGATGGCTGCATCACTGCTCCTGTCGGCAGGCTATTTCCTGCCACCGACCTATGCGATGGTGCTGGCGGTCTCATTGGCGCTGACCATTGTTTGGACGCCGCATTCGCCGATCGCCGATTCGCTGGCGCTTTCGGGTGTCCGCCGCTTCGGTTCGAACTACACAAGCATGCGCAAATGGGGCTCGATCTCCTATCTCTGCGCCAATGTCGCCGGCGGTTTCATTCTGTCGGCAACCGGCTCGCAGGCCGTTCCGGTTATCATTCTGGCGGCGTTTGCCGCGGCCCTTGCCGCTGGCCTGCTGGCGCCCCGTCTAGGCCGTCCGCGGCGCGCCTCACCGCTGTCGGCCACCGATATCCAGCATTCGGCGCCGAAGCTTCTCAACCCGTATTTCCTGTATTTTTCCGTCGGCGTCGGCGTCATCACCGCCAGCCACGCATTCCTATACGGTTTCGTCTCCATCTACTGGAAATCGATCGGCCTCAGCGATTCGGTTGTCGGTCTCTTATGGGCTTGGGGCGTGGTGTCGGAAGTCTGCATGTTCATGATGTTCACCCGCTTTTTTGACCGGTTCTCCGTCGTGTCGATCATGGTGATGGCGGGGATCGGCTCCATCGTGCGCTGGATCGCCTTTCCGCTGGTCTGGCCGCTCGGCCTCGGCATTCCCGGTTTCTTCGGTGTCCAGTCGCTGCACTCGGTCTCGGTGGCGCTTGGGCTGATCGGCCTGCAGAAGATGATCGGCGAAACCGTCTCCGAGGAGCGGACAGGTGCCGCGCAAGGCATTGCCTATTTCTCCAACGGCTTCTTCATGGCGGTGGTGACGCTGGCGTCCGGCCCGCTCTACGACCATCTCGGCGTGGACGGCTTCTTTGCCATGATCCCGATCGCCTTGATCGGCCTCGTGCTGATCGGCCTTGCAGCGCGCTCAGCCCCACAGCGCCACATCGGGCGGTGACACCATCGATCCCTGGTAGACAAGGCCCGGTACCCGGTCGCGGGCAAGCAGCAGCGGACCGTCGAGGTCGACGAAATCGGCATGCTGGGCAAGCAGCACCGCTGGCGCCATCGCCAATGACGTGCCGACCATGCAGCCGACCATCACGCCGAAACCGAGTTCGCGGGCGCGATCGCGCAGCACCAGTGCCGCAGTCAGGCCCCCCGACTTGTCGAGCTTGATGTTGACGGCATCGTAGAGACCGACAAGCGCTTCGAGATTCTCAGCCTCGTGCACGCTTTCATCGGCGCAGATCGGCACGGGATGGGCGATATGGCGCAGGATTTCGTCATGACCGGCCGGCAGCGGCTGCTCGATCAGCGCGATGCCTTGTTCGGCGGCAAAGGCTAGGTTCGCAACGATGTTGTCGTCGCTCCAGCCCTCATTGGCGTCGAGGATGATGCGGCTGTCTGGCGCTGCCTGCCTGACCGCGCGGATGCGGGCGATGTCGTTGTCGCCGCCGATCTTGACCTTGAGCAGCGGCCGCGCCGCATTGGCGCGAGCCTGCGCCGCCATCGCCTCCGGCTCGCCCAGCGACAGCGTGTAGGCGGTTTCGAGCGCCTGCAAGGGAAGAGCACCTATCGCGACTGCTACCGAGGTTCCGCTGAGCTTTGCCTCCAGGTCCCACAGGGCGCAGTCTATGGCGTTGCGGGCGGCTCCGGCCGGCATGGCATCGAGCAAGGCGGTCCGGCTGATGCCACCGGCGATCCGGCCGCGCATGGCCTCGATCGCGTCCCGCACGCCCTCCATGGTCTCGCCATAGCGCTTGTAGGGGACGCATTCGCCACGGCCGAGGTGGCCGCCCTCGCCGATCGTGCAGGAGATCACCTCGGCTTCGGTCTTGGAACCTCGCGAAATGGTGAAGGTTCCGGCGATGGGAAAACGCTCGGCCTCGACCGAAATGACACGCGCCATATTTTTCTGCTCCTGCTGTGCGACAAGCGTTGTCGGCAAATCGACAGGTCAGACCCGTCAGGCTAAACAGGACGCCATGTTGACCATCGGCAAGCGCGACGCAAGCGGCACGACCGCAGGGGAGGCTGACCACGAACCGCGCGTGGCGATCGGCGAGGAGGACGGCGTTCTTGGCTGCGCTTTCTCCGGAATCTGGACCACAAGGACCGTCGCGCTCATCGACGCCGACATGCGCAAGATCGAAAAGCGAAGCGGCTTCAAAACCTTGGCGCTCGATGTTTCCAAGATCGAGAAGATGGACACCGCCGGCGCCTGGCTGATCGACCGGCTGGTCAGCGCCTTCGAGAAGAAGGGCGTCGAGATCCAGATGCAAGGCCAGAGCGAGATCGCTTCGATCCTGCTCGAAGCTGTCGGCGAGGCCGTGCGGCGCGAACCCGAATCCGGCCCGGCGCGGCCGCCCAACATCGTCATTCGCGCGCTGGAGGCGGTTGGCCGCCGGGTCTACGAGATGCGCGACGATTTTCTCGCCTCGATGAACATCCTCGGCGCCACCATCCGTGGCGCGCAGATGAAGCTCGGCCGTGGCCATGCCGTCAACCCGGCGGCGATTTTCAACCAGATCGACCGCATGGGCGTCGGCGCCATTCCGGTGGTGGTGCTGATGTCGGCGATCGTCGGCGCCATCGTTGCCCAGCAAGGCGCCTATCAGCTCAGCTATTTCGGCGCCGATATCTTCGTCGTCGACCTGGTCGGCGTGCTGATCCTGCGCGAGCTTGGCGTGCTGATGACGGCAATCATGATCGCCGGCCGCTCCGGCAGCGCGATCACTGCCGAGATCGGCTCGATGAAGATGCGCGAGGAGGTCGACGCGCTGAAGGTCATCGGGCTCAACCCGATCGGCGTCCTGGTCTTTCCCCGGCTCGTGGCGCTGGTCATCGCCTTGCCGTGCCTGACCATCATCGCCAATTTCGCCGCACTCGGCGGCGGCATACTGGCTGCCTGGCTCTATTCCGACATCCCGCCCGCCGCCTTCATCGACCGGTTGCGCGTCGCCATCGATCTCAGCACCATCTTTGCCGGCCTGATCAAGGCGCCGTTCATGGCCATGATCATCGGCACGATTGCCTCGGTCGAAGGCATGAAGGTCGGCGGCAGCGCCGAATCGCTCGGCCAGCATGTTACCGCTTCGGTTGTGAAGTCGATCTTCGTCGTCATCATCCTCGACGGACTTTTTGCCATGTTCTACGCAGCGATCGAGTTCTGAGATGAAGCTGCGAAACAGGAAAAGGGCGGGCGCATTGGCGGATGAGGCGGGCGAGGGCGACATCGTGCTATCCGCGCACGACATCAGCGTGTCCTTCGCCGACAAGCTTATCCTCGACAGACTGTCGCTCGACATAAGGCGCGGCGAAATCCTTGGATTTGTCGGTGCCTCGGGTGCTGGTAAATCCGTTCTGCTGCGCACCATTCTCGGCCTGACGCGCAAGCAGTCGGGTACGATCAAGCTGTTCGGCGTCGATGTCGAGAAAGCTGATGATGCCGAGCGTCTTCGCATCGACATGCGACTTGGCGTGCTGTTCCAGCACGGCGCGCTGTTCTCGGCGCTGACAGTGCAGGAAAACGTCCAGGTGCCGATGCGCGAATATCTCGACCTGCCGCGAAAGCTGATGGACGAACTGGCGATGCTCAAGATCGAGCTGGTCGGGCTGCCGCCCGATGCAGCGCAGAAATTCCCGTCCGAACTGTCCGGCGGCATGATCAAGCGCGCCGCGCTGGCCCGGGCGCTCGCGCTCGATCCCGACATCGTCTTCCTCGACGAGCCGACATCGGGCCTCGATCCGATCAGCGCGGCGGAGTTCGACGAGCTGGTGGTCAAGCTGCGCGATACGATGGATCTGACCGTCTACATGGTGACGCACGATCTCGACACGCTGTTCACCGCTTGCGACCGGGTGGCCGTGCTCGGCAAGAAGAAAGTGCTGGTCGAAGGCACCATCGACGACATGCTGAAGAGCGAGGAACCGTGGGTAAAGTCCTATTTCCGCGGAAAACGCGCCCGGCAACTTGATCTTGCGGCGCGCGCATAGCCATAAGTGGGACAATGGAAACTAGAGCCAACTACGTCATTGTCGGCATCTTCACGCTGGCTGCGATCCTGGCGGCGTTTGCCTTCGTCTATTGGACGGCGGCCATCGGCGACAAGGGCGAGACGACGTTGCTGCGCGTGCGCATTCCGGGCTCTGCGTCCGGGCTTGGCCGCGGCAGTTTCGTGCTGTTCAACGGCGTCAAGGTCGGCGACGTCAAGCGCGTCTATATCGACGTCGACAATCCGACGGTTGCCATCGCCGATACCGAGATCGACCGCATGACGCCGATCACCAAATCGACGCAAGCCGATATCGGGCTTGCCGGCCTGACCGGGCAGGCCAACATCGAGCTCAAGGGCGCCGACCCCAAGGAAGTGAAACTCCTCGACCAGGCGGAAAAGGAAGGCAAGGTCGCCGAGATCGTCGCCAACCCGTCGGCGGTGACCAACCTCTTGCAGACGGCGCAGAATATCTTCACCCGCGCCGACAAGGTGCTGACCGAGCTCGAAGGCTTCACCAGGGACGTTCGCGGGCCGCTGACGCAGACCGTCCAGAATGTTCAGACCTTCTCCGATGCGCTGGCCAAGAATTCGGATGGCATCGACAAATTCCTGTCCGCCGCCAGCACGCTGGCGGATGAGCTTAAAGGCGTTTCCGGCAAACTCGACGGCACGCTGAAAGCAGCCGAAGGCCTTCTCAACGCCGTCGACAAGGACAAGATCAAGAGCATCGTCGCCAATGTCGACGCGGTAACCGGTAACCTCAAGGAGACGTCGAAGCAGCTCGACGGCGTAATCAAGAACGTCGATACGGCCGTGGGGTCGGTCAACGATTTCGCCAAGCAGACGCAAGGCACGCTGGCCAAGGTCGACAACGTGCTCGACGGTATCGATCCCGCACAAGTGCGCTCGGCGCTCGCCAACATCCAAAAGGCCAGCGAGAGCGCCGACAAGGCCGCCGCCGACATCGCGGAGGTGACCCACAAGTTCGCCAACCGGGCCGACGACATCGACCAGACGATCAAGGACGCAAAGCAGCTCGCGCAACGGCTCAACGATGCCTCGGTACGCGTCGATGGCATTCTTGCCAAGGTCGATACCTTGCTCGGGTCGGGGCAGGCCGACGGCTTGATGGCCGATGCCAGGAACACGCTTAAGTCGTTCAAGCAGGTGGCCGACACGCTGAATTCGCGCCTTGGCGTCATCACCGACAATCTGGCGCGCTTCTCGGGACAGGGGCTTTCGAATGTCGAGGCTTTGGTGCAGGACAGCCGCCGTTCGATCAGCCGCATCGAGGAGGCGGTGACCGATCTCAGCCGCAATCCGCAGCGCATCCTTTCGGGTGGCGACGGCGAGGTTCGGCAATTCGATGGCAGGGCGCGGCGTTGACTTCGGCGACGGCGCGCCCCAGAAACATGAGCCGCGAAAGCGGGTCGATCTTACGATCCGGGGACAACGGGGATCGCGCGTGAAGTCTGTGTGGGTGAAAACGGGCGGGTTGACATCGGCTGCGGCACTGCTTGCCTTGACGCTGGCCGGCTGCGCGGCGTTGGGCGGCAAGCCCGCGCCGCTCGATACGTTCGAACTGTCGGCGCCTTCGGTCGACGCGCATGGCCATAGCCGCCGCCAGATCCTGATCGCGCAGCCGTCGGCGCTCAAGGCGCTGGACAGCCAGAATATCGTCATCAAGCCGTCGGATCGGTCGATCCAGTATCTCAAGGGCGCGCAATGGGCCGACCGGCTGCCGCTGATCGTGCAGGCGCGGCTGGCCGAGACCTTCCAGCGTTCAGGCAGCTTTGCCGGCGTCGGGAAGCCGGGCGAGGGCCTGGCGATCGACTATCAGGTGATCGTCGAAATCCGGTCCTTCGAGGTGCGTGTCGACGGCGGCGAACATGCCGAGGTCGATCTGTTCGTGCGGATCCTGAACGATCGCAACGGCGAGGTCCGTGCCTCCAAGAGCTTCACCGCAGCCGCACCCGTCTCGGGCAGCGGCAATCCTGCCTATGTCAGCGCGCTCGACAAGGCGTTCGGCGACGCCGCCGGGCAAATCGTGCGCTGGACGGATTCGGTGATCTGAGCCGGCCGAGCTTTCAAAGCGATCGTGCGTCGCGTTGAAACCACGTCGCACAGCGCATCGACTTAAAGATCTTTGGTTTGCGCCGCCCCTTGTATCTGCACGAGATGATTATGTGCGATGGAAGCGATTGAGCCTCGGGCCGATGGCCATCCGGCCCGAGGCTTGGCGAAGTCGCCCGCTGCCCCTCCGGCTACAACCGTCAATGAGCTTGGGATCTTCGCCTTTGTCACGCACGACCGAATAGTCGCTTGG